>NZ_VFVN01000011.1:0-202874 GCF_006442185.1 Mesorhizobium sp. B2-4-1 | reverse complement strand
GACTTTGCCTGGAAACTATGGTCCGTCGACTGGCCCAAGCCTTCCGCCGGAGAGCACGCCGTCACCTCGCGCGCGGTTGATACGGGAGGGCAGGTCCAACCCGCAATGGACGATCCCATCATTGCCAAGAAGCATACCTATTGGGAAAGCAACGGTCAGGTGACGCGACGTATCAACATTCACTGACTGGCGGGCAGTCGTATCAAAGTGTCTGAGAGCGATGTGCCCCCATGTCTTTGGCATGGGGTCACCCACATCCGACCAGGCGCCGGCCTGAAGCTGGCCAGAGACGATGCGATGACGACTCCATCGCAGCGCCAAGAGCGGTGTTTAGTGACCTGCGCGGACGCGGAGAAAACTTGAACGGCTGGCGTTCCTCGCCCTTCGCCGAGCCCGGTGGCCGTCACCGAGCTCGACTCATGCGCGACGAGGACGGCGCCACGCCGTGACCCAATGGACCAAGGACCAGCTGAAAGGAGTGCCGGAGCACCGCGACTGAAGGGCCCGACCGTGGCCCTTTTCGAAAGGAGAGTGAGATGATCCGAAAGTGCCCGGACAAGGGCAATTCGCCGTGCCTGAGGGTGGTAGTGCTTAGTGACTTCGGCCAACCGAGAGTCTAGGCTGGCATCGGTTCTGTCAGCGCGAAGACCGTCACATGCCCCGCTTTCTTGCCGTCTACACCATGAAGCCTGAAGACCTTGCCCGCTTTCGCAGCCTGCCCAAGCCCGAGCAAGATGCGATTGATAGCGTCGGCCTACAGCAGTGGACGGACTGGGAGGAGAGAAATGCCGCATCTTTCCCCGATCGCGGCGGCATGGTCGGGAGGACGACGCGCGTTACCAAGGATGGGGTCGCAGACGCCGTGAACCCTTTCTGCGGCTACATTGTCGTCGAGGCCGATACAATCGATGCCGCCGCCCGCCTGTTCGAAAGCCATCCGCATTTCACCGTCTTCCCGGGAGACGGCGTGGACATCATGCCTTTCGTCACTGACCCTCAATGACTTGAAACTCCGGCTGTCGCTTTCTGATGTCGAAGGCTGTCTGTCAGCTCTCGGGGAACTTTTCCCCCGCGGAACCGATCCTGGCGGTTCGCGTCAGATTCAGGTTGAGAGCACGCTGACTTCCTGAAGTCCCCAAAACGTTTCCTGCCCCTTTGAGTTCTCGGGGAGGGATCGTTGGGGCGGCGCTGATCAAGCCGGTCGCGCCTCTTCGACGTTGCGCGCGCTCCAATGGCGCCAGACGACGGGAATGGTCAGAACCAGGCCGAGTAGGGACGAATAGAGTTCGGGCGCCACCAGAAGCAGGGCGGCCAAGACCAGCAACACGTTTTCCCATGGCCGGGTGCGCACGAGCAGGTAGCGCGAGAGGGCGGCCCCCAGGCAGGTGATGCCGAGCACGCAGCCAAAGAAAGCCAGGAAGAAGTTCGGCCAGGTGAAATCTTTCGTCACCAGGAGAAGCGACGGCGAGAAGACAAAGACAAAAGGCACCAGCGCCTTGCCGAGCCCGAGCCGAAAGGCAGTGTTGCCGGTCTTGAATGGATCAGCTCCCGCCATGCCGGCGGCAGCGTAGGCAGCCAGCGCAACCGGCGGCGTGATGTCGGCCAGCAGGCCATAATAGAAAACGAAGAAGTGGGCGACGATCGGCTCGGTGCCGAGCATCACCAGTGCCGGCGCGGCAATCGTCACCATGATGATGTAGTTCGCTGTCGTCGGGATGCCGCAACCCATCAGGATGCAGACCACGCCGGTCATGATCAGCGTGAACAAAAGGGTCAGCCCGTGCGTTGAGAAGATCGCTTCGGGGATAAAGGTGCCGAACAGCAGCGACAGATGGCCTGCCGTCGAAGTGACGATGTAGGACAGCTTGAAGCCGACGCCGGTCAGGGTGACGACGCCGACGACGATGCCGACCGTGGCGGCGGCAGCGCCGACGGCGAGCGCATACTTGGCGCCGTCGCGCAGGCACACCACGATGTCGGCGACAGACATGCGCCGGCGCGGGTTAAACAGGCCGACCAGGATGCAAAGGGTAATGCCCCAGAAGGCAGCCATGTAGGGCGTATAACCCGCAAGAAGCACGCCGATCAGGACGACGAGTGGGATGATGGTCGGCCAGTCCCGTTTCAATGCCTCGACCACGTCGGGCATCTCGTCCGGCCGCAGGCCGCGCAAGCCGGTGCGCTTGGCCTCGAAATGCACCTGCATGAACACGCCGAAGAAGTGCATGAAGGCCGGCACTATCGCTGCCAGGATGATGGTCGTGTAGGGCAGTTCGAGGAACTCGATCATCAGGAAGGCGGCGGCTCCCATGATCGGCGGCGTCACCTGCCCGCCGGTGGAGGAAGCCGCCTCCACCGCGGCGGCGAAATGCTTCTTGTAGCCGAGCCGGATCATCGCCGGGATGGTAAGCGAGCCGACGGTGACGGTGTTGGCGACCGACGAGCCAGAGATCATGCCAAACAGGGCCGAGCCGAAGATCGATACCTTGGCCGGACCGCCGGCGTAGCGGCCGGCGACCCATGCCGCGCAGTCGAGAAAGAGCTGGCCGAGACCGATGCGGGTGGCGAAGACGCCAAACAGGACGAAGTGGAAAACGTAGGTGGCGACGACGCCGAGCGCGATGCCGTAGATGCCTTGCGTCGTCAGGTAGAGGTGGTCGACGAGCTGGGAGACGGACGCGCCGGGATGCACCAGGATGCTCGGCATATAGGGGCCGAACAGCGCATAAGCCATGAAGAGGATGGCGATGATGGGCAGCGGGATGCCGACGGACCGGCGCGTCGCTTCCAGCAGGAGCAGAATGAGGGTCAGCCCGAGCACCACGTCCGTCGTCGTGGGGTTGCCGACGCGGAAGGCAAGATCGTCGAGCGGGATCATCGGCACGTGCAGGACCGCTATCACCGCGGCAAGCGCCAGCAGCCAGTCGAAAACCGGTATGCCGAGCGGCCGCAGAAAGCTGGATTGGGCGGGCTGGTCGTAGCCCTTCTTCACCAGAGGGAAGACGAGGAAGATCAGCGACAGCACCATCGACAGGTGGATGCCCCGGTGCAGCATCTCCTGCAGCAAGCCGAATCCAGCCGTGTAATAGTGAAACAGCGACAAGGCCACCAGGAGGAAGCCGACCAGCCAGCCGGCGGCCCGGGTCAGCGGCCGGAACCGGATCTCGGAGTCGAATTTCTCCTCCAGTTCGCGAGCCTTTTCCTCGTCGAACTCCATGCCGGAAAGCCTGATTTTGTCGTCGTCGCTCATAGTCGGTTCCGTATCCTGAATCCCCAGACAAACGAGGCGGAAAGCACGCCTTCCGCCTCGTTGTCGCCAGTCTGTTGATGGCCTCTTATTTCAGGGCGCCGACTTCCTTGTAGAATTTCTCCGCGCCCGGATGGAACGGAATGCCGGCGCTGGTGACCGCGTTCTGGAGCGTGATCAGCTTGCCCTTGGCATGACCAGCCTGCAGCGCCTTCTGGGTCTCGTCGCTGTAGAGCGACTTGACGATCTTGTAGATGAGGTCATCGGTCTGCTTGGCGCTGGTCACCCATTGCGCGGCGACCGAAATGGTCTTGGTCTCGCCGACATTCTTGTAGGTGCCCGCGGGCACGATGTCGGTCGAGAAGAACTTCTGTTCGGACAGGAGCTTGTCGGCCTCGGGGCCGGTGATCGGCACCAGCGTGATGTTGTTGGTGCTGGCAAGCTCGACGATGGCGCCGGTCGGATAGCCGCCGACGAAGAAATAGGCGTCCATGGCGCCGTCCTGCAGGCGCTCGCCGGCCGGGCCGGGCTTGAGATATTCGGGCTTTACGTCCTTCTCCGTTAGACCGTAGGCGCCGAGCACCAGGCGCGCATCAACGATGGTGCCGGAACCCGGCTCGTCGAGGGAGACGCGCTTGCCCTTCAGATCCGCCACAGTCTTGATGCCGGCGTCGGCGCGCGCGACCAGATGGATGGTTTCAGGATAGAGCGTCGCAATGAGGCGCAGATCCTCTACCTTGGGCTTGCCCTCGTAGAGGCCGGTGCCCGAATGCGCCCAGTAGGCGACATCGGATTGCGTGAAGCCCGATTCGGAAGCGCCCGACTGGATGGCGCTGATGTTGGCCACCGAACCGTTGGAGGACGTGGCGCTGGCAACCAGGCCCTCGACGCCGGCCGGCCCCGTCGCCGAGATCGCGTTGGCGATCAGCCCGCCCACCGGATAGTAGGTGCCGGACGTGCCGCCGGTGCCGATACGGAAAAAAGCCTGCTGCGCGCGCGCCGGCGAAAACCCTGCCGCGGCCAGCGCCAAAGTGCCCGCGCCGACGGAAAAGACGCGACGGTTGATCGAAACAGTCATACTACCTCCCGGTCAAAGATCGGCAGGATGTTGCATCAACCCAAGGATTGTCAACCTGCGCGCGCCTTTCGGGAGGGGATCTGTCGTCGCTGGCGGTGCCCCCTCCCTGTTGCCGTCATGGCGCATTTTGAGATCTAGCTTGTCGATTGAACGGCGGTAATCCGCTTGCTGACGCGGCGCTATCAACACATTCCGCGTGTTGTCAGCCGGCATCCGCAACTGGCGGTTAGCCGACCCTCCAATTTCTGGCGGCTTCCAAGGTGCCAGCCGTCTTTATTAACCATTTGTTAACCATTCGGCCGGCACCCTTTAACCATTGAGTAAGGATTCGCCAGCCGTGACATTTGCCGCTCCCCTGGAGACCAAATCCATTCGCTTTCGCGCCCGTTCGTTCGTCGCTTTCACGCTGACGCCGGAGGCGCCGATCGGTGCTTGGTTGGAGGGGCTGGATCATTGGATCGGCAATTCGCCGGGCTATTTCTCAGGGCGGCCGGTGGTGCTCGACCTCAATGCGCTGAAGCCTGCGGCCGACGAGATCGCGGCGCTGGTCGCTTCGCTCGGCACGCGTGGCATCCGGGTCTATGCCATCGAGCTCGAAGGGGCCTCGCTCGGGCCCGAGCTGCCGCCGCTGCTGGCCGGCGCCAAGGAGGCCACTTCAGATGGCCTGCTGGCGCAGCCCGGCCGCAACGGCAAGGCAGGCCTGGCGGAAGAGGCCGGCAAGACGGAAGCGGTGTCTTCGGAACGCGGCAAGGAAACGGGCAAGCCCGACGAGGGCAGGGCCGAGGCTGGAAGGGTCAAGGCGGCCAAGGCAGCCAAGACAGAACAGCAAGCCGGCGCGGCGGAGCCGGCCCTGGCCGGAACGCTGATGGTCAAGTCGCCCCTTCGCTCGGGCCAGTCGATCTTTCATCCGCATGGCGATGTCATCGTGCTTGGATCGGTCGCTTCCGGTTCCGAGATCATTGCGGCGGGCTCGATCCATGTCTACGGCACGCTGCGCGGCCGCGCCATTGCGGGCTCGGAAGGCAATATTTCGGCGCGCATCTTCTGCCGCAGGAACGAGGCCGAACTGCTCGCCATCGACGGCTGGTACACCACGGCGGAGGACATGGAAGGCGCCTCGCGCGGCAAGCCGGTGCAGGCCTTCCTCGAAGACGGCGTGCTGCGCGTCGTGCCACTGAACTAGGGCGCCGGGATGAAAACGCCGGACCAGTTCTTGTTTTGCGCGACCGCGAACAGGACGTTCAGGTCCGCAAGGTTGGGACCGGTTTCGCGTGGGATGATGGCAGGTTCCAACAATAGCCGTGCGATGCACGGAGCAATAACAAACGACAACATCAGGCGACGGAGGCTTTTTTCATGGGCAAGGTAGTGGTGGTCACCTCAGGCAAGGGAGGTGTCGGCAAGACGACCTCGACGGCCGCATTGGGGGCCGCGGTCGCCAGGACCGGCAAGAAAGTGGCGCTGGTCGATTTCGACGTCGGCCTGCGCAATCTCGACCTGATCATGGGCGCCGAACGGCGCGTGGTGTTCGACCTCGTCAATGTCATCCAGGGCACGGCCAAGCTGTCGCAGGCGCTGATCCGCGACAAGCGCGTCGATACGCTGTTCCTGCTGCCGGCCTCGCAGACGCGCGACAAGGACGCGCTGACCGAAGAAGGCGTCGGCGAGGTGATCGAGAAGCTGCGCTCGGTGTTTGACTATGTGTTCTGCGACAGCCCGGCCGGCATCGAGCGCGGCGCGCAGCTCGCCATGCGCTTCGCTGACGAGGCGGTCATCGTCACCAATCCGGAAGTGTCGTCGGTGCGCGATTCCGACCGCATCATCGGCCTGCTCGACGCCCGCACCATGCGTGCCGAACAGGGCGAGCAAATCGCCAAGCACGTGCTGGTGACGCGTTACGATGCCGGCCGCGCGGCTCGCGGCGAGATGCTGTCCATCGACGACGTGCTGGAAATCCTGTCGGTGCCGCTGCTCGGCATCATCCCGGAGAGCCAGGATGTGCTCAGGGCCTCCAATCTCGGTTCGCCGGTGACGCTGAGCGATCCGCTGAACGCCGCCGCCAAAGCCTATATCGAAGCGGCGCGGAGACTGGAAGGCGAAGACCTGCCGGTCGTGGTTCCCTTCGAGCGCAAGGGCTTCCTCGACAGGCTGCTCGGAAGGAGGGCGGCATGAACATTCTCGACCTCTTCAAGCGGCGCTCCAGCGCGCCCGTGGCGCGTGAGCGGCTGCAGGTGCTGCTCGCCTACGAACGCCGCAGCCGTGGCCAGCCCGATCTCGTCTCCGTGCTGCGCGAGGAGATCATGGCCGTCATCGCCAAGCACGTGCAGATCGACCAGGACTATCTGCAAATCTCGATGGACCGCGGCGAGACCATGTCGACGCTGGAAATCGACATCCAGATCCCCAACAAAAGCGCCGTGCCGCTGGCCATGGCGGGCTGACTTTTACCCTCCCCTTGTGGGGAGGGTCGCTGCAAGCAGCGGGCGGAGTTGGCGCGGCGCTACAGGACGAGCATCCTTCAGCGCCAGCGCCTCAGTCCTACCTTCCACGAGGGGAAGGTAGGATCCAGGATTTTCCGCATCAGATTCCACCCAGAAATCGGGTGCGTCAATTCTGCAAAAAGACGGCCGCGGCACTGGTCGCCCGCCGCATCCCAACCCCAAATGTCCAACTTTACGCTCCCCCTAATGGGGGGCTTCCCCTGCGCAATCAGTGGATGTAAGCATACATATTAGCCAATTATTAAATACTGAATGGGGTATGCGTAAAGGGCATTCGTTATGAATTTCAAGGGTCTGATCAAGCGTGCCGAAGACGTAGATGATGCACTCCAGGAGCTGCAGGCCGATCTGGCGGACGCTCTGGATGCCAGCCTCGATACCGAATACGACGCGCCGCCGGACAGCGGCTATATCCCAGATTCCGCGCCAGGAGCCGAGGCCTCGGCACCCGAGGCCAATGCGGATGATGCGGATAATCCGGACGGCGCGGGCAACGCCGACGATACCGAAACCGCACCACGACTGACGCCCCATACCCAGACCCGGATGGCGGCATTGAGTGCCTTCGAAGGGATGTTCCATGACGCCAGGAACTATATGGACGAGATCAACGGCAAATTGTCGGAGATCGCTACCTCACACCATTTGACGCGCGAGTTCCTCAACATCCTCCACACCGATATTCTTCGCGCCAACGAGCTGGAGCTCGCAAATGGCGACCTAGTCGCGGAACAAAGAACGCTGTCGGAAAAGCTGCACGACACGGCAAGAAAGCTGCGCGAGCGTGAAAGCGCCTGCGAATTGCTGCAACAGCGCGAGACAAGCCTGGTCCAGGACAGGGAGGCGCTTCGCGCAGCGCTCGCAGCGGCCAGGCTGGAACTTGCCGAAACGGCCAATGCGGGCGCAAAACGCGACGCGGAGTTCGGCGACATCGCCAAGCGGCTGACGGCCAGGGCGGTCGAGGCCAACAGGCGCCTGCGCGAGAGCAAGATGCTGCGGGAAAAACATGTCAGCCTGTCGATCGAGCTTGATAAGGCGCTGAAGCGGGAAACCCAGACGCGCCACAGGCTCGACGAGCTCTCGACGATCCATGCCAGCGAAGCAGCGCGGCTTGCCGAACTGCTGGCCGCGCTCGGCAAGAGCGAGAAGGAGGAGATAAGGCTCCAGAAGTCACTCGAGACTGCCCAGGCAAAGCTGTCGGAAATGACCGAAGCGGCCAGCATGATGGAAGGCGACAGGCAAGCTGAACTCGCGCGCAGCCAGATGGAAATGCGCGGATTGCGTTCCGAGATCCAGGACCTGCAATCACGGCTGGAGCGGGCCTCGCACGAGAACAGCGAGGCCACAGCCGAGATCGCCAGGCTCAAGACCGACTTGAACGACACCCTGGCCGAAAAGAAAATCGCCGATCAAAAGTTGTCCTCGCTCACCGACGAGAACGAAAACGACAAGACGAGCCTTTCGAAAGCGAACGCCAATCTTTCGCAGCTTGCGCTGCAACAAGCATCGGAACAGATACAGCTGGATGTCCAGAGGCAGGAATGCGAGGACCTCAAAGCTGAAATCGCGTCGCTCAATGCCCGGATCAAGGAATTGCTGCCTTACGAACGGCTCCACAAGGCCACCAACGGCAGATCGCGCGAGGCCGACGTGGTCGACATCGCCGCCGTGGTGGCGGAGAAAGCCCGTGGAACGGGCAGGCGGCGCATCCGCAGGAACCTCCGCGCCACGCCGTAGCTCATTTCGCCGGCATGGCCGCAGGTCCCGCTGCGGGGCAGCGTTCCGCGCCCGCTGCCTCAACGCGATCGCACGCCGCCGCCGCGGCGCAAATCGCTGAACTGAGGGAGCGGAAGGCCGTCCGTCAAGACGGCGCCAAGCCATCTGCTTGGCTGCGAAACGTCAGCCGCAGCAAGGTTCCGGTCCGGCCGAAGGTCCGCAACAGGCCTTGGCTTTCCTCTCTTCCTCCAGCCAGCGGTCACGCGGCTTGCAGCTTGCCGGCCGCGGCGAAAGCTCGACATGCACCGCATCACCGGCGAGCCGGGGAAGCGCGGCGCGGTAGAGCTGCATCGGGCGCACGCCGTCGCTGACTTCGAAAGTAAGCTTGGCGGAATGGTCGAGGCCGACATGCTCCGTCACCTTGCGGATGATCGCCGAGAATTTCCCGGCCGGCATATGCGTGCGGTCCTCCTCGACGTCCCAGAGCTGCACGAAGATCTCGGCCCAGGATTCCGGGTTTGCACCGCAGTCCAGCGCAGCGAACTGGCCGGCCTTCACCTCGGTGACGTGGTAACAGGCCTCACCGGCCGGCCGTCGTAGAAGAACACCAGGCGCCGGTCCTCGTAGCCCGCCAGAAACTCCAGCAAGCCAGCGATGGTGATGTCGTCGGGATCAACGACGTCAGCGGGTTCAAATTCCCGATTGTCAGAAACGAGCATGTGCGGTAATCCTTGTTTCAACATTTTTAGGATTGTTGAAATATGGATGAACGTCAAGCCCTTTCCGCCTTTGCGGCTCTTTCGCAAGAAACGCGCCTGCGCATCCTGCGGCATCTGGTGATCGCCGGTCCGGACGGGATTGCCGCGGGCGCCATCGCCGAAAAAGTCGAGGTCTCGGCCTCGAATGTGAGCTTCCACCTGAAGGAGCTCGAGCGGGCAGGGCTGATCAGCGTGCGGCGCGCTTCGCGCTCCATGGTCTACAGCGCCGAATATGACACGTTGAGCGGCCTCATCCGTTTCCTGATGGAGGATTGCTGCTCCGGCCGGCTGGAGATCCGCGCTTCGGCGTTGGCTCCAGACTGCTGCGCCGCCGATGTGAAGGGACCGGTTCAGTGATCGTCGCGCCGACAGCCCGGGCGATCGTCCCGACCGCGCCGCATCAGCAATCCGAAATCCAACCTCTTGCCGTCGAGGCCAAGCCATGACCGCTACGATCTACCACAATCCCGACTGCGGCACCTCGCGCAACACGCTTGCCATGATCCAGGCGAGCGGCGAGAAGCCTGACATCATCGAGTATCTGAAACATCCGCCCAGCCGGGACCGCTTGCGCCAGCTTGTCGCCGCCATGGGAATTCCGGCGCGCGCTCTGCTGCGCGAAAAGGGTACGCCCTATGCCGAACTCGGCCTGGGTGACGCCAAATGGACCGATGAACAGCTGATCGACGCCATGCTGAGGCATCCGATCCTGATCAACCGGCCGATCGTCGAGACGCCCAAGGGGACGCGGCTGTGCCGTCCGTCCGAGCTCGTGCTCGATCTGCTCGACCATCCGGTGGTCCGCTTCACCAAGGAAGATGGCGAGGTAGTGAACCATGACCGTGGCATCAAGTGATCGAAGCCTTTCCGATCTCGAAGTCCCGGAGCGCTCGCCGCTGGCCGCCATTGCCGCCCTCGGCGTCACCCAGATCATCGGCTACGGCACGCTGTACTACAGTTTCAGCATTCTCGCCGCCGATATGGCCAGCGATCTGGGCTGGCCGACCGAATGGATTTTCGGCGCGCTCTCGGCGGCTCTGCTGGTTGGCGGGCTGACGGCGCCCTGGCTCGGAAACTGGATCGACCGCTTCGGCGCCGGCAAGATCATGACCGTCGGCTCGATCCTTGCCGCGGCTGCGCTCGCCGCCTGTGCCTACGCGCCGGCGGCCGGGGCCTTCGTGGCGGCGCTGATCGTGCTGGAAGTGGCATCGAACCTGGTCCAGTACGGCGCCGCTTTCGCGCTCCTTGTGCAGATAAGGCCGCGTGCAGCGCAACGCAGCATCACCTATCTCACCCTCATCGCCGGCTTCGCATCGACCGTGTTCTGGCCGATCACCTCGGCCCTGCACGCGCAGATGTCATGGCGAACCGTCTATCTCGTCTTCGCGGGGCTGAACCTGCTCGTCTGCCTGCCGCTGCACGCCTGGCTCTCGCACGGGCTGGCCAAGAGCAGGCGCTCGGCGACCGAGCCGCCACGGCATGTCCAGGGATCGCTTCCGGCCTCGGCGCGGCCGCTCGGCTTCGCGTTGATGGTCATCGCCTTCTCGCTGCAGAACCTGCTTGGCGCCGCTGTCCTGGTGCATATGGTGCCGCTGCTTTCCGGACTTGGCCTCGGGGCGACCGCTGCCGTCGTCGGAACGCTGTTCGGGCCGTCACAAGTGTTGAGCCGCTTCATCAACATGATCTTCGGCATCAACCTGCCGCCATTGACGCTGGCCATCATCTCGGCCGGCCTGATGACGAGCGGGGTCGTCGTGCTGAACTGCACGGCGCCTTCCGTTGCAGGCGCGATGGTTTTCGCCGTCGTCTTCGGCATGGGCAACGGGCTTTTCAGCATCGTCATCGGCGCCCTGCCGCTGACATTGTTCGGCAGTGCGGACTATGGCCGTCTGCAGGGGCGCGTCACATCGGCCCGGCTGCTCGTTTCGGCCGTCGCGCCCTTTGCGCTGGCCTTTGCCATCGTCAATGTCGGCATTGCCTTGTCGCTGGGGGCCATGGCGTTTCTGGGCGGCACCGCGCTGCTGGTCCTGACAGCGATCACGAGACTGCCGAACGCGCGCAACGGCCGCGTCTGAGGGCGGCCGGCTCGTCCGGCCCTTTCTTGCCCCATCGAGATGCCGGCCCTGCCTCACGACGAGCGGGCCGGTTCGCCCTATCTCCCATGACGCAGCGTTTGCCTGATGGCGTACGGAGGACGGGATCAAGTGACATCGACGCCGGTTGTCGGTCGCGAAGCGGCGCCTTTGCCTGTGATGGCGCTGTTGGGGGCCATGGTGTCGATCCAGATCGGCGCCACTTTCGCCAAGAGCCTGTTTCCGGTGATCGGCGCGCAGGGCACGACGACGCTGAGGCTGGTCGTCGGCGCGCTGATGCTGATCGCCGTGCTACGGCCCTGGCAGATGCGGCCTTCGCGCGCCACCGTGCCGTGGCTGGTCGCTTATGGGGTAACGCTGTGCGCGCTCAACCTCCTGTTCTACGCCGCGCTCGCCACGATTCCGCTCGGCGTTGCGGTGGCGCTGGAGTTTTCGGGACCGCTGCTGGTGGCGACGCTGACCTCGCGGCGCGCCGGCGACTTTGCCTGGATCGCGTTGGCGGTCGCCGGCATCGTGCTGTTGTCGCCCTTCATCCGTTCGTTCCAGCCGCTCGATCCGACTGGGGTGATGCTGGCGCTGGCGGCTGGCGGTTTCTGGGCGCTCTACATCGTGCTGGCGCAGAAGGCGGGCGCCGAGCTCGGCACCCGCACCACCGCCTACGGCATGGCGATCGCCGCCGTGCTGGTGCTTCCTTTCGGCGTGGCGCAGGCGGGAGCTGGCCTGCTCGCGCCGTCGATCCTGGTCAGTGCCTTGCTCGTCGGCCTGTTCTCGAGCGCGCTGCCGTTCTTTCTGGAGATGGTGGCGCTGACCCGGATGCCGGCCCGCATCTACGGCACGCTGACCTGCCTGGAGCCAGGATTGGGCGCGCTGGCCGGCTTCCTGTTCCTGCATGAGAGCCTGACCGCGCCGCAACTGGCCGGCATCGCCGCCGTCATCGTCGCGGCCGCCGGCACCGCACTGACCTCGAAGCCGCCGGTGCCGTCGCCGGAGTAGGGCGGATCAGCGTGCAGGTTCGTGCTGCAAACCCGGTTTCGCCACCGTCGTTCAGAACTTCACGCCCAGATCGACCTTCGCGCCCTGGTCGACCGTGCCACTGCCGAACTGGCCGGTATAGGACAAGCCGAGCGTCGCATTGGCCGACATGTTGAGATCGAGGCCGGCCTCGATCACCGCGGCATCCCTGGCGATCGGCACGCCGGCGATGGTGAATTGATCGCCGCCGGCGAAGGCGAAAGCGGAGGTCGGCGTGACATCGCCGAAGGCGTGACGCCAGCCGAGCATGCCGCGAGCGGTGGCATCGATGCCGCCAAGCGCGAAGTCGGTCGCGCCGCGAAGGCCGAGCGTGGTGAAGGTGGCGTCGTTGTTTGTGCTGGCGCTGGTCAACGCCGCGGCAGCACCCGTTTCGGTGAAGCCGTCGGTGTGCACGCTGACATAGGCGAGGTTGGCGAAGGGTTCGAAATGGAAGCCACTGGCATCAGCCTTGTAAGCGAGTTCGCCGAACACTTGCGCGGTGCCGGCGTCGTAGTCCGCCGACAGTTGATCGGCAAAGCCGTTGAAAGCAGCCGAGCGCCTGGTCGAGATGCTGCTCCAGCTATAGGCTGCACCGCTGCGGAAGGCGATGGCACCCCAGTTGGTGCCGCCATAGAGACCGAGATGATAGCTATCACCCTTGCCCGATGAATCGCGGTCGTCGGCATCGAAGGAGGAATGGCCGTAGCCGCCGATGAGGCCGACACGCCAGCCGCCGACCAAAGTGTCGGCGCCGGCCAACAGGCCGCCGGTCGAGCGGTCGAAGGCGGCGGCATTGCCGTCGCTGTCGGTGTTGCTCCACGAACCGAACACCTGGCCCCAGACAGCGAAGCGGTCGGTATCGGCCGCCACCATTTCCGGCCCACCCTCGCCATAGGCCATGACCGGCAGCGCCGCCGCGCCGCCATCGCCAAAGGCAGCAGCAATGCGATTGCTGGCGGCGTCGCGGACGAAGCGGCTGTCTTCAAGCAGCATGCCCTTGGCCGAGGCATGGATTTCCCCGGAAAGCTGGTCGAAGGCGTCCTGGGCGGCTGCTTCGCTCGGCAAAGCAAATATCGCATCGAACAGCGGATTACCGCTGCCAAGACTTTCGGCACCACCGCCGGTGGCGATCTGGTTGGGTGTCAGGCCGACCTCGGCGAAGGATTTTGCCTGCGTCGCGTCGAGATAGACATGCGTCGGGTCGTAACTCGCGAAAAGGCCGGTGAACGGGCCTAGGCCGCTGAGCGTGTAGGTGCCGGTGACGCCCATGTCTGCCTGCAGCACGGTGTAATGCGTGCCCGCCACGTAAGGTGCTGCGTTGGTCTTGATCACGTCGAGGACCGCACCGGCGGCGATCGTCGCCGTGCCCGTCGCGTGGATGAGATCGGACTGGCCGGTCGAGGTCAGCTCGACCTGGTAGATCGAGGCCGCCGCCTGGTCGAGATTGCCGGCGACGTGGAGCGTACCGATCGAATTGCCGGGGGCGATGATGCCGCCCGACCGCGCCATGACACCGCCCACCGTGCCGTTGCCGCCCAGCGTGCCACCGAAGATCGTCACCAGCGAATTGGCCAGCGAACCATTTACGGCCAGCCGCCCGCCATCCACATTGGTGGCACCGGTGAAGCCGCTCGAATCGGCGGTGAGGTTCGTCGCGCCGGCGATCTGGTTGATCGTGCCTGCGCCACCGATCGCCGACGCGAAGGCGTAGTTCGTATCGGTGTGGTTGAAGTTGATCGCACCCGCGCCCGGCCCGAACTGGACGCTCGCCGCATTGAGCGTGCCCGCGGCCGCCGCTGGCGATCCGCTCGCCGCACCGATGTTGAGCGTGCCGACGGAGCCCGCCATGGCGGCGATGTTGACCACGCCGCCGCTCGACACCGCGCCGCCATTGGCAATCGTCAGCGTGCCTGTTCCACTAACGCCGACATCAAGATCTCCGCTGCTGGCCCATGTCGAGCCTGTGCCGTCGACCGCTACCGTGCCGACCGAACCTGCGGCGTAGCCAACCAAGCCCAAGCCATTGCTGACCACGCCGCCTTTCGAAACCGTCACCGTGCCCGTGCCAAAGCCTCCGACATAGAGGTCCCCGCTGTTCGTCCACTTCGATCCCGCGCCGTCAACCGCCGCCATGCCGGTCGAATCGGCAACGTAGCCGATATAGCCCCAGCCATTGCTGACCGTGCCGCTGTTCGAGATCGTCAGAGTACCCGTGCTGAAACCGCCTACGAACAGGTCCGAGCTGTTGTTCCAAGCCGAACCCCCGCCGTCGACCGTCACCGTGCCGGTCGAGCCAGAGAATGCGCCCACATAGCCTGTGGTATCGCTAACCTTGCCGCCGTTCGAGATATTCAGCGTGCCGGTACCCTGATCGCCGACGAACAGGTTGGAACTGTTTGTCCAGGTCGATCCCCCGCCGTCGACGGTCACTGTGCCGGCGGAACCCGAACCGAAACCAACGAAGCCCAGGCCACTGTTGACCGCGCCGCCGTTGAGGATGTTCAGTTCGCCCGTGCCGGCGAAACCGACGAAAAGGGCTACGCTGGCCCAGGTCGAGCCTGCACCCTCGACCGTCGCCGTGCCGGTGGAGCCCGCAACATTTGCCAAAATGCCGTTCTGATTGCTGACCGTGCCCTTGTTCGAAACCGTCAGCGTACCTGTGCCCTGATCGCCAACGATCAGGTCCGAACTGTTTGTCCAGGTCGAGCCGGCACCGTCGACGAATACGATGCCGGTCGAGCCCGCCTTCGCGCCAACAGTTGCCCAACTGTTGCTGACCGCGCCGCCTTGCGTGATCTGCAGAGCGCCCTTGCCGAAATCGCCGACGATCAGCGACCCGCTGTTTGTCCAGGTTGAGTCGACGACTATCACGATGCCGGTCGAGCCCGCCGACTTGCCAACATAGGCCTTGTCATTGCTGACAGCGCCGCCGTTGCTGATCGCTAGCGTGCCGGTGCCGAAATCGCCGACAGCCAGGTCGGAACTGTTGGTCCAGGTCGAGCCGGCATTTTCGATGAACACGCTGCCGGTCGAGCCGGCATTCGCGCCAATAGTCCCCCCATTGGAGCTGACGTCGCCGCCATGGCTGATCGCCAGAGTGCCGGTGCCGAAATCGCCGACACCCAGCGATCCGCTGTTTGTCCAGGTCGAGTTGTCGACGAACACCTTGCCGGTCGAACCCGCGGAGGCGCCAATATAACCTGAAGTATTGCTGACCTTTCCGCTGTTCGAGACCATCAACGTACCTGTCCCGTCGACGCCGACGGACAAGTTCCCGCTGTTGAGCCAGGTTGAGCCGATGCCATCGACCATCACCTTACCGGCTGAATCGGTGCTGTAGCCCACCATGGCATCAGCATTGCTAACCACACCGCCGTTGGTGATTATCAACGCGCCGTCGCCATCATGGCCGACATAGAGCGTTCCATTGTTTGTCCAGGTGGCATCATCGATCGTCGCCGAGCCGATCGAATCTGAATATCGGCCAATATAGGCGCTGTCGCTGATGACGTTGCCGCCGTTGGAAACCGTTACCGCACCAACGCCGGAACTGCCGACCGTGAGGCTATCAGTGTTAAGCCACGTTGAGCCGGCGCCATCGATCTTTACGACGCCTTGAACGTTGCTGGCGCCCGCAACAATACCCACAGCATCCGTCACGACACCGCCATTGAGGATATCGAGCGTAGCCAGCCCGAAACTACCAACCACCAAACTGCTGCTGGTCCACGAGGAACCCGCACCTGTTACGGTGACATCAGAAGTGGAGTTATCCCCCCAGGATAAGAATGCTCGGTCGGTCGTCAACGTGCCGTTCGAAACGACAAGGCTGCCGTCCGAAGAAGCTACAAAGCCAAGGTAAATATCGTCGGCAAAAGCGTTGCCAGCGTTGATAACAGTCGGATTCGGTGTCGAATTGCTGATATATACAATATCGGCCGCCGTCGGCACTGACCCAGCGTTCCAGTTTCCGGCGGTAAACCAATCCGTGGAGGTGGTGCCGGTCCAGGCATCGGCCGCCGTCGCGGCGATCGGCTGGCCGAATCCGACCAGCGCGGTCGACGTCAGCGCCAGATATTTCCACGCGTTAGCCCTGCGGCCACCAAAACCATTCTGCGGCATCCAAACCCCTGACATGATAGTCATTTCACCCTGAGGCTGACATGCCATTGGAGCTCGGGCTTGTCTTGGGCAGGGCCGCACTGGAATTGGACTGGAGCGAAAAGCCGAGCCTTTTGCGCGCACTGTGGCAGTTCTGCGCCACGATCGCGCAGGTGCCGCCGCACCGGCCTCTCAAAGAGAGAATCGGACGCCGCGCCAGGGCCGGCCACAGAAAATGCCGCAACCTATCTGGCGCTGGTCGGCGTATAGCCGAAACGGCGACGAAAGCAGCGATTGAAATACGATACATCGCTGAACCCGCTCGTCATCGCGATATCGCTAATCCGCATGTCGCTGTGTCTCTGAGAGAGCATCCTGTGGGCGCTCTGCAACCGCAGTTCGAGAACGCGCTCGGAGAAGCTCACTCCGGTTTCCTGAAGGAGATCATGGACGTAGCGCGCCGACAGGCCGAGCTGTTGCGCGACACCTTGGGCGGAGATGCCAGGATCGGCGAAATCCTCGGCAATCGTTGCCAGGATCGCCTCCAGCCTGGCGGCGCGCAGGCCGCGAAGGCCGACCAATTCGGCAGCCCGGCCTTTCGCCCCGGTCACCAGGCCGATCAGGTCCACGATCGTGTCCGTCGCATGGGTTATGAGATCGGCCGAGGCGAGCGGGCTGCCGCTTTCAAGAAGCTCGCAATAGCGCTTGAGAAGATCGAGGGCTTCGTTGTCGGCGCCGATCTTCAACCCCAGCCGGTCGTCGATCTGCGGGAAGGCGCGCATGAGGACCGCGCGTGGGACCACCACATTGGTCCAGATATTGCTGTCGGCACCGGTCATTTTCAGCGCCTCCGAGGCCGTGACGAGGACCGCTTCTCCCCGACCGACGGCATATTCGCGGCCGACCTGCACGCCCGACAAGAGGGTGTCGGCCTTGTTGATCAACAGCAAATAGCCGTCATTGTCGTCCTCGGCGATGTTGCTCGCCTTCCTTGTCGCCTGCTTGATCGTTCCGGACATCTGACCGAGAACCAGTGAACCGACAGCCGTGGCTTCGATCGAGGCCTCGAAGGGCAGGTTTTCCGATATGCCGTATTCCACCGACCATATTTCCGCGACGTGGATGTCCTGCCACAGGGAAAATCGCTCGCGTTCGTCAAGATGCGGTGGCAACTGAGCCGATGAAAACACCGTCTTTCGCGACAATGGAAAACCTCGATAAAGTATCCGCGCTTAAAAAATACCGATCGCCATACTTTCAATCGGCAGAATAACCGGCAACAGTGGCGGCTGGCGTCAAGCAATCGAGTTGAATCCTAATCGAGATCGGCCAGGAGTGGCGTCATCCAAAAGTATGACGCCACAAAATTCTCCGAGGCGAGATCGCAATGTGTCTGGAGGCGTGGTGGAGAGGCTGAGCAGCGAAGTCCTTGGTTCCATTATCGGCGATATTTACGATTGCGTTTTGAACCCGGAAGGCTGGGCCGGCGTCATGACCCGGATCACGACCGCCATGGACGCGGCCTATACAACCATCGCGCTCGCCAGCACCGCCGACAATCATGGCCGCTTCGCCGCTCAATCGCCTTGGGATCCCGTGCAAATGCGCGTGCTCCAGGATTATGACTTTGACGCAATTCCCGGTCTGAAGATGTCGGTCGTCGGCGATGTCGACACGCCTGTCGCGACGCTGTCGCTGATGAGCGAAGCCGAACTCGGGCAGACGGCATTTTTTCAGAACTGGGCCAAACCTCAGGGACTGCGCGAAGCCTGCATCACCAAGTTCGTCCACACATCGGACCGGATCGGGCTCATGGGTTGCACCACATGGGCCGACAGGGGGATCATATCAGCCGAAGACCAACATTTCCTGGCGTTGCTCTCGCCGCATCTGCGCCGTGCTTCCCTGATCGGAGACCTGCTCGACCAGGCTCGCGTTACCGCCAGCCTTTACCGCCAGGCGCTCGACAATCTCGCAGTGCCTGTCGTGCTTGCCGGCGCCAACGGGGCCATCCTCCATGCCAATGGCGCTGCCGAACGGATGTTGTCGGCGCAAGGTCCGATTCTTTCCAGGAACGGCCTACTCCAGGCGCAGAATCCGGCGGTCGCCCGCGCCCTGCTGGAAGCGATCGCCAGCGCCGCGAACGCGGATGCTTCGCTTGGCGCCCGGGGCATAGGACTGCCGGTCTCGGCCCCAGGCCGGCCGCCCGCTGTCGCCTATGTGCTGCCGCTGACCGAAGGAACCGCGCGCGCGGCTTTCCGGCCGGCATGCGCGGCTGTCTTCATATCGACCACAACGTCGGCTTCTCCTCTCCCGGAGGCCGTCCTGACCACGCTGTTCGACCTTACGCCCGCGGAGGCGCGGGTCCTGCTGCGGATCGGCAGCGGATTGTCGGCGTCGAAGAGCGCTTTGTCGCTCGGCATCGGCGAAAACACCTTGAAGACACACCTCAATCGTATCTTCGCCAAAACCGGGACGAGACGCCAAGCCGACCTCGTCAAGCTCGTCTCGGACATAGGCACGCCCCTGGCAGCGCATTGAGGCTGAAGGCGTAGTCCGCAGCGCGAGATCGGCTCACCGCCTCCAGAGCGGCTCCGGCGCGAAGCGCTCGCTCGCCGGGATCGCGCCTGGCCGCCCCCCTCTGGCCTGCCGGCCATCTCCCCCTCAAGGGGGGAGATTACTCGCTTCCACCGCTCAGATCAGCTTCTCCAGCGTGATCGGCAAGTCGCGCACCCTTTTCCCCGTCGCGTGGAACACCGCGTTGGCGATCGCCGGCGCCACGCCGACGATGGGCAGTTCGCCGACGCCCTTGCCGCCGAGCACAGAGGAGTGCGGGTCGGGGATGCCGACCGAAATCACCTCGATGTCGGGAATGTCGGCATTGGTCGGCACCAGATAGTCGGCGAGGTTGTTGTTGACGATGCGGCCGTGGCGGCGGTCGATGATGCCTTCTTCCAGCAACGCCTGGCCGATACCCATGATGATGCCGCCCTTCCACTGGCTTTCCGCCAGCTTCGGATTGTAGAGCCGTCCCGAATCCAGCGCCGACACGACGCGCGAGACCCGCACGGTGCCGAAATCCTCGTCGACCCGGACCTCGATGAAATGCGCGCACCAGGAGTGGCGGGAATAGTCGCCTTCGGTGTGCGGCAGCGCCATGGCGATGGTGGTGTAGTTCCTGTAGCGGTCCTCGGCACTCGAATTGGCCGGCATGGTATCGCCTGTCGCCTCGATGCGATCGCGGCCGACGCTTTTGAGGAGCTCGGCGATCGACACATCGGGGCCGTCGCCACGCGGTGCGGTGATGCGGCCATTGGCGACGACCAGCGTGTTGGCCTGCAGCGCATGGAAGGGCGAGCGCGGGTCGCTGATCGCCAACCCGACCAACTGGTCGAGCGCCGAGGTCGCGGCCTTGTAGACGGCACCGGTCATGACGCCGGCCAGGCGCGAGCCGCCTGCGACGCCGGCGCGGGGAAAGCGGGAATCGCCCAGCTTCACCACGACGTCGTCGGCCGGCACGCCCACCGTCTCGGCCGCCGTCTGCGCCAGGATGGTGTAGGTGCCCTGGCCCATGTCGATCGAGGAGCTTTCGACCTCCACCGAGCCGTCGGCCAGGATGCGCACGATCGCCTCGCCATAGGCGCGCCGCACCGGATAGGTACCGGCGGCCACGCCCCAGCCGATCAGCTGGTTGCCGTCGCGCATCGAACGCGGCTCCGGTGAGCGCCTGGCCCAGCCGAAGCGCTCGGCGCCCGTGGCAAAAGCCTCGCGCAACTGCCTGGTGGACCAGGCTTTTTTCACTTCCGGGTCCTGCTCGGCATAGTTCCGCAGCCGGATCTCCAGCGGGTCGATGCCAACCTCATAGGCGAGCTCGTCGATGGCGCTTTCGATGCCGAAGGCCGAAGGGTTCTCGCCCGGCGCGCGCATGGCGCCCGGCACCACGGAATTCACCCGCACGACGTTCTGCCGGGACGAAAAGTTCGGCGTCGCGTACATGATCGAGGTAACCGAGGCCAACGGCTCCACCCACATGCCATCGATCGACGTTTCATTGACGCCGCGATGCACGATCGACTGGATTTTTCCTTCCGCATCCGCGCCGAGCGCCACCGTCTGGCGCGTCGCGGCGCGGCCGCCATAGCCGGTGAAGGTCTGCGGGCGCGTCATCACCAGGCGCACCGGCCGGCCGAGCATTTTGGCTGCACTCGCGGCAACCGCGCCGTGGCCGAGCGCCAGCGCCTTGGAGCCGAACCCGCCGCCAATATAGGGCGAGACCAGCCGCACATTCTCGAACGGCACACCGAACCATTCGGCATAGGTGCGCGCCATGCCGTCGAGCCATTGGCTCGGCTCCCAAACAGTGAGCCGGTCGCCCTCCCAGCGGGCGATCAGGCCGTGCGGCTCCATCGGCGCCTGGTATTCGCGCGGCGTGTTGTAGGCGGCGCAGATCCGGACCGGGGCGGACGCAAAGGCAGCCTGCGCGTCGCCCCATTCCTTGGTCATGGCCTCGATCGGAATGCCGTCGCCGGCCTTGGCATCGTTGAGGTCGACGATGGCCGGCGTCTCGTCATAGCCGACCTTGACGAGGGCCGCTGCCGCAACCGCCTGTTCGAAGGTTTCGGCGACCACGGCGGCGACATGCTGGCCCGAAAAGCTGATGTCGCGCGCCAGCGGGCAATAAGGCTTGTCGGGCGGGGGCGTGCCGAACCAGTCCGACGCGGTTTTCAGGGCCATGATGGTGTCCGGCGTCAGCACTTGCAGCACGCCGGGCGCCGCCTCAGCCTGCGCCGTATCGATGGCGCGCACCTTGCCGGACGCGATCGTGCTGTCGACCAGCACGGCATAGGCCAGGTCTTCGAGCTGCTGTTCGACGGCGTATTTGGCCGCGCCGGTGATCTTGGCCGGGCCGTCGACGCGCGACAGCCGGCCTCCGACGGCTTGTGCCAGCACGCCGTCGGAGGCGTCGCCATGTCTTGCGATGTGAACGGTCATGCCGCTTCTCCCAGTTTGAGGATCGCTCTGGCCACGACGCGCGGCGCGAGCTCGATCTTGTAGTGGTTGGCGCCATGGTCGACGGCGCCCTCGACGGCGAGCAGGCTGGCCGCGCGGACAGCCTTAGGCTCCAGCACCTTGCCTTTCAGCGCCTCTTCCACGGCGCGCGCCCGCCAGGGCTTCGTGGCAACGCCGCCGAGCGCGACGCGCAGGTCGCGGACGGTGCGCCCGTCGGCCTCGAGTTCGAGGCCGACGGCGGCACTGGCGGCGGCGAACTCGTAAGACTGCCGGTCGCGGACCTTCACGTAGCTCGAGCGGCGGGCGGCGGCGGATCCCGGGATTTCGATGGCGGTGATCATCTCGCCCGGTTCGATCGCGTGTTCCTTCTGAGGCGTGGTGCCGGGCAGCAGGAAAAAGTCGTCGACCAAGACGCGGCGTTCTCCGAGATGGACCACCGCATCGAAGGCGACCAGCGCGGTGGCGAGATCGCCGGGATAGGTGGCGATGCAGGCCTCGCTGGTGCCGAGCACCGCATGGCCCCTGGTGACGCCGCCGATCGCCGAACAGCCGCTGCCGGGCTCGCGCTTGTTGCAGGCGGCAAAATTCGAAGGATCGCGGAAATAGGGGCAGCGTGTGCGCTGCATCAGATTGCCGCCGACGGTCGCCATGTTGCGGAGCTGCGCCGAAGCCGCCTGCCACAGCGCCTCCGAGACAGCGGGAAAGCCGCCCTTGATGCCGGCATGGTCGGCGACATGGCTCATCCTGGCGAGCGCGCCGATGACGGCGCCGCGCTCGTCGATCTCGATGGCGTCCAGCCCCTTGAGATGGGTGATGTCGACCAGGCTGTCGGGCTCGGCGACGCCGCATTTGGCGAGGTCGATCAGCGTCGTGCCGCCGGCCAGCAGCATGGCGCCGGGCAGGGCGGCCGCCTGGCGTGCGGCGTCGACGGAGTTGGCGCGAAGATAGGAAAAATCCCTCATGACGCGGCCTCCAGCGCTGCCTGGCGCACGGCGGCGACGATGTGCGGATAGGCGCCGCAGCGGCAGAGATTGCCGGCCATGTATTCGCGGATCTCGTCATCGGAGCCGGCATGGCCCTCGCGGATGCAGGCGACCGCCGACATGATCTGGCCCGATGTGCAATAGCCGCACTGGAAGGCGTCCTGATCGAGGAAGGCAGCCTGCACGGGATGCAGTGCGCCCTCCCGTGCAAGCCCCTCTATGGTGGTGACGGTGCGGCCTTCGGCCTGTGCCGCGAGCGTCAGGCAAGCCAGCACGCGCTCGCCGTCGACATGCACCGTGCAGGCGCCGCACTGACCGTGGTCGCAGCCCTTCTTGGTGCCTGTCAGGCCGAGGCGGTCGCGCAAGGCGTCGAGCAGCGTGACGCGCGGTTCGAGGTCCAGCGTATGCGGCTGGCCGTTGATATCGAGATGGACGGGGATTGTGGTGTTCGTCATGGGCGTCTGGCTCCAGTTGCTTGACGCTGAGGGAAATGAAGTGGTGTCGGGGCGGGGAAGGGCAAGGCGCAATGTGGTCAGCTTGGCCGATCTCCCCCCGCGGGGGGAGATTACGCTCTTCGGCGCCTTCACCAATCCCTGACGGAAATCGGCTTTGGCTTGCAAGCTTTCAGCACGTGACATACCGGTTCCCCTGATTATATGATAAAGGTGCTCCACTAAAGCGGAGGTGCCTCCGTTTATTACGTGGGGGCTGACCCGATGGGGTTCAAGCCCCATATTTCGACAGTGGAGAAAAAATTGGCCGCAGAGCCGTCCGCCATCCCCGACCAGAAGACCGCAGAGGCCAAGCCGCTGCGCGCCGACGCGCAGCGCAACCGCGACCGGCTGGTCGAGGTGGCGGCGTCGGTCTTCGCCGAGCGCGGGATCGACGCCTCGCTGGAGGAGATCGCGCGCCGCGCGGGCGTCGGCATCGGCACGCTCTACCGGCATTTCCCGACACGCGAGCACCTGGTCGAGGTGGTCTACCGCCGCGAGGTGGAGGGGCTGTGCGCGGCCGCCGGCGAACTGGCGGCAAAGCATCCGTCCGACGTGGCGCTGGAAGAATGGATGCGGCGCTTCGTCGACTATATCGCCACCAAGCGAGGGCTTGCGACCAGCCTGCGGATCCTGTTGACGGCGAATGCCAATCTCTATTCCGACACGTCGGGTCGGGTCTCGGCGGCGTTGCGGCAATTGGTCGAGGCGGCGGTGGCCGAGGGCACCATCCGTGGCGATGTCGACGCGTCCGACGTGCTGCACGCGCTGGGCGGCATCTATTCGGCGCCCGACACCCCGGATTGGCGCGATCGCTCGCGCCGGCTGGTCCGGCTGCTGATGGACGGATTGCGGTTCGGCGCCGCCAAGGCTAGGTGAGGGCGACTGGAGACTGGCCTGCGGCTAGCGGGCACGTCCGCGATTTGGGGGCATCTTATGTATGTGGGCCGTTCCTACAAGGTGATGGATTTCGCGCTCTGGTCGCGGCGCAGCGTCATCTACATGGTGGTGGTGAGCGGACTGGCGGTGGCCGCCTACCGTTTTCCCGGACTTGCCGGGTTCTCGGTGCCGTGGTCTGTCGTGCTGGTGCTCGGCACCACGGTGTCACTGGTTGCGGGCTTCAAGAATTCGCAGGTGTTTACCCGCAGCGGTGAAGCGCTGCAGGCCTTTGCGCAAATCACGGCCAGCAGCCGGTTGTGGTCCAATTTCTGCAGGGACTTCACCGACGCCCCGACAGCGAAGCAACTCATCTATCGCCACATCGCCTGGATGACGGCGCTGCGTTTCGCGCTGCGGCGGCCGATGCCATGGGAATCCATGGCGCGGGCCGCCAATATCGAATACCGGCGGCGTTACCATGTCCAGGAGGATACGGGCTCGATCACCGACGAATTGCGGCCGTTGCTAGCCGAGCAGACCGGGGGCGTCCTGAAATCGCCCCGCCCGGCGATCGCCTTGCTCGAAATGCAATCGGTGCAGGTCAACGGCTTGTTCAAGGACGCCAAGATTCCTCCGCAGATCTATGGCGAACTGACAAAACTCATCCGCGACTTCCACGACCAGCAGGCGCGCTGCGACCGCATCAAGAACAATCCCTATCCCCGCCAATACGCCATCGTCAGTTCCATGTTCGTCATGATCTTCTGCACGCTGTTGCCGTTCGGCGTCGTTCCGGTCTTCGCCGAGATGGGCAAATTCGGCGGCGCGCTGGGCTCGATCGCGATCTGGCTGACGATCCCGTTCAGCACGCTGCTGGGCTGGGCATACATGTCGCTCGACCAGGTCGGCGAGAGCAGCGCCAACCCTTTCGAGGGCAACGCCAACGATGTGCCGATCTCGCAGATCTGCCGCGACATAGAGATCGAAATGCGGACCGGGCTCGGCGAGATCGACCTTCCCGCGCCATTGCTGCCTGTCAACGACATCGCGACGTAAGGCCAGTGCCTTACGGCGATAAGCGCGAACCGCCCGGGCGTCATTGGCGATGTGTTTCGCCCCGGGCGGCGCGTCGGCGCCGCCGTCGAAGCGTCAGGTCTTTTCGGGCGTGCACCAGGGGCAGCCCTTGGCGGGTTGCGACGGCTCGTCGCCGCGCCGTGTCGGCTCCGCCTCGATCGGCTCCCGTGTGTCGGGACCGTGCGTCTCACTCGTCCGTGTCATGGTTCTTCTCCTTGATGGGTTGCATCGGCGATTCAAGCTGCTTGCGCAATGCTCTGTTTTTGCAGAGTTTTCTCCAAGCGCTTTGCTTTCTCCCGGCCCGCCTGCCTGTTGGAAATCACGCGCAGCCAAGGCGCCAGATGGAAGGCGCTCATCAGCAGGTACATGACCGGCATGCCGGTGAGCGGCGAAGAGGTGCCCATGCACAGCATCGCCGCATCGCCGCCGAAGATGCCGGCCAGCAGCGCCATCAGGGCGAAGATCGGCGCTGCGGCGAGGCCCAGCCAGTCGGCGATGCCGAGGCGGGCCGCGTCCTGATCGGGACAGCGGCGGGCGTCTGTATGGATGTCGCTCATGTCTTTCTCCTCGGTTGCGCATTGGCGCAAGCCCGGAAAGCAGCAGCAGTTCTGGGAAAGCTGCCGCCTTGTGAAGAGCGTCCGGCCGCGCTTGCGTGGAGCCGGCGCTCTAGCCAGGCTCTACTGGACGTCCTTGTTGCGGAACGCCGCCTCGCCGGCAGCAGACACTTCGTCCCATTTCCTGTCCGGCGCGGTGTCTGCGTCGTAATTGTCGCTCCAGTTCCACCATTTGTAGGTCGGGGTCTGCGGATAGCCTTCGGGCGAGTCCTCCCAGACCTCCTGGCGGCCGAGCGGCGTGGCGTCGAGGTAGCTCCAGACGGTGCCCATCGCCTCGTCGCCGCGGTTGTTGATCAGATAGGTGCGGAAGATGCGGTCCCCGTCGCGGATGAAGACGTTGTGGCCGTGCCATTCGTCGACGCCGAAGTCTTTGTCGAAGCTGTCGGTGATGGTGTACCAGGGCATTGCCCAGCCCATCCGCTTCTTCAGCCGCGCAATGTCGGCCTGCGGCGCGCGCGAGGCATAGGCCAGCGTGGTGTCGCGGGCGTTGAGATGGGCGAGGTTGGAGACCTGATCGGCGCCCAGCGAGCAGCCGCGGCAGGCGTGATCGGGCCAGCCATACACACCCGGCTCGAAGAAGGCGCGGTAGACGATCAGCTGGCGGCGGCCCTCGAACAGGTCAAGCAGGCTCGCCTTTCCGTTGGGTCCTTCGAACGTGTAGTCCTTCTCGACGGCCATCCACGGCATGCGCCGGCGCTCGGCGGCCAGCGCGTCCTTGGCGCGGAGCGTCGCCTTCTCCTTTACGAGCAACTGCTGGCGCGCCGCCTCCCATGCTAGCTGGGAAACGATCGGCGGTGTGTGCATCTGCTTGGTCATGGCTTTTGCCTCGCTGTTCCGGTTTGATGTGACGCGACTGACATAGCGCCGGACAGCGGGATGGTGAGAGTTACAAGTATGGCGGGATTCGCCGTGGCGGGATTTTGATGGATTCGCTGATCACGGCCGCGGGGCTGTTGCTGGCGGCGGGTGATCCGCTCGGCGCGCTCGACCGCGTGGCGCTGCGCGAGGACGCGCCGGCGCTGGCGCTGCGCGGCATCGCCATGGCGCAGCTTGGCGATCTCGACCGGGCCAGGGCGCTGCTGCGGCGGGCGGGGCGCGCCTTCGGGCCCAGGGAAGCGGTGGCGCGCGCCAGATGCGTCATCGCCGAAGCCGAGATCGCGCTGGTTTCGCGCGACCTCGGCTGGCCGGCCAAGGCGCTCGACGCGGCGCGGGCGACGCTGGAAAAGCAAGGCGACCGGCTGAACGCCGCGCATGCGCGGCACCTGGAAGTGCGATTCCTGTTGCTGATCGGCCGTCTCGACGAGGCCGAGCAGGTGCTGGCCGGGCTCGATGCGACGCCGTTTCCGCCGGCTTCGCGGGCCGCGCACGAGCTGGTCGTCGCCGGCATCGCCATGCGGCGCCTCAGGACGAAGACCGCGCGCGCGGCACTCGAACGGGCCCGCCACGCCGCATGGCGGGCCGGCATTCCCGGACTGATGGCCGAAGTCGACAGCGCGTTCCGGGTGCTGGCAACGCCGGCGGCGCGGCTGATCGCGAACGGCCAGGAGCATCCGCTGCTGCTCGAGGAAGTCGAGACCTTGCAGGCATCGGAAGCGCTGGTGGTCGACGGTCTTCGTCATGTCGTGCGCAGACAGGAGGCGCGGGCCTCGCTGGCGACGCGCCCGGTGCTGTTTGCGCTGGCCCGCGCGTTGGCCGAGGCCTGGCCCGGCGACATGCCGCGTGCGGCGCTCATCGCCAGGGCCTTCGGCGGCAGGTACGCCGACGAATCGCATCGCGCCAGGCTGCGGGTCGAGATCGGCCGGCTGCGCGCCGAGCTGCGCGGGCTGGCCGACATCCAGGCGACGAAGCGCGGTTTTTCGCTGGCGCCGAAACGGGGCGGCGGGGTGGTGGTGCTGGCGCGGCCGATCGAGGAGCGGCATGCGGCGGTGCTCGCCTTCCTCGCCGACGGCGAAGCCTGGTCGAGCTCGGCACTGGCGCTGGCGCTCGCATCCAGCCAGCGCAGCGTGCAGCGCGCGCTGGAGCAGCTTGCCGAGACCGGCAAGGTGCAATGGTTCGGCCACGGCCGGGCGCGCCGCTGGATGACGCCGCCGGTGGCGGGTTTCACGACCACCTTGTTACTCCCGGCGCCGTTGCCGAACGGCTAGGAATGGATCACACGATCAAGGGTGAGGATGAAGACATGAAACATGCGGCGGCCGAAATCCTGCGTGAATACGGCCCCTTTGCGGGCGTGGACAGCGTGCATGGGGTGAGCTTCGATGGGCAGAACGTCTGGTTTGCCTCGGGCAAGGGGCTCACCGCCTTCGACCCGGAGAGCGGGCAGGCGGTGCGCTCGATCGATGTCGCCGCGCATGCCGGGACGGCCTATGATGGCCAGTACCTCTACCAGCTCGCCAAGGACCGGATCCAGAAGATCGATCCCGGCACCGGCGCGGTGCTGTCCACCATTCCGGCGCCCGGCGGCGGCGGCGATTCCGGCCTCACCTGGGCCGAGGGCACGTTGTGGGTGGGGCAGAACCGCCAGCGCAAGATCCACCAGATCGACCCTGAGACCGGGGCGATCCTGCGCGTCATCGAATCCAACCGCTTCGTCACCGGCGTGACCTGGGTCGATGGCGAGCTGTGGCACGGCACCTGGGAAGGCGATCAGAGCGACCTGCGGCGCGTCGATCCCGAGACCGGAGAGGTGCTGGAACGGCTCGACATGCCGCCCGGCAAGGGCGTGTCGGGGCTCGAATCCGACGGCGGCGACCGCTTCTTCTGCGGCGGCGGCCCGGGCGGCGTGGTGAGGACCGTGCGCCGACCGAAATGAGGGCTGATCTTCGCGGTGAGCTCAAATGCCAACGAAAGCGACAAGAGCATCGTCTGTGTCGATCACACATTCGGCAATTTGTCCGCCGCCGGCTGGCCGTTGCCCGATGCCGGGCCTAGATAGGCTGGACCATCTTCGCAGAGGACCAGACCATGCCTGAACAGATTTCGTTGAACGACGGCTCGACCATTCCCCGGCTCGGCCTTGGCGTGTGGCAAGTCGATCCCGCTATCACCGCCAAGGTGGTGGGTTGGGGGATCAAGGCCGGCTACAGGCTGATCGACACCGCCGAAGGCTACCAGAACGAGAAGGGCGTCGGGGAGGCGATCCGGGGCGCGGGCGTGCCGAGGGGCGAGCTGTTCATCACCTCGAAGCTGCGCAACGGCGCGCACCAGCGCGATGCCGCATTGCGCGCCTTCGAGGATACGATGGACAAGCTCGGTATCGAACAGATCGACCTGTTCCTCATCCACTGGCCGGTGCCCAGCCAGGACAAATATGTCGAGGCCTGGCAGACATTGGTCGAGCTGCAGAAAGCCGGCCGGATCAAATCGGTCGGCGTGTCGAATTTCAACCGGGATCACCTGGAGCGCATCATCGGCGAAACCGGCGTCACGCCAGCCGTCAACCAGATCGAGCTGCATCCGCGTTTCCAGCAGCGCGAGATCAGGGAGTTCCATGCCCGGCACAACATCCACACCGAAAGCTGGAGCCCGCTCGGCAGCGGCAGGCTGCTCAGCGACGCGACCATAGCAGGCATCGCCGCAAAGCACGGCAAGTCCGCGGCGCAGACGATGATCCGCTGGCATCTCCAGGAAGGGCTGATCGTCATCCCGAAATCGGTCCACCAGGACCGCATATCGGCCAATTTCGACGTCTTCGATTTCGAACTGGACGCGCAGGACCTGAAGGCCATCCGCGGCATGGATTCAGCCGATGGCCGCGTCGGGCCGAACCCTGCGACGGCGGCGTTCTTGTTTTGAGGCCACCAACGTTTTTACTCTACGGCGCCCCCCTCTGTCCTGCCGGACATCTCCCCCACGAGGGGGGAGATCGGCTGTCGTGAATGCTTTCGCCAATTTTCAACTTTGAAAAATGTGGCGCTGGAGCCAAAGCTGCCAATCTCCCCCCTTGTGGGGGAGATGCCCGGCAGGGCAGAGGGGGGCGCTGTCCCGCCAGCCTGTCAGGGCGCGTCTGCCAAACCAGCCGCGATAACGATATGCTGGCAGACATTGTCTATGTCGCGGATGACATCGTCATTCCAGAAGCGCAAGACGATCCAGCCATCCTGTTCCAAGCGTTTGGTTCTGGCCTCGTCAGCATTGGCAAGACCCGGGTCGCCATGTTGTGAACCGTCGACCTCTGCAATCAGCTTTTTCTCCGGGCAGGCGAAGTCCACGATGTAGCCGGCGATGGGGAATTGCCTGCGAAAGCCAGGCCCATCAGCCTATGCGCACGCAGCTCGTTCCAGAGCTTTAGTTCGGCATCGGTCATGATCCTGCGCATCGATTTCGCGTTAGCGCGGTGTCTTGGGGGCAAGGGTGTGTGTGGCATGGTGTGAGAGGCTTGATGCTGAAGTTGGTCACCAACGTTTTTACTCTACGGCGCCCCCCTCTGTCCTGCCGGACATCTCCCCCACAAGGGGGGAGATTGGCAGCTTTGGCTCCGGCGCTACATTCTTCAACGTTGAAGATTGGCGAAAGCATTCGCGACAGCCGATCTCCCCCCTTGTGGGGGAGATGCCCGGCAGGGCAGAGGGGGCTGTCCCGCCGGCGTCTCAGGAGATCAGCAGCTTCAGTGCCTCAAATCCCCGAGCCGTCCAGCTGCTGGGCGTCGTCGCCTTCCCAGGGCGAGGGCATGGAGGCGCGGGCGAGGTTGGCCGAGGGCATCGGCATCCAGCATTTCAGCTCGGGCTCGGCATATTCGACGATGCGGCCGGGCGAGGAGTCCGACGCGCGCCAGCCTTCTTCGCCGAACTGGTCGCCATCCGACCAATAGGCGAGGTCGACTTCCGCCGGCCCCTGCTCGGACGGCCGGACCGTGACGAGGATCCGGCTGCCGTCCTTGGGCGCGCTTGACATGTGGCGCCAGCGGTCGGGCTCATCCATCGCTCATCCTCCTCGAGATCCATTGCCATGCTTCGAGAGGGATAGTCGCCTCGCGTCCGGAAGCGGTCAACCCGGACTTTTCGCAAAACCGGTCCTTGCGGTCGCGACCGCATTGTCGGATTCGATCGGCGCTATCCGTCCTTGGCGTGCATGCCGCAACAAGGAGCGAGGCGATGGCGAGTGACAAGGTCGGGCCGAAACCGCACGGGGCGGACGCGGAGATGAAACTGTTCTTCAGCCGCAACCCCAATCCGCGCCTGGGAGTCGCGGTGGCCCGTCACCTCGGGGCGAAGGTCGCGTTCGAATTCGCTTCGCCTATGGCGCCGGGGCAGGCGGAGCGGTTCCGCCCGCTCAATCCCAATCTTTCCCTGCCCTTGCTGGCCTGGCCTGGAGGGAGCCTCTGGGAAGCGGACGCCATAGCCTGCCGGCTTTCGCGCGACATGGGTTCGGATTTCTGGCGCGCGGGCGACGACGAACCCGAGATGATCCGTTGGCTGAGCTGGGGCAAGGAAGAGTTCGTCAGGGCCTGTGACATCGTGCATTTCGAGCGCGGCACCAAGCAGCGCTATGGCATCGGTCCGATCGACGCGGAAAAGGTCGCGGAGGGACTGGAACAGTTCCACAGGACGGCGCTGATCCTCGAGGCGGCACTTGGCCGGCGGCCATGGCTGGCCGGGACTTCGGTTTCCTATGCCGATTTCCGCATGGCGACGTTCCTGCCCTTCAACGACGCCGCCCGCTTGCCGCTCGGCGACTATCCCGAGATCGAGCGCTGGTATCGCCGGCTCGAAGAGATCGAGGCCTGGCGCGATCCGTTCCAGGGGCTGGACGCGCCCGCATTGGCGCCGGTCCCCGGACGGTGATGCCCGCGTGAGACGACGCGGGAGCGGCCGACCAGGCTTCAGGATTTGATTCGCGATTCCGCTTCAACTGCTTGTTTTCACGTGCATCCGAAACGATTGCGCGCTTGTCATGCGATCGTTCAGCCGGTCCGAGGTTCGCATCAGGCAGGCAGCATTCGCACAACTGTGCGCAACGCCCAACCGGCGGCCATCGGCGCTCGACGCTTTGCAATCGGATTGATAAGTCCCTCTGCGAAGGAGCGGCTGAGTCTGACATGACCGTTGCGATCGAGATGGGACAGACGACCGCCGGCGCGCCGGCGGCGCTGGACCTTGAGGAACTGCTGGCGACGCGGCTTTTGGTGCAGGGCAATTCGGGCTCCGGCAAATCTCATTTGTTGCGCCGGCTGCTGGAGCAGAGCGCGCCCTGGGTGCAGCAGACCATCATCGACCCCGAAGGCGACTTCGTGTCGCTGGGCGAACGCTTCGGCCATCTGGTGATCGATGCCGAGGAACATACCGAGCGCGGGTTGCAGAGCGCCGGCGAGCGGGCGCGCATCCACCGCGTCTCCACGGTGCTCAATCTCGAAGGGCTCGACGCCGAGAACCAGATGCGGCGCGCCGCCGCCTTCCTCGGCGGGCTGTTCGAGGTGGCGCGCGACCATTGGTATCCCATGCTGGTGGTGGTGGACGAGGCGCAGCTTTTCGCGCCGGCGGTGGCCGGCGAGGTTTCCGACGAAGCGAGAAAGCTTTCGCTCGGCGCCATGACCAATCTGATGTGCCGCGGGCGCAAGCGCGGGCTTGCCGGCATCATCGCCACGCAGCGCCTTGCCAAGCTTGCCAAGAATGTCGCGGCGGAGGCTTCCAATTTCCTCATGGGCCGCACCTTCCTCGACATCGACATGGCGCGCGCGGCCGATCTGCTTGGCATGGAGCGGCGGCAGGCGGAGGCCTTTCGCGACCTGGAACGCGGACACTTCATGGCGCTGGGCCCGGCGCTGTCGCGCCGTCCGCTCGGCCTGCGCATCGGGCCGACGGATACGAGCCCGCGCAACGGTACGCCGCGGCTGATGCCGCTGCCGGAAGCGGCATTGGAGGACGCCCGCGCGATCATCCTGGCGGCACCGCCGCCGGAGGCCGTGCGGCCGCAGCGGCGGGTGACATCGCCGGACCTGCTCGACCAGCTGATGGCGGCGAAGTCCGCGGCGCTGGAGATCCGCCCCGAACCGGCCGAGCCGGCGCCCAGCGCCGAGGACCTGGCGGAGCGGCGCGAGCGGATGGACCGCATCCTGCGCGCCATATTGGCGGAGCCCGACGCGGGCTTCCGCGTCATCGGCGTGCTCTACCAGGAGTTCGTGGTGCGCTGCCGCATCGAGGGGCTGGCGTCGGTCGTGCCCGATCTGCAGGAGTTCCGCCGCATGCTGACGCGCGCCCGCGCCGGCGTGGGTTCCGATATGGCCGAGGACGATGCGTGGCGCGACGTCTCCGTGCGCGCCTCGCTGCTGCCCGAGGACATGCAGGGCGTGTTCATGATGATCGCCCGCGCGGCAAAGGAAGGCTGGCCCTGCCCGAGCGACGCCGCGATCGCCCGCGCCTATGGCTCGCACTCCATGCGCCGCGCCCGGCGCCTGCTCACCTATATCGAGGAGCAGGGCCTGATCGTGTGCCAGCTCGACGGCACCGGCCGGCGCACCGTGACGCTGGTGGAACTCGCCTGGGCGACGGCGCCGGGCGACCCCAATGCGGCGCCGGGCGACCGCAACGCGGCGCCGGGCGATCCCAATGCCGAGGAGGCGGAGCAGGGCAGCCTGGCGCTGTGACCAATGCATGCGCGCGGCACGGTTGCGGTTTTCCACTGGAACATAACGAGAACATGTGATACTCTATCGCATCGGTGAGTCTTGCGCGGTACGGTCGAGGGCGATGGGAAAAATTTCACAGATTCGTGGGTCGAAATTGCCTGCCGTCTTGCGCTCGGCGGCTGATGCATTGCGAGCGGCGCGCGCTGAGCTGTCGAAGGCTCGCCTGCTGGCACGCGCATGGTGCGAGACGATCGACGAATGCGACCGCGAAACCTATGCGGTTTCGCTGACCCGGCGCGCTCTGGAGGCCTTGTCGGCGGCCCTCGGCATTTCTCCGGCGATCTGCCCCTCGCTCGCCTTCGAAACGGAAGCGCTGGACGAGCCGGCCTCCGCGCTTGCGCACAGCATCGGAGAGACCGCCGCGCGGCTGCCGATCCTCGAAGCGCTGCATCTCGTCACCAGCCTCTATCCGGTCCTGCTGCCGACCAGGGAGCGCGGTGAGCGCGGTGCCTTCTACACGCCGCCGGCGCTGGTCAACCGCCTGCTCGACCAGGCCGAGGAAGAGGGCCTGGACTGGCGCAGCGCGCGGGTTCTCGATCCCGCCGCCGGCGGTGGGACGTTTCTGTTTCATGCCGCGCACCGCATGATCGCCGCGCTCGGCGATTGCGAGCCCGCCTTCGCGCTCAGCCATGTCGGCACCAGGCTTGCCGGTTTCGAGCTCGATCCTCTCGCGGCGCGGCTGGCGCAAGGCGCCCTGGAGATCGCGCTCGCCGATATTGCGACCAGGGCCGGGCGCGCCGCCCCGGCCATGGTGACGGCCTGCGACACGCTTGAAGCCGATCCGGAACCCGTCTTCGATCTCGTCGTCGGCAATCCGCCCTATGGGCGGGTCTCGCTGCCGTCGCGATTGCGCGAGCGCTATGCGCGCGGCCTCTACGGGCACGCCAATCTCTACGGCGTTTTCACCGACGCCGCGCTGCGCTGGACCAAGCCTGGCGGCCTCATCGCCTTCCTGACGCCGACAAGCTTTCTCGGCGGCCAATACTACTCGGCGCTGCGCAGCCTTCTGGCCAACGAGGCGCCGCCCGTCGCGATCGACTTCGTGCATGCGCGGCGCGGCGTTTTCGAGGATGTGCTGCAGGAGACGCTGCTTGCCGTCTATGTCAACGGCGCGCAGCCGCGGCGCGCGCAGATCCACTATCTGACCGTCGCCTCCGAGACCGATGCCGGGATTGCCCGCAACGGCACGATAGGCTTGCCATCCGACCGCGCCATGCCTTGGCTTGCGCCGCGCACGCCGGAGCACAGCCGGCTCATCGCCCGGGCCGAGACGATGACGCATCGCCTCGTCGACTGGGGCTATGGAGTTTCGACCGGCCCGCTGGTCTGGAACCGCTTCAAGGGTCAATTGCGCGATCGCGCCGGCGGCAAGGGGGTGCATCCGTTGATCTGGGCCGAAGCCGTGACCTCCGACGGCCAGTTCGCCTATCGCGCGCGCAAGAAGAACCACGCCCCTTACTTCAAGCTGGAGGCCGGCGATGGCTGGCTGCTTGTCGAGGAGCCCTGCATCCTCGTCCAGCGCACCACCGCCAAGGAACAGGCCCGGCGCCTGATTGCCGCCGAACTTCGCCAGGAATTCATCGATGCGCATGGCGGCGTCGTCGTCGAAAACCATCTCAACATGGTCCGCGCGACCGGCAGCATCAAGGTGCCGGCAGCGGTCGTGGCGGCGCTTTTGAACAGCCGCGTCGTCGATGATCTTTTCCGCTGCATCAGCGGCAGCGTCGCCGTTTCCGCCTTCGAGCTGGAAGCGCTGCCGCTGCCGCCGCCCAAGAGCACCAGCACGTTGGCGAAGCTCGTCGCAGCCGGTGCGACGCGCGAAAAGATCGAGGCGGAATGCAGCCGCCTCTACGGTGAGCCTGCATGACGGCACGGCCGCCCTATGCGACGCGCGATCTTGTCGCCGGGCGCTTGCCGCTGATCTTTCCGGAAGGCACGCCGAACCGCATCTATTGCATCCGCGAACTTGCCGCCAGCACCGTGTTCGCCGCTCTCTACATCGGCGCCGTCGAGGGTTCGGGGCGATTCCTGGGCCCTGTCCATGTTTATCGCATGACCCGCGAGCAGGCGGCGCTGGCGGACGATGCAGATCGGGATGCCTACGCCGCAACTGTCCTGCGCAAGAACGGCGCCGTCGCGGGATCACGCTGGTACGCGGACAATACGCGCGAGCCCATCCGCGACGAGACGCTGCGGGACGGGCTGGTGGCGATCGGCGCGGTGCTGCGTCGCGAGGATCTGCCGACGACTTCAGGCCAGCCCCGCTACGCGCTGAGGGCGGCGTTTGCAGCCCTGTTCGACCCGGCGCTGGAAGGCGAGGCGCTGGAAACCGCCATCGCGGACTTCCAGGAAACGCATCTCAGCAAGGGCGCGCTGGCCCGCGTGACCATCATGCGCGCCGGCGCCGTCGCCAACACCGCCGGCATCCGCGTCACGTTTCCGAACGGCGACACGAGGCTTTTGGCGCCGGGACCGAGTTCGGTCATCGCGCAAGCCGTCATCGAGGTGTTCGCCAAACGGTTTCTCGCCGCCCCTGCCATGTTGTGGCTGAGCGAGAGCGGCAACAAGGTGGTCCTGCGCGACGACGCCATCGCCAGTGCGATCGGCCTCAAGATCGAGGCCGACAGGAACCTGCCCGACATCATCCTTGCCGATCTCGGCCGCAAGGAGCCGTTGATCCTGTTCGTGGAAGTGGTGGCGACCGATGGCGCGATCACGGATCGCCGGCGCGATGCCCTCCATGCCGTCACGGACGCGGCCGGTTTCGACCGAAAACAGATCGCGTTCCTGACCGCCTATCAGGACCGCCAGTCCGCCGGCTTCAAGAAGACCGTCGCGCAGCTTGCCTGGGGTTCGTTCGCCTGGTTCGTCTCCGAACCCGGCCAACTCCTCGTGCTTCATGACGGCGCGGCCGACGGGCGTCCATTCGGCAGCTTGCCTTGGACAGTGATGTAATAACGCTTCCCCAGCGTCACTAGGACAGCCGGTCGATACACGGATTATCCGGTGTTGCGCTCCGTTGGCGGCCTAGCCTGCTATGTTTAATGTTGGAGTTATTGTATAGGAATAAGGTCTGGCGAATAGCACTTCGTTTGTTGGGAACGAGTAGCATTTCGTTTGATGGCGAGGGGAGCGCCAAACGATGAAGTTCAACTTCGATGGACCTCCAGTGGATGAATCCGAGGCTGACATCCCGCTCGCCTGCCAGCGCCAATTGTTGCCTCTCGTGGGCGAAATCGTCGAGGCGGCTGTCGCGGCCGGCTGGGACAAGGATGATGTGCTTCTGGCTTTTGTGGAACTCGCGTGGGATCTTTACGAAAAAGGTCGCGGGGACCCGCAATAGACGGCCGTGAACGACTGGCTCCGCGCCGCGCCGTTGCGTGCCACTGATGCCGAACAACGCTGTCGAACCACAGGGCCGACACAGCCTCGCATGTGAACTCCTCCTTCGTGACCGATGCGTTGCCGGCTTACGCCCGGGCCGACGAATCCGGAAGCGAAGATCCGTCAAGGCTCTTCGCTATTGACAGAAATGCTGCTGAACTTCCTTCGACGGTCAGTTCTTCTTTCTTATCTCGAATAAAGAATTTTCTTTGCGCGTGGAAGTTCTTTTCAATTCGAGGCGTGTGCGTTACGTTGATTCCGGGTCAGGGGAAGGGGATACCAAGCGGCGGTAAGCCGGCTGAGGCAACACGTATGAAACATGCGGGCGGGGCTCGGGAAAGCGGCGATTCCCAGGGCGTCGATCAAGAGCGGACAGCTCGATACGTCCTGGATATCATTCCGGAAAGTGCTGGTCCCAGAAGAGCCACCGCCCGCGGAAGCGTCATCTATTCCGTCCGCAGTCCGGGATCGCAGAAATTCCTGGCCAGGGAGCATTCCACGGGGATTGTGCTGAGGCCGGCACGCAAGCTGAGAGCCTCGCTCGGCAGTGACAGGATCACGCAGTACGATGCGCCGGTCGGCTGTCTCGTCGTCAATCCGGCGGGCGTCGACAGCACGCTGGCCTGGTCGCAGACCAGGGAGAACGCCGTCGTTTCGATCTCTCCCGAAGCGCTGTCCGAGCTGGCGGCCCATGAGTTCGATCTCCCGGACGTCAAGCTCGAGCCGCCCGCGTTCGGCACGGTTGACCTGAGGGCGCTCAACATAGCCCAGATGATCACTGCCGAACTGACCGACAGGCTGCCGCCGAACGAGCTCTATCTGGACTCGCTGCTGACGGTGTTCGGGGTGCATCTGCTGCGCGGTTATACGGGTCGCAAGAGGCAGGCCGCGTCGCCCAAAGGCGGGCTCTCCGCCGTTGGCGCCCGACGCGTGCGAGAGTATCTCGACCAGAACTTCGTGCGGAAAGTCATGGTCGCCGAGCTCGCGTCGGTCGCGGGGGTGTCACCAAATCATTTCATCGCAAGGTTCGCCGGGACATTCGGCATGCCGCCGCATCGGTATCTGATCAACTTGCGTCTCGACCTCGCGGAAAAGCTGCTGGCCGGCGGAGAGTTGCCGATTGCCGAAGTCGCCTACCTTGCCGGATTTTCGGATCAGAGCCACCTGGCCGCGACCATGAAGAGATACAGGGGAAGAACGCCAGGCAGACTGGTGACGCTTTCCGCAGGAATTGAAAGCCCGACCATGGCAAAGTAGCAACAGCTGCCGGCCAGCGAGCCAAGACCGGAATTTCCTACAAGGCTTCCGGAGTTTTTCAAAATACGTCCGTCACCACCTGTGCCCCAAGCTTTGCTGGAGTCATTTGGAATGCCATTCGGTTCGCGCATTGCTTGCCATCCGGCCGGATCGATCACATGAGCGGGGCTGGCGATGCGGGCCCGCTTCGATCAATCACGAATTGTTTTTCAGGGGAACGGGGAGGGAGGCCTCGGGTTGAAGTTCATCTGGGAAATATCGGGAGGCCGAAAAATGCCGGGCGATGATGGTCCCCCCGGATCGGTATCCGGAGCCAATCCGGCCCGGCAGCCGCTGCTCAACGTGAAGGGCGGGCTTTCCGTCCGCAGTGCGCGCAAGGTGCAGGAGTTCCTGAACGAGAACTTCTCGCGCAAGCTGGCGCTTGCCGAAATGGCCGCCGTCTGCGGATTTTCATCGTACCACTTCGTGCGCGCCTTCTCCAAGACGTTCGGCATGCCGCCGCATCAATATGTTCTCGATCTCAGGCTGGACTTCGCGGAAAGACTTCTTGCCGACAGCCGCATGACCATCGCCGACATCGCCCATCTCAGCGGGTTTTCGAGCCAGAGCCACTTCACCACCATGATGAAGAAATACCGGCAGATGACGCCGATGCAGGCGCGGGCGGGCAAGTTTAACGCAAAGATTAGATGAAGCCGCGCTCTCGTCATTATTTGATTACTTGATTTTAAAGCAGTTGCTAAGGTAACGAGCCGTTAACCTCCGCGTATATGCTCGTATCTTTTCTCACAAGACAGCAATTTCGTGAAATACCGCGAAGGGGAATCATGTCTTCCTGCTGTGGAGTGGAAGTGTCAGACATTTCGTGCCGGCCAGCGGAGAGGGAACCATGACCGACAATCATATTTCGGGCGGCCATATTTCGGGCGGCTCGCTCCTTGTTCAGCGCCGTGCGGCGCATTTCGCCAGTCACTGGATCGCGAATGGCGATCCTCGGTCCCGTTCGGCCCGGCGCCGCTTGATGGCGGTCCTGCGCATGGCGCATCGTGCGCTGGGCATGGGGCGCAAGCGCTTGGGGCTGGGAACGCTGGGCGTCGGCGGGGCGCTCGGGACAGCCGTGACGCTGGGCGCCTTCGCGATCGGCATGGCCGCGACGCCGGCTCAGGCGCAATATCAGGCCGGCGGCGGTTCGGCGACCGCTCCCGAGGCCATCGCGGTCGGAAACGGCTCAAACGCCAGCCTTAACTGGGCCATAGCGCTCGGCTTCCAGGCCCAATCGACGGCGCAATACGGCGTCGCCATTGGTCGCACCGCGTCGGCCACGGGCACCGGCGGCGCAGTGGCGATCGGCTCCGGTACGATTTCAAACAATATCAACACGGTAGCGATCGGCGTCGCCGCGGGTGCCACTGGGGCCGGGGCCAGCGCGCTGGGTACCAACGCCCAAGCTTCGGGAGGGAACTCCACCGCAGTCGGTGTCAGCGCCACGGCCAGCAACAACTATGCGTTCGCCGCTGGCTACGGATCCGTAGCCAGCGGGCTGCGCAGCACTGCGATTGGGCAGTTCGCAGGGGCGTCCGGGCTGGATGCTGTTGCACAAGGCACCAGCACCGTTGCGAACAGCCAAAATGCCGTCGCCGTCGGCTTCCAGTCGACCGCAACCGCGATAAACGCCGTCTATCTCGGCTCGCGCACCGCTGCCGGGACGGGAGCCTTGGCCCAGAGCGCCATTGCTATCGGTACGGACGTGACGGCGTCTCAGGTCGACACCACCGCAATCGGACGCCAAAGCAAGGCAACGGGAACGGGCGCCACGGCGATGGGTAAGAACGCCAGCGCCTGGGGCAACCAGTCCATTGCATTCGGTGTGGGCGCGCAGGCAGGCGTGCAGGCCGACACGGCCGTGCCCAACAGCATCGCCATCGGCACCAGCGCGCTTGCGAATAAGAACAACGCGATGGCGCTCGGCACGCTGGCCAATGCCACGGAGGACGGTGCCATCGCCATGGGCTCCTCTACCAACGCGACAGCCACGCAGGCCGTGGCGCTTGGCGTTTCCGTCAACGCCACTGGCGCCGGCGCCACCGTGGTGGGCAGCGCAGGCTCCACTGCGTCCGGCGCCTACTCCATTGTGGTAGGCGCCACCAGTACCGCGAGCGGAGCCAATTCCATCGCCATCGGCCCCTCGACCAACGCGACGGCGGCTAACACCATCGCCTTGGGCGCCAGCGCCAAGGCGGATTCCGCCGAAGCGGTCGCCATGGGCACCAATGCGGTAGCGACCGGCGGCAAGGCCGTCTCCATCGGCTCCGGCAACACCGCCTTTGGCGACGGCGCGGTCTCGATCGGCGACCCGAGCTATGCCAGCGGCACCGGCGCCTTCACCGGCGGCGCCAACAACATCGCCAACAGCGACGGCACGGCGACCGCCACCGCGGCCAACATGGCCAACGGCGCCGTCGCGATCGGCAACAGCAACAAGGCGATCGGGCAAGGTTCCGTGGCGCTGGGCAACGGCTCGACGGCGGGCGCCGCCGGTCTTGCGGGCAATGTCGCGATTGGCGATGGCGCGACGGCGGCGGCAAGCTCCGGCGACGTGGCGCTCGGTTCGGGCTCGGTGACCACCACGGCGGTCGGCACGGCCAGCGGGGTGGTCAACGGCACCACCTACGCCTTCCAGGGCACCAACCCGACCTCGACGGTCAGCATCGGCGCGGCCGGCGCGGAACGCACCATCACCAACTTGGCGGCTGGGCGGATCAGCGCGCTCTCGACCGACGCCATCAACGGCTCGCAGCTCTTCGCCACCAACCAGGCGGTCGATGCCATCGGCGCCGTCGTCAACAACATCAATGTTGGCGGCGGCATCAAGTATTTCCATGCCAACTCGACGCTGGCGGATTCGCAGGCGCTGGGAGCCGATTCCGTCGCTGTCGGCCCGAATGCGGTCGCCAACAATGCCGGCGATGTCGCGATCGGCCTGAATTCGACGTCGGGCGCCACGACCAATGTCGGCGGCACGACGATCGGCGGCGTCAACTATACCTTCGCCGGCGGCACGCCGGCGGGCGCCTTCTCGGTCGGCTCGGCCGGCGCCGAGCGCCAGATCCAGAACGTCGCCGCCGGACAGTTGAACGGCGGTTCGACCGACGCGGTCAACGGCTCGCAGCTCTTCGCCACCAATCAGCAGGTGACGGCCAACACCACCGCCATTTCCAATATCGGCGCAGGCGTGACCAATCTCGGCAACACGATCAACAACATCACCGGCGACACGTCGACCGTCTTCACCGACGCCAATGGCGAAGGCATCCGCTATGCCCGCACCAATGAGTTCGGGCTGGCGCAGACCGATTCCTTCGCCCAGGGCGTCGGCTCTACAGCGGTCGGCTACAATGCGACCGCCACCGGCGTCAGCGCGCTGGCGCTCGGCCGCGACAGCAATGCCAGCATCGACGGCGGCGTGGCCCTCGGCTCGGGTTCGCTCTCCGATCGCCCGATCGCTCCGGCTACCGGGCAACTGCCCGCCGGCCCATCCAACTTCATCCAGTACAACACCACCGACAAGGCGCTGCTCGGCGCCGTTTCGGTCGGCAACGCCACCTCCTACCGGCAGATCACCAATGTCGCCGACGGCACGCAGGACCAGGACGCGGTGACGGTGCGCCAGCTCGCGGGCGCCATCGCCGCCGTGTCGGCCACCTCGACCAAGTATTTCCATGCCAATTCGGTGGCGGCCGACTCGCTGGCGGTCGGCGCGGAATCGGTCGCGGTCGGTCCGACCACGGTCGTCAACGGCGATAACGGCATCGGCATCGGCAACGGCGCCATCGTCGACCAGACGGCGCCCGGCGGAACCGCGATCGGCCAGAACGCCCATGTGATGCTGGCGGACGGCCTGGCCTTCGGCACCAATTCGCTCGCCTCCGGCATCCAGTCGGTGGCGCTCGGCGCCGGCGCGCAAAGCACCTTCATCAACAGCGTGGCGCTGGGCGCGCAGTCCATCACCTCGGTCGGCGCGCAGGCCGGCTACGCGGCCTTTGCCCTGACCGCTCCGCAGACCTCGGTGGGCGAGGTGTCGATCGGCGACGCCGGAGCTGAACGCAAGCTCACCAATGTCGCGGCGGGCTCGGCCGACACCGACGGCGTCAACGTCTCGCAGCTGCGCGGCGTGTCGCAAAACGTAACCAACCTGTTCGGCGGCAACACCACGCTCAACCCCGACGGTTCGATCACCGGGCCGACCTACACCGTCCAGGGCAACACCTACACGACCGTCTATGACGGGCTCACGGCGGTCGACAATGCCTTGACCACCATCAGCAATGGCGGCGGCATCAAGTACTTCCACGCCAATTCGTCGCTGGCCGACAGTATCGCCGGCGGCACCGACGCCGTGGCGATCGGACCCGAAAGCGTGGCGAGCGGCAACGACAGCCTGGCCGCCGGCCATGGCTCTACCGCTACCGGGACGGGCGCCGTCGCGCTCGGCCAGGGCGCGCAGGCCAACAACGCCAACGATGTGGCGCTCGGCTCCGGCTCGGTGACGCAGACCGCCGTCGGCACCTCCAGCACCGTCATCAACGGCAAGACCTACGCCTTTGCCGGCACGACGCCGACCGGAACAGTCAGCGTCGGCGATGCCGGTGCGGAGAGGACGATCACCAATGTCGCAGCCGGACGGATCGCCGCCGACAGCACCGACGCGATCAATGGTTCACAGCTCTTCGCCTCCAACCAGGCGATCGAGGCCCTGCAAACCGGCGTCGGAAATCTCAACCAGAATGCGGTGACCTATGACACGCAGGGCGGCGCCAAGACGAACACCATCACGCTGCAAGGCGGAGACGTCAACGCGCCGGTCGTCATCTCCAACGTCGGACCTGGCGTCGCCGGCACCGACGCGGTCAATGTCAACCAGCTGACCAAGGGCCTGGACACCGCCATCAGCACATCCAACAGCTATACCGACAAGGTGGCGGCCACGACCCTGCAACAGGCCAACGACTATACCGACCAGAAACTCGGCCAGCTGAATTCGGACATCAGCGGCATCCGCGACGAAGCCCGGCAAGCGGCGGCAATCGGCCTCGCCGCCGCCTCGCTGCGCTACGACGACCGTCCCGGAAAGCTGAGCGTCGCGGCGGGCGGCGGCTTCTGGCGGGATGCCAGCGCCTTTGCCTTCGGCGCGGGCTACACCAGCGAGGACGGCCGCATCCGCGGCAATGTCTCGGGCACGGCGGCGGGCGGAAATGTCGGTGTCGGCGCCGGCCTGAGCTTCACGTTAAACTGAGGCGGGAATGAACGGGGCAACCAGCCGTCATGCCCGGCTTTTCCTCCTGACCTGCCTGGCGCTTGCCGGCGGCCTGTCCTTGGCCGCCGGGCCAGCCGCCGCGCAAGCGACCGCGCCCTACAGGATCAAGCCATCCGACGTGGCGGTGCCGCCGGATGTGAAGCTGGGCCAATACCAGCGCACCATCCGGCCCTTCGAGAACTGGACGCTGATCTGCGACGAGAACCTCAAGGCGCGCAAGAAGGTCTGCAATGTCTCGCAGGTGATCGAGGACGGGGCCGGCAGGATGGCCTTCAGCTGGTCGCTCGCGGCCACGCAGGACGGCAAGCCCTACATGATCCTGCGCACCGCGCCGAACGCCAAAAGCGACGGCCTGGTGTCGCTGAAGTTCGACGGGCGCGACCCGATCGACGTCCACTTGAACGGCTGCAACGAAGTGGTCTGCGTCGGCATGCTGCCGGTGGGGCCCGTCATGCGCCAGCAGATAGTGCAGAAAGCGACGCCGGCCATCTCCTACCCGACCGTCGACGGCCAGACGATTACCGTGACCGCAACGCTCAAGGGGCTGTCCGAGGCCCTTGCGCCAATCAAATAACCGAGGCAGCACCGTGAGCCAGCAAGACCCGTTCATCTCCCCAGCGCGCGGCCCGAGCGTGGAGCCGGACCGCAAGAGGATCGTCGAGCCCGATCGCAAGAGGGGCGCCGAGCCGCAGCGGCGGTGGCCGCGCGTCCTAGCCTTCTCGCTGCTGGGGCTGGCCATGATCGGCATCGGCTTCGCTGCCGCCAACTATGCCGCGATCGCCGGTCTCGTCGGCACCCCGACGGCCGCACAGGCCGGGATCGCGCCGCCCGCATTGCCGGACTCGCCCTTCCTCGAACATGTCAAACAGGCCGGGGTGCAGGCCTGCTCGACGATCTTTCCTGTGCTCGGACAGGTGCTGACGACGGGTTCTAAATACAGCGTCAAATCCTTGTGGAACGACCAGGCCGCCGACAAGCACGCCGTGCAGGCCCTCGTCGGCATGGAGTATGCGACGGAAAAATACAGCGGACCAGCCGCCGGCGTGGTTTTCGCATCGCCCACCACTTCCGGCTGCGAAGGCGCGATGGTGCGGGTGGCGCCGTTCGCCAGCCCGTGTTCGGAGATCCCGTCCGTTCTTCCGCAAGGCAGCAAGATCACCGACCATCTCGGCCAGGTCGAAGTGTACGAGCTGGGCGGCAATTCGGGTGAAGCGCTTCTGCTGCCGACCGGCAATAGCTGCGTGGTGATTTCCATCGCGTCGGCGTCGAAGTGAGACACGGGATAGGCGAATGGGCGAGGGCTCCTGGAAAGGATTGCAGACCATGATATCGCGACGTCTGGCAGTTTTGTGCATGGCCCTGCTGTGGAGCGGGCAGGTTGTCTCGGCCGACCTTGTGGCGCCGCCGGAGCCGGAGCCGAAGGAGGAAAAGGGCATCTGGGGGGCGATCGCCTATTCCAGCATCGATACCAAGCACGGCTTCTTCTGGGGCGCCGACAAGCGCCAGGAGGCGAAGGACGCCGCGATGAAATATTGCGAGAACGCCGGCGGCAAGGGCTGCACTGTTGTCACGGTGTTCCGCAATCATCGCCATTGGACAGACGACGACGAGACGGGCTTTCCCTACAAGCGCTGCGGTGCCCTAGCTGTGGCTAAGGAGAAGCAGAGCGACCGGCTGACGCCGTGGGGCGCGAACTCCGCCGAGACCCGCAAAGACGCGGAAGATCTCGCTCTGCATGCCTGCGAGGCGGCGGGAACCGAATGCAAGGTCCGCGAGTGGGTCTGTACCTGAAGCGCGCCGCGCTCACACGGCGCGCTTTGGAATTGCTTTTGCACGCTGCGTGAGGCAGATGACCATGCCCGCGGCCCCGAAAATCCCATCCGGTTTTTGGGGCCATGCGCGTGAACCCCGAAAGAGAAAGTCGCCATCGTTGTTTGACAGATTTGTTCTTCTGAAGGCGGCCGCAATCTGCGCGGTGGCCCTGGCTACATCGAGTGCCTGTGCGCAACAACAGCAGGCGGCCACGCTTCCAAACGGCGCGTCGTCGCTCCAGGAGACCTATCAGGACTGGAGCCTGGCCTGCACCATCCAGGACAATGCACGCGCCTGCTCGGTTTCGCAGGACCAGACGCAGAAGAACGGCCAGAGGCTGCTGGCGGTGGAGTTGCGGGCGGGGCCGAAGGGTGGATTGACCGGAACCCTGCTTCTGCCGTTCGGTATCCTGTTCGACCCAGGCGTGACGATCCAGATCGACGACCAGCCGCCCCTCGGCCAGTTGCGGTTCCGCACCTGCCTGCCGAACGGATGCGTGGCGCAGTTTCCGATCGATCGGGCGCTGGCGCAGAAGCTGAAGGCGGGCGGCGTATTGACGCTCAACGTCATCACCGACGCCGAGACCAAGCTCAACTTCCCCGTCTCCCTGAAAGGCCTCGCCGCCGCCCTCGACCGCGTCGCGGCGCTGAGCGGGCGCTGAGGAGGGGCGAAGTCGGCTTTAGTCCAGCTCGCGCGGCCTTTGGGCCGCAGCGCCGGAGCCCCACAAGGCGCGCCTGAGCAGGTTCCGTCCGCCCTTGCGCGGGACAAGATTGATATCGCTGACAAGCTTTGCGCCGCCCTCGCGCCGCTCCAATGTGATCTTGCGGCTGTGGAAGGCTTCCAGCTCGGCGCGATGCGCGACGCTTATGATGGTCACCTTCGGTAATTCATGGATGACCGTCTCCATCATCTTGTCCTGGCTCTTCTCATCGAGCGCAGACGTCGCTTCGTCCAGAACGACGATATCGGGATGATGCAGCAGGAGGCGCGCGAAGGCGAGCCGCTGCTTTTCGCCACCCGACAGGGTCTGGTCCCAGGGCGCGTCTTCCTCGATCCGGTCCTTGAGATAATCGAGCCCCACCTTGTCGAGGGCGGCGTTGATCTTCTCCAGCGTCCAGTTGTCGGCGGCGGCCGGATAGGCGACCGCGCGGCGCAGCGTTCCGGAGGGGATGTAGGGACGTTGCGGCAACATGAACAGCCGCCTGCCGGGGTGGAAGTCGACGCTGCCGCCACCCCACGGCCAAAGGCCTGCGACGGCCCGCACCAGCGTGCTCTTGCCCGAACCGGATTCGCCGGCCACCAGCACCCGCTCGCCAGGCTCGATCTCGACCTCGGTTTCCTTGACCACGCCGGTGCCGTCGTCGAGCGACACCGAGAGATTGTCCAGGCTGAGCATCGCACCGTCTTCGGTTTCGCCGTGCCTGATGCGGCCCAGCGCGTCGCTGCGTTCGGCGCGCTCCAGCCCGTCAAGCGACATCATCAGCGAGGCAATACGCCGTGCCGAGGCGTTCCAGTCGGCGAGGCGGGGATAGTTGTCGACCAGCCATCCGAACGCGGCCTGCACGATGGCGAAGGCTGAGGCAGCCTGCATGATCTGTCCAAGTGTCATGCTGCCTTCGAGAAATTTTGGCGCGCAAAGCAAGATCGGCACGACCGGTGCAAACAGGCTCGACCCCTGCGACACCAGCGCCGTGCGCATGTGCTGGCCTGTCAGCAGCGCCCATTGCCGGAGCACCGTGCCGAACGTCTTGTCGATGCCGCTGCGCTCCTCCTCCTCGCCGCCGAGCAAGGCGATGCTCTCGCCGTTTTCGCGCACGCGCGTCAGCGTGTAGCGGAAATCGGCTTCCGCTTGGTTCTTCTGCTCGGAGAGCCGCACGAAATGGCGGCCGATGACCACCATCGAAGTGGAGGTGATGGCGGCGTAGATCACCGCGGTCACGACCAGGAAGCCGGGAATGGTGACGCTCCAGCTTCCGATCGGCAAAGTCAGCGCCCCGCCGATCGTCCACAGCACCACGATGAAAGTGGAGGCCGACAAAAACGCGTTGATCACGCCGGAGATGAAATCGACGGGCGATTCCGTGGCGATCCGCAAATCCTCCGCGATGCGTGCCTCGGGGTTCGTGTGGTCGCCGCCCACGAGGTTCAGCTGATAGTAGCGGCCGCTTGCGAGCCAGCGCGCGATGATGGCAGTGGTCGACCAGGAACGCCAGCGGCGCTGGATCGTCATGCGAAGGTAGACTTGCGCGACGACAAGGCTTGCGCTTCCAACCACCAGCGGCGGGAACACGGCGCTGAGCACATAGACGGTGTGGGCATCGCGTTGCTCGATGGCGTCGAAGATCGAGCGGTTCCAGATGTTGATCCCATACTGGAAGCCGACATTGATGCATATCAGCATCAACAGCCCGATCGTGAACGGCCAGGCCAGCTTGTCGCCGCGCGTGCTCCAGTAGCCGCGCGCGCTGATCCAGAAGCGCCTCAGCAGGTATCGCTTGCGCGCCTGCTCGGCCTCCCGCGGCGTCAGCTCCGGACCGGGTTCGATGGCCCCGGGCGGCGGCGCAGCCTCGCCCACGACCTCGGACGCAACTTCGACTGTCGAGGCCTTCTCCTGGTGCGACTTCTCTGCCTTGCGCCGCCTGGCGCCGTCGACCGTTTTCGGCATGAGTTCAGCCTCGGATGTAACGGCGACAACGGCCTAAAAATCAAAAAGTTTCACCATGCCCGCTCCAGACGGCGCCATGGGTCTCCCCGTGCTCCCCTGCTCGACCCGCGATGCCGCCAGCCGCCGCTGGACAATTCGCCAGCCGGCGGGCCCGTTTAGCGACGGTCTCCTCGCAGCCGGAACGAGACCGTGTGCTTGGAACCAATGATGGGCGAGACTGTTTAGCCATGAACTTCGATGCGACGCCGACGTCCCGGCCCGGTCGGGTGAGCAGCGACCTTCAGGAGCCCCTTGTCATGAAGATTTCGTCCAGATTTCGTTCAGTCGCCATCGCCGTGATCACTGCCGCGGGCGTTGGCTTTGCCAGTGTCGCGCACGCCGACACCGGAACGATCCGCTTCTCCATCTACAAGGCGGCCTTCTTCATCGGCGGCGCCGGAGGCGAGGGCACGCTGACCTTCCATGGCCGCCGGTATCCGATCTCGGTCGGCGGCATTTCGGGCGGCCTCGCCTTCGGTGCCTCCAAGACCTATTTCCGGGGCACCGTGCGCCATATCAAGCGCGCCCGGGACGTGACGGGTGTGTACGGCGCGGCGGGCGGCGGCGGCGCGCTCGGCAAGGGCGCCCAGGTGATCGTCATGACCAACGACAAGGGCGCCCAGCTCGAGCTCACGGGCAGGCAGGTAGGGCTGCAAGTCAACGCCGATCTCAGCGGCATGAGCATCACGGTGAAGTGAGGGCGGTCACTGCGTCGGTGTTTCGAGGGATGAGCCGGCGGCCCCTCCCTACCGCTCCTCCACGATCCGCAGATAGGCCGCCGTCACGAACAGCACGATCAGGCCGAACAGGATCCTTCTTGCCCCCTCCGGCATCTGCAAAATCGTCAGCAGCGTCGTCAGCACGGTCAGGATCAAGGCACCGATGATGGTGCCGGTATAGCCGCCGCGGCCGCCGAAGATGGAGGTGCCGCCGATGACGGCGGCGGCCACGGAGGGCAGCACCAGCGGTTCGGCGAGGGACAGGGAAGGGGCCTTGATCAAGCCGATATAGAGCAAGCCGGTGATGCCGGCGAGCAGGCTGGAGAGGACGTAGAGCGCGGTGATGACCTGCCAGTAGCGCACGCCGGAAAGGCGGGTCGCGCGCTCATTGTCGCCGACGGCGTAGAGCAGGCGGCCGAAACCGGTGCGGTTGAGGCCGAAGACGATCAGCACCGCGACGGGGACGAACAGAAGCAGCGCGTTGGGAAACCCTGCGGTCACGCCGGTGCCGAGCCAGGCGAGGAAATCGGGGATCTTGGCGCCCGAGGCGATCACCGTGCGTTGATAGACCTGCAGGAAGCCGGTGCCGATCAGGCTGGTGCCCAGCGTCATGATCAGCGGATGGACGCGGAAGACGCCGACGCCGATGCCGTTGACGAGGCCGATCAGCACCGCCGGCATCATCGCCAGGAGGAAGGCCACGGCTGGCTCCTGGTTGACGGCTTGCGTAGCCATGATGAAGGCGCTCATCGTCGCCACCGTGCCGACAGAGAGATCGATGCCGCCGGTCAGCATGGTCATGGTCTGGCAGCCGGCAAGGATCGCCAAGGGAATGGCGAATTTGATGGTGTTGGCGATCCAGCGCTCGTTGACGATGCCGGGGCGCAGGATCTGCAAAATCACAACCAGGATGACCAGCAGGATGACCAGCGGAATCAGCGGCCGGTCGGCCATGAAGCGTTTGACACGGCGGCCGAAGGGGACGGGTTGGGGCGTGATCGCTGACGTGCTCATGGGGTGGCTCTTGTCTGCAAATGTAGCGCCCTACGGCGCCCCCCTCTGTCCTGCCGGACATCTCCCCCTCCAGGGGGGAGATCGGACGGGGTGACGGCTTTCGCAAATTGTCGGCGTTGCAAGAATGAGCGAGACGCCGAAGCTGCCAATCTCCCCCCTTGAGGGGGAGATGTCCGGCAGGACAGAGGGGGGCCTCGTAGAGCGCTGCGCCACATTTCACGCCCACTCATCATTGCCGCCCCCGCATCGTAATGAAAGCCCCGAACATCACCACGGCGACCATGATCAGGCCCTCGATGATGGCGGTGACGTTGGGGTCGATGGCAAGCAGGGTGAGATCGGTGCGCACCAGGCGCAGCACGAAGACGGCGACGATGGGGCCGAGCAGGCCGCCCTTGCCGCCGCCCAGCGCCACGCCGCCCAGCACCACGGCCGCGACGCTGGCGAGCAGATAGGGGCCGGGAATAGGAGCGCCGATGCCGGTGCTCATGGTCAGCGCCAGGCCGCCCATGGCCGCGAACAGGCCCGACAACGCATAGGCGATGATGCGGGTGCGCTTGACCGGCACGCCGCTGCGGAACGCCGCCAGCTCGCTCGAGCCGATGGCGTAGATGGACAGGCCGAGGCGCGAGCGCCTCAGCGGTATCCAGACGATGCAGAGGCAGATGATCAGCACCAGCAGAGCCTTCGGCAGCCAGGCGTCGATGTTCTGCGGCAGGCCGGGTATCGGGACCGTGCCTGAAATCATCGCCTTCAGCCATTCGGCGGCGCCGCCGCCCGGCGCGCCGAGCACAAGAAGCGCTGCCCCTTGCAGCACGAACAGCATGGCGAGCGTCACCACGATGTCGGGGACGCGGGTGACGACAATGAGCAGGCCGTTGAGCGCGCCGAGCACAAAACCCATGGCCAGTACGAAAGGCACCACGAACAGCGCGTATTCTTCCGAGGCGCTGGCCATCATCGAGGCGGCGGTGACGCTGGTCAGCGCCATCATGGCGGCGACCGACAGGTCGATGCCGCCGGCGATGACGACGACGGTCTGCGCGGCCACGGCAAAGGCGTAGGGCAAGACGGCCCGCGCGAGCGAGCCGAAATCGCCGCTGCCATAGCCGGGCTGGATCAGCTTGGTGACGACGAACAGCACGACGAGGAGGGCGAACAGGCCGGCGACCCAGCCCTGGCGGCGCAGGAGATGGCTCATGGCGTCGCCTCCGGTGCATCCGGGGTATTTGCTGTGGGGTCCGCCAAAATGCCGACATCGGCCTTGGCGCCGCGCGGCAGGCCGTAGGCGGCGCGCATCAGTGCCGGCTCGTCCGCCTCCTCGACCGGGAAGATATCGACGACGCGGCCGCCGAAGATGACGATGACGCGATCGCAGACGCGCTGCACCTCTTCGAGTTCCGAGGTGTAGAACAGCACCGACTTGCCGTGGCCGGCGAGCTCGCGCAGCAATTTATAGATCTCCTGCTTGGTGCCGACATCGATGCCGCGCGTCGGGTCGAAGCACAGGATGGTGCGGGCATCCGCCGCTATCCAGCGGGCGATGGTCACCTTCTGCTGGTTGCCGCCGGACAGGCGCTGCACCTCGCCTTGCGCGCGGGTGTCGATCTGGAGGCGCGCGATGGCGCTCGCCACCGTGGCGCGCTCCTTGCGCATGGCGATCGGCCCCCAGTTGCGCAAGGCGGCGCTGAAGGGCAGCGCGATGTTCTCGCGCACTGAGCGCTGCATGGCGAGGGCCTCGGAGCGGTCGCCCGGCACATAGGCGATGCCGGCGCGGATGGCGTCGATCGGATGGGTGAATTTCGCCGGCTGGGCGTCGATCTCGATCGTGCCGCCGGACGGTTTGATCGAGCCGGCAAGGGCGGCGAACAATTCATCCTGACCCTGGCCTTCGAGCGCGACGACGCCGGCGACCTCGCCGTCGGCGAGATCGAAGGAGACGTCGTTGAGCTTGGTGCCGACACGCAGATTGCGCACGGCGAGACGCGGGCGGACAGGGGCCGACGTGGCGGCCTGGCCGGCGGCGCGGGCTGCCATCTTGGTCTTCTCGATGCGGGCGCCGAGCATCAGCTCGACGATCTTTTCCTCCACGCCGGGCTCGATGTCGAGAACGCCGACGGTCGCGCCGTCGCGCAGCACGGTGGCGCGGTCGCAGAGCGCCGAAATCTCGACGAAGCGGTGCGAGATGAAGATCACGGCGCGGCCGCTGTCGCCCTGGCGACGCACGACTTCCAGCACCTTTTCAGCGAGGTTGGCGGGGAGCGCCGCGGTCATCTCGTCGAGCAGCAGCACGTCGGGCTCGACGGCGAGCGCCCGCGCCAGATCGAGCACGCGCAGCACCGCCAGCGGAATGTCGCGCGCGGTGTCGCGCAGGTCGAGGTCGGGAATACCAAGTTCGTGCACCCAGGCACGGAACGGCTCGACGGGCGTGCCGGTCAGCCGCAGATTGGACAGTATGTCGAGATCGGGGATCAGCGACGGTTCCTGGTAGACGGGCAGAAGGCCAGCGCGGCGCGCGGCGGCGGGCGAGCGTATGTCACGCGCCTCGCCACGGATCAGCACGCGCCCGGCCGAGGCAGGAACCGCGCCGGTCAGGATCTTCACCAGCGTCGACTTGCCGGCGCCATTGGCGCCCATCAGGGCATGCACCTCACCCGGCAGCACGGACAGCGACGCGTCGCGCAGCGCGGCAACCGCACCGTAATTCTTGGCGACGCCGGAGGCGTCGAGGAGGGGACTGGTGGTCAAATTGCTGTCCGTATCAGAAACTCAATTGCTGGCGCTCTACGGCGCCCCCCTCTGTCCTGCCGGACATCTCCCCACAAGGGGGGATTGGCCGTAACTTCGGCTTTCGCCAATTTTCAACGTGGCAAGACGAGAGCCGGCGCCGAAACTGCCAATCTCCCCCCAAATGGGGGAGATGTCCGGCAGGGCAGAGGGGGGCGCCGTAGAGCGCTAACCTATCAAACCTTTGGTTGGCGAGGACGGCAAACGCCATCCTCGCTAGCCAATCAAAATAGCCCTTACTCCCCCGGCCCCTTGCACGCGACGATCTGGTCCTTGGTGTAGGTCGTCCAGTCCGGGATCGAGATCGAGACCGGCCATTCCGGGCTGAGCGACGGATCGGCGGCGGCTTTCAGCTTGGCCTTGCCTTCCTCGGTGGCGTTTTCCCAGAGCTGCGGCTCGACCAGAACGGTCTGCTGCGCCGGCTTCTTGCCGTCGAGGATCTGGAGCGCGAGCGTTACGCCGGCGCCGCCGATCGAGCCGGGATTGGTCACGGCTGCCCCGACCAGGTCCTTGACCGAATTCAGCTGGCCGACGAAACCGGCATTGTCGGCGCCGACCACAGGCACCATCGGCGCCTGCGATTCCACCAGCGCGTCGACGATGACGTTGTCGATGCCCGAGGTCCACACGCCGTTGAACGGCGTGCCGGTGGCGAGGAAGGACAGCATCTGCTGCTTGGCCTGGTCCTGCTGCCAGCCGGTGAACACTTCCTGTGCGACCTTCACGTTGGGGAATTCGGCCAGCGCCTTCTTAAAGCCCTTGTCGCGGTCGCTGTCGGCCGAGGCGCCGGCGGCGCCGCGCATGTAAAACACCTCACCCTTGCCGCCCATCTGCTGGAACAGCCATTTGGCGCCGAGATAGGCATATTGTTCCTGGTTGTTGGAGATGATGTAGGCCGAGGGCTCGGTGACCGCCTGGTCGACGGCGACGACAACGATGCCGGCCTTGGTGGCTTCCTCCAGCCCGGCCTTGATGCCGGCGGGATCAGCCGGATTGACAACGATGGCGTCGACCTTGGCGCTGATAAGGTTGCGGATGTCCTCGAGCTGCCCGGCGGCGTCAGTGTTGCGGTGGGCGATGTTGAGCTTGGTCACTTCGCCGGAGGCCAGCGCCTGCGCCTTCATGGCGCAGACCATCTCCTCGCGCCAGCCATTGCCCTGCACGGTGTTGGAGATGCCGATCGTGTATTTGCCCTCGGCGGACGAGGCGCCCATCGAGGCCAGCAAGGCAGCACCGGCGAGGAGCGGAACAATGGGCAGCGGCACCATGGTCAGGTATTTCTTCATTTCAGATTTCCTCCACTTTGATTTTCATTTCAATTCCAAGTCGTTACACCGGGCCGCGCAGAAAGAGATTCAGGCGGCGCCTCGATGTTGTTTTTGCGCCTTCATTTGACGAAGGGACGCAGCACGTCGCGGGCAAGCAGGAAACCGCGCTTGACCTTATCGTCGCTGCCCTCGAACCACCGGTCCTCGTGCTCGATGATGATCGGGCCGTCATAGCCGGCACGGTAGAGGCCGGAGAAGAAGCCGTTCCAGCCGACATCGCCCAGCCCCGGCATGCGCGGCACCTGCCAGCCTATGCCAGACGAAAGGATTCCGCGCTCGTACAAACCATCATGATCAATCATCAGGTCCTTGGCGTGGACATGCAGCATGTAGGGGCCGAATTCCCTGATGAAGCGGGCCTGGTCGATCATCTGCCAGACCAGGTGCGAAGGATCGAAATTCATGCCGACATCGCCACCCCAGGTTTCGAGGATGCGGCGCCAGACCAGCGGCGAATAGGCGATGTTGTGGCCGCCCGGCCATTCGTCATAGCTGAAGATCATCGGGCAGTTCTCGAAGGCGAGCTTGACGCCGTGGTCGCGGGCATGGGCGACGATGTCGGGCCAGACCTCGAGCGCGTGCTGCCAGTTGACGTCGACGGTCTTCGAGGCATCGCCGCCGCAGAAGGTGTTGACCAGGGGCACGCCCATATTCGCGGCCAGCACGATCACCCGCTTCAGATGGTCGATCACCGTCTTGCGGTGGGCGGCATCGGGATGCAGCGGGTTGGGATAGTAGCCGAGACCGGAAATGGTCAGCCCCTTGCCGGCAAGGTTTGCCGCGATGTCCTTGGCCTGCGCCGGCGAGGTCGCGGCGGCGTCGATGTGGCTGGTGCCGGCATAGCGGCGGCTGGCGCCGGAGGCTTTCGGCCAGCAGGCGATTTCCAGCGCCTCGAAGCCGGCCGAGCTTGCCCAGTCGGCGACCGCGTCGAGCGGCGTCTCCGCGAACGGTGCGGTGAGCAGTCCAAGCCTCATAATGCCTCCCCCGGTCGTGAATTCACGACCGATTCCTACTATGCAGATCGTGCCGGTTGCTTCAACCGCTCATCTGCCGGTTGCGCGCATGCATGCCTGACGGTTGCCATCGGATCGTCCGACAACAGCCCGTCGAGCGCCGATGTGACGGCCTTGCGGAACATGTCGTTGGCGGCGAGGGCGGGATCGAAGATGGCGTCAATCGCCAGGATGCCCGCAGCCAGTACCGGGACGTCGCGTCCGCTTGCCTCCGCTATGCCAGCGATCTTGCCGGCATAGGGGTCCGACACCGGCCAGCGCCGGCCGAACCGGGATGAAGCCTGGATCAGATAGGCCATCCAGCCGGCGACGGATACCGACAGCAGCGCAATGCTTTTTTCCTCGCCCAGCCGATCGCGGATCGGGTTGAGCAAGCGCTGCACGATCTTTTGCGAGCCGTCGGTGGCGATCTGGTGGTTGCGGTGGCGGATCGCGGTATTCTGCAGACGGCCAAGGCTCTGCTCGACATAGGCTGATGGGTCCATGCCGGGCACCGGCTTCAACGTTGGCAGCGTCTCCTCGACGAGCATGCGGCGCACGAAGGCCGACAGCAGCGGGTCCGCCATCGCATCGAAAGTGTGTTCAAGGCCGGCCAGCACGCCGAGATAGCTGAGCGTCGTCTGAGCGCCGTTCAGCACACGCATCTTGAGATGCTCGAACGGCGTGACGTCGTCGACGAAGGTTGCCCCCACCAGGTCCCAGCGCGGCACGCGGCCGGCGAATTTCTGCTCGATCACCCATTGCCGGAACGGCTCGCCGACAACGACGGCTCCATCGCGGTAGCCGAAAAGCTGCTCCACACCGTCGAGATCGGCCTGCGTGCTCGCCGGCACGATGCGGTCGACCATGGCGCTGGGGAAGGCGGCATTGGCCGCGATCCAGCCGGCAAGGCCGTTGCCGCGCCGTTCGGCAAAAGTCCGCACGACATTTTCCAGGATGGTGCCGTTCGCCGGGATGTTGTCGCAGGAGAGCAGCGTCAGCGGCCGGCCGTGCGTGGCCATGCGTTGCTCCAGCGCCCGCGCCAGAATGCCGGGCACGCTGCGCGGCGTCAGCGGGTTTGCGAGATCGTGGACGATGTCGGGATGGTCGAGGTCGAGCGCGCCGCTGGCCGGAATATGACAATAGCCCTTTTCGGTAACGGTCAGCGTCACGAATTCGATGTCCGGGGAGGAGAGCACTTCGAGCGCGGGCATAGCGCTCGCCTGGCTGTCGACAACGCGCACGATGCTGCCGATGACGCGGGCCTCGACATGGGAATCCTGGCGGATGAGCCTGGTGTAGAGCCCGTCCTGAGGGCCGAGCGTATCGGCGAGCGCCGGCGGACGGATGTTGATGCCGACCACGCCCCAGCGGCCGAAGCTCCGCGCCAGGAGGTCGTCGGTGTATTCGGCCTGGTGGCAGCGGTGGAAGGCGCCGACGCCGAGATGCGCCATGCCTGCCTGGAGCAAGGCACGGTCATAGCCGGGCCTTTGCACCGTCGCCGTCAGGCGGCCGAGCAAGGCCGGACCGAGCGTCTCGTGCGCGGCTCTGCTCACCGGTTGGCTCCGATCACCCACTGTTCCTGGTCGATCAGCGAGCCGGTCATCGGTCCCGCGGCGTCGGAGAGAAGGAAGACGGCGAGCCTGGCCACGTCCTCCGCCGAGAACAGCCGGCCGAAGGGCTGCGCGGCGTTGGCGGCATCGAGCCAGCCGGCGCCGTGGCCGAGCGTCTCGGCCTGCATGACGCGCTCGGCGGGCGTATCGGTCCAGCCGACATTGATGCCGTTGACGCGGATGCGGTCGAAGCGGTGGGCGTTGGCGGCGTTCCTGGTCAGCGTCGCCAGCGCGCCCTTGGTGGCGGAATAGACGGCGAGCTCGGGCGAACCGCAATGGGCATTGATCGACAGGATGTTGACGATCGCGCCGCCCTGGCCCCGCTTCCGCATGTCGGCAATCGCCGCCTGCATGAGGAAGAAAGGGGCGCGGGCATTGACGGCGAACAGCGAGGCCCAGTCGTCGGGGGTCGCATCGAGGAAGGAGGCCCGGTCGGTCAGGCCGGCGGCATTGACGAGACCGTCGATACGGCCGAAGCGGTCGATGCAGGCTTGCGCCAGGAGGGCAGGGGCTGCCGGGTCGGAAAGCTCGGCGGCGATGAAGTGTGCCGGCGTGCCCGCTTGCGAGAGCTCCGCAGCAACGGCCTCGCCGCGCGTCCCGTCGCGGCCGGTGACCAGCAGGCCGCCGGCGCCGGCACGCGCCAAGGTTTCGGCGACTGCCCGGCCGATGCCTTGCGTCGCGCCGGTGACCAGCACCATCTTGCCGTCGAGCTGAAGCTCCATTCCTCCTCCCGGAACAAAGTTTCTATTTCTGAAGATATGGAATGTCAGTTCCCGTTAGTCAACCGCGCAATCATTCTGCCCGTTGGGCCACGACACCATGGACCAAAGCCATGCCGACGGCGAGCGACGCCGCCAGCGAGCGGAAGCCTGCGAAGTCCTGTTCCACAACTTCCAGCCAGGTGTCCGAGAACTTGACCAGCGGAGAAAAAGTGCTGTCGGTGATGGTGACGATCCGCGCGCGCCGCTCGTGGGCGACCGCGACGAGGTCGGGCGTGATCGAATTGTAGGGACTGAAGGAGACCGCCAGCACCGCGTCGCGTCTGCCGATGCAGCCGACCTGGTCGAGCGCGGTGGAGCCGACATTGTCGACCAGCACATTGCGCACGCCTTGCTGCGACAAGGTCAGCGAGAGATAGCTGGTGACGGGAAAGGCGCGCTTGGAGCCGATGACGTAGATCAGCTCGGCGGCCGAAAGCAACGCCACCATTTTCTCGAAGCTCTCGATATCGAAGCCGGTTTCGATGCGGCCGAGCGAGGCCTGCGAGGCGCCGACCATGCCGCGCAGGAAATGCAGGTCGGCATTGGATACGCGCGGCGTGCGTTCCTGGCCGCGCCCTTCCGGCCAGGACGCCTTGACATGGTCCTTGAACAGGCCCTGGAAATCGGAAAAGCCGGCATAGCCGAAGATCTGGGCGAAGCGCACCAGCGTCGAAGGCTGCACCCCTGCCTGCGCGGCGACCTGTGCGATGGTGCCGAGCGCGACGTCGCTCGGATGCTGCCACAGGAAGATCGCGACCTGGCGCAGCCGCTTGGGAAAATGGACCGTGCCCGACGACAGCACCGCGCGCAGCTCCTCGTAAGTCTGCGGCTTGATATAGCCGAGCGCCGCCAGCGAGCGCCCGCGCTTGCGGGTCGTCGCCTCGTCGGCGCTGGACCGTCCGGATGATTTGCGCGCCCCGCTCATGATTTCAGGCTAGCGCGATACGATCGTTTTACAATATGAAAATTGGAAATCCTGTTCGAGGGTGGTAGCTGTTCTGCAGCGAAGAAGTTCGATGCATTCAACATAGCACCCTATGGCGCCCCCCTCTGTCCTGCCGGACATCTCCCCCACAAGGGGGGAGATCGGATGTCACGCCGGCTTTCGCCAAATTGCCAGCGTTGCATGAAAGGCGTCGCGGTCGACGCTGCCAATCTCCCCACCTGTGGGGGAGATGTCCGGCAGGACAGAGGGGGGCGCTACAGAACTCGACGGTGGGTGCTGGCTTAACATCCTTAAATCGGAGGAGACAAACATGGTCTATGCGACATCGGACGGATCGGCGGGCAAGCGTTTGCGCGTCGGCATGGTGGGAGGCGGGCAGGGCGCCTTCATCGGCGCGGTGCATCGCCTCGCCATGCGGCTCGACGACCAGATCGCGCTGGTGGCCGGCGCGCTGTCGTCCGACCCCGGGAATGCCGCCGCCTCGGCCGCCGAGATCGGCATCGCGCCGGAGCGCAGCTATGCCGATTACCGCATGATGGCCAAGGCGGAGGCGGCGCGCCCGGACGGCATCGAGGCGGTCGTTATCGTCACGCCCAACCATCTGCACGCGCCGGTCGCGACAGCCTTTCTGGAAGCCGGCATCGATGTGATCTGCGACAAGCCGCTGTCGACGACGCTGGGCGAGGCGCAAGCCCTGGTGGCGCTGACGCGGGAGAAAAATCGCCGCTTCGTCGTCACCCTCAACAACACCGGCTACGCCATGGTGCGCCAGGCGCGCGAGATGGTGGCGGCGGGCGAACTCGGCCGCATCGTCTCCGTGCACGGCGCCTATATCCAGGACTGGCTGACCAGGCCGATCGATGCCGACGGCCAGAAACAGGCGGAATGGCGCACCGACCCGGCGCGCGCGGGCCAGTCGGCGGTGCTGGCCGATATCGGCGTGCATGCCTTCAACCTGGCGAGTTTCATCAGCGGCCGCGAGGCCGAGACGGTGTCGGCCGACCTGTTCACCGCCGTGCCGGGACGGCGGCTCGATGACAACGCGCATGTGCTGGTGCGCTGGGCGGGCGGGGCACGCGGCACGATCCTGGCCAGCCAGACGTCGCCCGGCCACTATAATGATCTCTCCGTGCGCATCTATGGCGACAAGGCGGGGCTTGAATGGTCGGGCACGCGGCCCGAGGAACTGCGCTTCTCCAGATATGGCGAGGAAAGCCGCACGCTCGTGCGCGGCGGCCATGGCTCGACGCAGGAAAGCCGGCGCGTGTCGCGCATGCCGGCCGCTCATCCCGAAGGCTATATCGAGGCCTTCGCCAATTTCTACCGCGACGCCGCCGACATCATCCGCGCGCATCGTTCGGGCGCCGCCGTCGATGCGGCCCGGGCGGCGCAGGTGCCCGATGTGGTCGACGGCGCGCGCGGCGTGAAGTTCGTCGCCGCGGCGGTGGAGTCGAACGCGGCTGACGGGGCGTGGACGGCGGCAAGGTTCGGGTGAGGGTGTGCCATCCAATGTGACATCGCGGCCACGCCCGACGGTGCCGCGCGGTTGACGGCGATCAAGAGTTGGCCGTCCATTCGGGACCGCGCTGTGTTCCGCCATTTTTCAAGCCCGTTGCGAGGCTGGTTTCGAAGGCAACAGCCGGTTGACTGGCTTCCAAATCGTTGCCGCCGACCTTGCGCGAGGTGATTGCGACGCTATGTCAGGCGCATCCGCGTTGCTCCCCGCCCGCGCATTCGGCAATCTGTCGCTTCTTCGGCGTTGAAGGCTTGCTCCGATGGAACTCGGTCTCATTGGATACTACAGCGACTTCGTGGTTTACCCCCTGGCGATCGCCCTGCTGGCTGTGGCCGGGCTTATCGAGGCCGGCGAAGAGAGCGCGCCAGGCTGGCTGGCGACGGCGCTGGCGTGCCTGTGTCTGTGGACGCTGATCGAATACGTCATGCACCGCTTCGTCCTTCACCACATTCCCTGGATCAGGGATCTGCACGCCCGCCATCATGTCGAGGAGCGCAGTCCGGTGGGCACGCCGACCTGGCTCAGCCTCGGCGTGCATGCGCTTGTCGCGTTCTTTCCCGTATGGATGGTCTCGGATTTCGCGGTCGCCAGCGCGGCGAGCTGCGGGCTGATGCTGGGCTACCTATGGTACGTCAGCATCCACCATGTGATCCATCACTGGCATCCCACTCATCCGAGCTATCTCTACACGCTGAAGCGCCGCCACGCGCTGCATCATCATGTCGACGAAAACGTCAATTTCGGCGTGACGTCGCTGTTCTGGGATCGGGTCTTCGGCACGATGCGGCTCTGAAGCCAACTGGTGTGCGCCATTCGGGAAGCGCAGACAGCCATTCCCGCTTACAATTCCTTCTGCGCCAATTCCCTGAACTCGTCGGGCACCGAGCGGGCCGCCTCCAGCGCCACGGTGCCGTAGCCGACGGCCTGTTTGCCGAAACGCTCGCGGATCTTGTCGATGGCGCGGTCGGCGCCGAAGCGTGCGAGGCCCTTCCTGGTGCCGGGGCGGCGCTTTTCGTCGGCGAGGCCGAGCGGCAGTTCGAGCTGCAATTCGGCACTTTCCTCCAGATGCGAGACCGAGATCGCCAGCAGCGAAATCGTCCTGTCATGCGGATGATCGGCAAGCACGCCCCGCACCAGGTCTGTCGCGATCTCGGCCAGCATCACCGTCGCCGAGATCGGCTGGTCGAGCGTGATCGAGCGGGTGACGGCGCTGAGGTCGGCGAAGCGCACGCGCACCGTCACCGTGCGGCCGGGGCGCGCCTTGGCGCGCAGCCGGCTGGCGACCCGGTCGGCCAGATGCAGCAGGACGGGGATGTAGACGCATTCCAGTGCCGGCTTGCGGCCAAGCGCCGACTGGGCACCGGCCGAATGGGCGCGGCGACGTGTTTCCAATTTGCGCGGATCGCGGTTCCACGACAAGGCGGCAAGCTTTTCGCCGGCGGCAGGGCCGAGCAGCCGCGCCAGCGCGCCGCTGTGCGTCCTGGCCAGTTCGCCGATTGTCTGGACGCCGATCTCGGCCAGCCGCGCGCTGGTCGCCGGGCCGACGCCCCACATCAGGGAGACCGGCAGGTCATGCAGGAAGGCGATCTCCGTGCCGGGCTCGACCACCACCAGCCCATCGGGCTTGGCCACCTGCGAGGCGATCTTGGCCAGGTGCTTGGTGCGCGCCACGCCGATCGAGATCGGCAGGCCGAGTTCGCTTCGCACGCGGCGGCGAATGGTCGAGGCGATCTCCCGCGGCTGGCCGAACAGATGCGTGCAACCGGCGACATCGGCGAAGGCCTCGTCGATGGAGATGCGCTCGACCAGCGGCGTGAAATCGTCGAGCACCTTCATCGCGGCGTCGCCGAGCCGCTGGTAGTCGCGGAAATTTCCGCCGACGAAAATCAACTGCGGGCAGAGCTCGCGCGCCTTGCGCCCCGGCATGCCCCCGCGCACGCCGAACGCGCGGGCTTCGTAGGAGGCGGCGAGCACGACGCCGCCGCCGACCGCGATCGGCTTGCCGCGCAGCGACGGGTCGAGAAGCTGCTCGACCGAGGCGTAGAAAGCGTCGAGATCGGCATGCAGGATGGTGGGCTCCATCCCCGGTTCCTCGCGACGTTGTAGAGTATGGAACATAAAGAGAACAAACATTGCTCGCTGTCAAGCGAGGTCGCGATCCGCCGGAACATTGTCGCTCACAATCGCGTTGACGGCCGAAGGGCGCCGCGTGCGGAGGCTGGCATGGGCAACTTTGAAATGATCGATCTGGTTTGCGTCGTCAACGCCTGCTCGACCGACCGCGCCGCGGGGCGGCTGGTTTCGATGGCCAAGGCCGTGGAGGAATTGCGGGTGCTGACCGGCGATTTCGTCTCGGCCGACGAAACGGTCGCGAATGCGCTGAGTGAAGTCGCGCTGCAGTGCGGCTGCGCCGTGCTGTTCGATGAGCAGGCGGGCGCCGACATATTGCGCACGCCATAGCTCGCCGCCGGCGTGCTGCAATGCATCACGCGACCGCTCCAATCGCTTGTTTTTGCGCTATTCCGAATAGAGGGCCGTGACGCGCTTTCTGAGGCGCGTTGCCTGTGCGGGTCGTTGTCCCTGAGGCCGCCTTGGCGACATCCATCAACCGAGATGCTCCGCCCGCAGCGCCTGCTTGAGGCGCTCCAGCGCCGGCTCGCCGTCGGCAGCGAGCTTATCGGCGATCCTTGCCAGATCATCGTCGGCCTTGCGGTGCTTGCTGCCCCAAGCGCCGAGCGTGGCCAGCACGGGCACAAGGTCGATGCCGGCCTCGGTCAGGCGATAGATCGCCTTCAGGCCATGCGTGGGATCACCGCTGCGGGTGAGGATGCCTTCGTCCTGCAATGTCTGGAGGCGCTCGGCCAGCGTACGCGAGGAAATGCCCTCATCGGATTGCAGGAATTCGCGAAAGTGCTTTTTTCCGGCGAAGACCAGGTCGCGGATGATGAGCAGCGTCCAGCGGTCGCCGAGCAGTTCGAGCGACAGGTTGATGGGGCAGCCAGACCGGTCCCGTGTCGACATGTGTATGGTTCCATTTTTAAATCGCTTTACTATTGACATCGTTTTCATCTCAGGTCAATAGTTCCAAATGTAAACCATCGGCAACCGTGCCGGCCGGACGGGTAAAACGAGCCGCTCGGCCTTTGACCGGGAGAACCATAATGAAAAAGCTGATCCTCCAGATGCAGATGTCGGTCGACGGTTTTGTCGGCGCCGCCGGGGATCATCGCTGGCAGCTCTGGGAATGGGGCGACGACAGCGCCTGGGACGAGGAGCTGAAGCGGGACTTCAACGCCGTCTTCGCCGGCATCGATACCATCCTCTTGAGCCGCAAGATGGCCGAGGAAGGCTACCTCACCCATTGGGGCAATGCGGCGAAGAGATATCCGCGCGACCCGTTCTATGCTTTCGCCCAGCGCATCGTCGAGGCGAGGAAGGTGGTGCCGAACGACAGGCTCAAGGCCTCGCGATGGGAGGGCACGACAGTGGTTAGCGGCGACCTGCCGCGGGAGGTCGACTTGCTGAAGAGGGGTGAGGGCGGCGACATCGCGGTGTTCGGCGGCGCCGGCTTCGCCTCGGCGCTGATCGCGGCCAGGCTGGTCGATGAGTTCCAGCTGTTCATCAACCCGGCCGTCCTGGGCGCCGGCCGCCGCATCTTCGACCAAGGCGGGTTCGGCAGGCTGCGGCTGCTCGGCTCGAAGGCCTATGCGAGCGGCATGGTGGTGAGCCGCTACGCGCCGGCCGGCTGACCGAAAGGCATCGCGCAATATTATACCTGCCTTGAGTTTTGGGCATGGTAGTCGGCGATGCAGGACCAAGCGCGAGGCCACTTTCTCCCAGGGGAGAAGGGATGACGCGCCTCAATGTGCCCATTGGTCCACGCCTTGACCTCCCAATTCACTTGGCATCGTGAAAAATAATGCCGAGCGTGTGGCGCATGCCCGAGCGCAGGCGGCTGACACCGTGGCGCAGATTGACGCGGTAATTGCCCTTGGTGCCCTGCACCGGCCGGTTGTGGACGGCAAAGGCGACGGCATCGCCCTGGCGCAAGGGCACCACTTCCACCCGGCTCTGCATGCGCGGCCGCTGTTCGGTCAGGGCGAACTCGCCGCCGGTGAAATCCTCGCCGGGTTCTGAAAGCAGAACCGCCACCTGCACCGGAAAGGCGAGGTCGCCATAGAGGTCCTGGTGCAGGCAGTTGAAGTCGCCGGGCACATATTGCAGCAGAAGTGGCGTCGGCCTGACCTGGCCGGCGGCGTGGCACTGCTTGAGAAAGGCGGCATGCGTTTCGGGATAGCGCGTGGCGATGCCCATGCGTTCGTTCCACCGGTTGGCGACCTCGGCGAGCCTGGGATAGAGCGCCGTGCGCAGCCCGCCGATCAGGTCTGGCAAGGGGTAGCGGAAATAGCGGTATTCGCCCTTGCCGAAGCCGTGCCTGGCCATGTGGATATGGCTGCGGAAATGTTCTTCATGCGGATAGAGCCCGGCGAGTTGTCGGCACTCCTGCGGCGTGAGCAGCTTTTCCATCACCGCACAGCCGAAGCCGTCGAGTTCGGCGGCTAGGGCTGGCCAGTCGTAAGCGGCAACGCGTTCCTCGGCGGCTTTCACCACCGATGCCGCAACCTTGGCATGGGCGTTCATATCGCGGCCTCTTTGTCGAGCAAAGCGTGCTTGCGCTCAGTGCCCCAGCGGTAGCCGGAGGGCGTGCCGTCGGCGCGGACGACGCGGTGGCAGGGAATGCCGAGCGCGATCGCGTTAGCGGCGCAGGCCGTCGCCACGGCGCGGGCGCCGTTCGATTGGCCGAGACGCTGGGCAAGGGCGGCGTAGGTGATGGTTGCGCCGCGGCGGATGCTGCGAAGCTCGCCCCAAACTTTTTGCTGGAACGGCGTGCCGTGGCTGATGTCGAGCGGCAGGTCCAGGCCGGCGGCGGGCGTTTCGATGAAACGCGTTATCGCCGCAAGATCGCCTTGCAAGGCGGTCTCGTCCTCGACCAGCATCCTGCCGGGGAAGCGGCTGGCGAGATCCTGCGCCAGCGCCTCGGCGTCGGAGTCGATCAGGATGGCGCAGACGCCGAGGGAACCGCGCGCGGCGAGGATTTTGCCGATCGCGGATTGGGCGATGGCGTAGGTGATGGTCGGCGCCGGAGGCTGTCGCCGGCGTGTGGGTTTGCATGAGGTTCATTGCTTCACTCCTTCTGTGTGCCTGAACCCTAGCCGCGTGCCTTCCGTTCCTCACTCCGATGCTTGCTTTCAAATTCAATTTCCGGAACGGTGCGGAGGTAAGTACCCTACGGCGCCCCCCTCTGTCCTGCCGGACATCTCCCCCACGAGGGGGGAGATTGGCAATTTCGGCGCCCCACTCATTCCTGCAACGTCGTAAATTGGCGAAGGCGGTTGTGACAGCCAATCTCCCCCCAAGTGGGGGGAGATGTCCGGCAGGACAGAGGGGGGCGCCGTAGAGCGCTGATTTATGCGATACGAATGACAGCAACCTCGCCAAGCAAAAAAACCTCGCCTGATAACAGCCGCAGTTCGATCTCGCCGGTCGCGCCACGGCTCCACTCGGCCTTGCCGCTCTCGACAAGCTCCCCGAGCGCAGCCATCACCAGCGACCGCGCATCTTTGGCGCGTCTGACGGCGCCGCGATGGGGGATCCCAATGTCCGCATCGGTGGTGGAAGACCTTGCCATCGCGCCCATTGCCGCTCCTCCTCAGGCCTCGCGGCCGAGCAGCGCGCGCTTGCGCTCCGCGCCCCAGGCGTAGCCGGACAGGGCGCCGTCCTTGCGGATCACGCGGTGGCAGGGAATGGCGACCGCGAGCGCGTTGGCGGCGCAGGCGCCGGCAACGGCGCGGGTCGCCTTCGGCGCGCCGATGCGCCCTGCTATCTCGGCATAGGAGACGGTGCGGCCGGCCGGGATGTCCCGCAGGGCCTGCCAGACGCGCTGCCGGAACGCGGTGCCGCGCAGGTCGAGCGGCAGGTCGAGACCAAGCCTTGGAGCCTCGACGAAACCGACGACGCGGGCGACGAGCGCCTCATAATCGCGGTCGGCGCCGATCAGGCGCGCCTTGGGGAAACGGTCCTGCAGGTCGCGCACCAGCGCGTCCGGGTCGTCGCCGAGCAGGATCGCGGCGACCCCCTTCCTGCTCGATGCGACAAGGATGGCGCCGAGCGAGCATTCGCCGACGGCGAAGCGGATCTCCTCGCTGGCGCCGCCGGCGCGGTAGCGCGTCGGCGTCATGCCGAGCATGCCGGCCGACTTCTCATAGAAGCGTCCGCTCGAATTGAAGCCGGCATCGTAGATCGCCGCTGTCACGCTGGCGCCGTCTTCCAGGCCCCGGCGCACCCTTTCGGCGCGCCGGGCGGCCGCGTAGTCCTTTGGCGTCAGGCCGGTGACGGCCTTGAAGGTGCGGTGGAAATAGCCGGCGCTGCGGCCGGCGGCGGCGGCCAGTTCACCGAGCGACGGTTCCTCCTCGCTCTGTTCGATCCTGCGGCAGGCCTCGGCCACCATCGCGGCGTTGCCGGCCTCGAGCGAAGGTCCGTCGGGATTGCAGCGCCGGCAGGCGCGAAAGCCGGTCGCCCTGGCCTCGTCCAGCGTGTCGTGGAGCTGCACGTTCTTCGGGTTGGCGCGCCGCGACGGGCAGGAGGGCCGGCAATAGACGCCGGTCGTGGCCACCGAATACCAGAAGCTGCCATCGGCCGATTTGTCGCGCGCCACGACTTGCGTCCAGCGCGGATCGTCGGCGACCGGCAGCGGCGCGGGTTTGAGATCCTTGGCAAGGGTGATGAACATGGCCGGCATTGAAGCCGCAGACGACCCGCGTCGCCACCCGTTTCCTGCCAACTGAGAGGTGGACGCGAGCCTATTCGTCGGGACACACAAAGAGTATGACAAGATTGATCCGGAGAAGGTGTGATGGAAAACATTCGACCCCTTAAGACCGAGGCCGATTACGATCGGGCGATTGCCGAAATCATCCAATATTTCGAGAACGAGCCGGAAATCGGCTCTCTTGGCGATTACCGGTTTGATGTTCTCGCGACCTTGATCGACGCTTATGAGGATAAGCACTACCCTATCGAAGCACCCACATCCCGTTGAAGGTTATTCACTCACACATTCAACCTGTCGCGAAAGGCGAAAGCCGCCGCACCCGGTGCCCGATCGCTGTTCCCCGAGCCCTCGTTTCTACGCCGCCCGTTTGGGCTCGACCGCGAACGGGCTGAGGCCGAGCCAGGTCTGCATCTTCCTTGCGATGTGCTGATCTCCGGTCAAGGCGACCTTCGCGCCGGCCTTCTCGACGGTGATCAATCCCATCCAGATCGCCGTCATCGTGTGCAGGTCGGTCGAGACGTAGAGGTCGATATCGAAGCCCGGATCGTACCAGCACAGATCGACCTCGCCATGCTTTTCGACGATCAGCCACCACGACCGTTTGGACGCCGGCAGCTCCTGGTACAGGAATTGTATCACGGTGCGCCCGTCGGGCAGCGGCGAGGGGTTCAGATTGCGCCGCATGTCCCACATCAGCAGCGACGGATCGAGGTTCTTGAGGGACAGCCGGGACTCGACCCATTTCTGTCCCCAAAAGCCCATCGCCTCGACGACGGGGCGCAAATCCCGGCCGGCCTCCGTCAGCCGGTATTCGGAGATGCCCTTCTCGCCCGGCACCTCCTTGCGCTCGACGATCCCGGCGAGCTCGAGCTCTTTCAGCCGTTGCGACAGAAGGCTGGGCGACATTTTGGGAACGCCGCGGCGCAGGTCGTTGAAACGGGTCGAACCCGCCACCAATTCGCGCATCAGCACCATCGTCCAGCGGGTGCACAGCACCTCGGCGGCCATCGATAGCGGGCAGAACTGCTTGTATCCGTGCTGGGCCATGATCCGACGTCCTCCCTCGAAACTGGGCTGAACATTAGGCCTTCATGAAGGAAGCGGCCAGTACGGAAACTGTACCGGCCCGGTACAGATCGCGGACTGGCCGGCGCCGGCCCTGCCATGCGAGCCCTTTGACCGGCCGCGGGGATCTCCCCTGTGCGCCGTACAGGGAGAAGACCATGACCACCTACGTAATCGCAGACATCAAGGTGAAGAACCCGCAGTGGATGCCGGCCTACGCCGCATCGGTGCACGACCTCGTCCACAAGCATGGCGGCAAGTATCTGTCGCGCAGCGGCAATGTGAAGACGCTTGAAGGCAAGCCGCTCGACACCACTCTGATCGCGCTGATGGCATTCCCGTCGGAAGCGGCGGCGCGCGCCTTCGCCAACGATCCGGCCTACGCGCCCTTCGTCTCGGCCCGTCAGGACGGTAGCGACAGCCGCTTCCAGATGATCGACAACACCGACCTGGCGGGGACGATCCCGTATCTGCCGAAGGGATGAAGCTTTCCTCCATCCGTCGCATCGCTTTCGGGCTCTCCGAGCAACGACAATCACGGCGCTTGCCTGCCGCGCCTCCGTATTTCCGGCGGCCGGCGCGCTGGGCCTTTTCAAGAAGAATGGAATGAACATGATACGCAAATTCCGCAACGGGCTTCTCATGGCGGGGGCCATGCTGGCCGCCTGCGCCACCTTCGCCCACGCCCATCAGCAAGAGGCCGTGCCTGCATCCGGCGCGAATCCACTGGCCGGCAAGGTGCGGGCGGCGAACAGCCGGTTCCTCGACGCCAAGGTCGCCACGGACGAAGGCTATGCGCCCATTCCCTGCGCCAGCGGCATCACCGGCGGCGCGATGGGCATTCACTATGTCAACGGGCAATACCTGAAGGACGACAAGATCGACATCGCCCGTCCCGAGGCCGTGATGTACGAGCCGATGGCCGACGGCACACTGAAGCTGGTGGCGGTCGAATACATCACCGCCAAGGGGCCGGCGTCACTGGACGGCCAATTGTTCAACTTCAACAGTGCGCCCAACCGTTACGGCCTGGGCGAATTCTACGAGCTGCATGTCTGGGCCTGGAAGGGCAACCCGACCGGCACCTTCGCCGACATGAACCCGAAAGTGTCGTGCGAACACGCGGCGGCACCCAGCCAGTAAGCAATGAAGCCAGGCGGTGCAGGCCGCCTGGCTCGACGCTGTCCGCTCCGGCCGTTATCGCGGCGCGGGATTAGGGGCCGCCAATCCCGTATCGGAAGTCTGTTGGGCCACGTCGGAAGCCTGCTGCCCGGATGCCGGTAGAACGAAGCGTCCGGTCAGGTACCAGAGCAGAGAGACCACGAGGATCGACAGGTAGCCGTCCACGGCATAGTGCCAGCCGGTATAGACCGAGCCGAACAGGATGAGTGCGGCGAACGACCAGCCTGCAACGGCCCAGCGGCGACCAAAGCCGGTGAGGAAGAAGGCATTGAGCGTGACGATGGCGACATGCATGCTGGGCATCGCCGTGATGCCGCTGCCCAGCGCGGAGCGGCCGCTGTCGTGTGCATCGAGCAGATAGCTGGCGGCGAACCGCACCGGCAAGGCATACGGGTCTGCCATCAGCGCTGCGAGCACCCCGGCAAATCGGCTGCCGCCATAGAACCGGTCGTAGAATATCGGCCCGCTGGATGACAGCATGATTGGAAGAACGGTGCCACACAACATCATGGTGAGCGCGAACGCCCAGAGATAGCGGATGCGCCGGGCGGGACTGTTCCAGAAGGCGACGAAGAGCACGACGCCAAGCCATTGCATGAACCACCAGGACATATAGGCCTTGAAAACCAGCATGGAGGCGGGCTTTGAAACGATGCCGTGCGTCCATACCCAAGGATCGACGCCGTGCAGCCAACGATCGAGGTCGGCCAGCATGGGATCGGCATAGTAAGGCACGATCTCCGGTATGGTGATCCTGAATGTTGTGAAAGCGATGATGCCGAGAAAGAATAGCAAGACGACCCGCGCGGCCGCCGGCCCGCGTTCCTTGAGTATGTGCACCATGAATCTTGTCGGCCTGGGCCCGCCATACACCAATGCCGTTAACCCGAGGCCAACCACCAGCAGCACCGGCAGCAAGCCGAGGAATGTCCCGAAGTACTTTATGGACAGCAGAAGATATCGCTCAGGCCGCAGGCAAAGCGCCGTCGCGACGCAGACCAGGCACAGGCCCGTCAGCAGCCAGCTGCTTCTGGTTGTCGCCACGCCAAGATCAACAGTGGAAACCGATCGGAGATCGCCGCCCTGTGTTCCGGTGTACCCACTCATCAGGGAGGTCCCGCCAGCTTTCGAACTTGTTATGAATGTTCTGGCGGCAACGTATTAATATCTTGTTGCACCCGTAATGGTGTCTGGTTTCCAATGTAATACTCAATAGTGTAGTATTGTATTCAAATACGGGCTGAGGACCATGGCGGTGCTGGCCCTGTGTTGGGTTGCTGCCAAGAGGCCTTTCGTCACGCACGTGCAATCGAGAGGGACCACTGCCTGGACGGCGATGGTCCCTCTCATTCAAGCCGCCTTGATCAGGCCGAGCTGGGTCAACGCCGCGACGCCGTCGTCGAGGCCGATCTCCTCGACGATCCTGCCCTCGATCACCTTCAGCACCGTGGTGCCGGTGAAGCGCATGGTGCGGCCGGTGGCGGCGGGCAGCGAACCGACGAGGAAATCGCTGAAGGCCGGACCGGCATGGGTGCCGCCGCCTTCCCACTGGCCGACGACATAGTCGCCTTCGGCGATGAGGTCGGCGGTGGCCCAGAAGTTGAGGTCCGGGAAGGCAGCGCGGAAATCGGTCATGAAGGCCTTGATGTCCTCGCGGCCGCGGCGCGATTCATGCAGCGAATATTTGAGCAGCATGTCGGACGCGGCGATGGCGTCGACGACGGAAAGATCGCAGGTTTCACCCCAGAAATCAGTGAACCATCTAGCGACGACGGCCTTGTTGTCTTCCTGTTTGGTCATGGGAAAAGTCCTCTTGTGTTTGCACGAGATCGCCAGGGCGGGCGGCGACCCCGCGCAAACACTAGGAGGATCGGCGGGCGGGCAAACTCCGCTTCTTGCCCGCCAATCGAAAGTCGGGACCGCAAGCGAGGAACGCGGCGCAGCCACCGGCGCGGTAACGCTTTCTTCTCTGGTTTTGCCGCAGATTGCCCCGCGGCGGGGTTGGACGAAACGGAAGATGGCGGGTCAGGACAAGAAAAGCCGTGATGGAACGTTCTGGGAGAAGGCCCTGGAGCGCGCCCAACTTGGCGTCTGGGACTGGGACCTTCGGACAGGCGAGTGTTTCTATTCCGCCACCTGGGCGCGGATGCTGGGCTATGACGAGGACGAGCTCGCCAACAGCAGCGACCTCTGGCTGCGGCTTACCCATCCCGACGATCGCGAGCAGGCGCTGGCCAGCGGCGACCGTCACATCGCCGGCCTGACCGACACCATCGAGACCGAGCTCAGGCTCCGGCACAAGCAAGGCCACTGGGTCTGGGTGCTCGACCGCGGCGGCATCGTCGAACGCGACGGCGACGGCCAGCCGATCCGGCTGATGGGCGTGCAGACCGATATTTCGAAACAGAAGGCGGCAGAGGCCGCGCTGGAACAGGTCAACATCCGCTTCCGCCTGGCGCTCGCGGCCAGCGGCACCGGCATCTGGCACTACGACATCGCCAGCAACAAAAGCTATTGGGATTTCCGCACCAGGGAAATTTTCGGCCTTGTCGCCGTTACCGACGAGGTGACGGCCGACCTGTGGCACAGCTACCTGCATCCCGACGACAAGCAGGCGGCCGAACGCGCCCACAGGGCGCCGCTGGAAACCGACGGCGTCATTGCCGCGCAATATCGCATCATCAGGCGCGACGGCGATATCCGTCATGTCGAATCGCTGGTGCGTTTCGTCGCCGCCGCCGGTGCCGCCGGCCAGATCCTCGGCACGGTGCGCGACATCACCGAGGACAAGCTGCGCGAACAGGAACTGGCCTATGCCGCCCGCCACGACGCGCTGACCGGCCTGTGGAACCGCGCCGCCTTCGATAGGCTGCTTGGCGAGCATATTGCGGTGGGGGCGCCGCTGGCGGTGTTCTATGTCGATCTCGATTACTTCAAGGCGCTCAATGATTTCGCCGGGCATGCCGCCGGCGATCTGGCGCTGAAGAGCGTCGCGGGGGGCATACGCGGCTGCCTGCCGTCGTCGGCGCATGCGGCGCGCCTGGGCGGTGACGAGTTCGCGCTGCTGGTGCCGCATTGCGACGCGGTGCAGGCCGAGCGGATCGCCGGGGCCGTGCTTGGGGCGGTGCGCGAGGCCGATCTCGGTCCGGCCGCGTCATCGCGCCGACTGGCGGCCTCGATCGGCATCGCCTTCATCGATGACGCCACGACCACCGTGGCCGATGCGCTGGCTTGCGCCGACGACGCCTGCTACGCGGCCAAGGCGGCGGGGCGCAACCGCTTCGCGGTGTTTTCGGCCGCGGCGCGATCGGGAGCCGCCGGCCTCAATGCGGCGCGCATCGCAGCCGACACCGTCGATGCCATGGACGACGGGCGGCTGAAACTGTTCGGCCAGGAAATCCATCTCCTGGGAAAGCCATGGCAAGAGTGCCGGCACGTCGAAGTGCTGGCGAGGCTCGCCGCGCGCAACGGGCGGCTGGTGCCGCCGAGCGAATTCATCCCGGTGGCCGAGCGTTTCGGTATCGCCTCGAAACTCGACCGCTGGATCATTCGCACGGCGCTGTTGCGGCACGGACCGGCGCTGCGTGCCGGGGCGCTGACGCTGGGCTTCAACCTGTCGGCTCAGACATTGAGCGATCCGGGGCTGTGGGATTTCGTCGACAACACCATCGAGGAAACCGGTGCGCCGCATTCCGGCATCGGATTCGAGATCACCGAAACCGCGGCCGTCACCAATTTCGATGCCGCGGAGGACTTCGTGCGCAAGGCGCGTGAGCGACGCTGCCGGGTCAGCCTCGACGATTTCGGCGCCGGCATGAGCTCGTTCGAGTATCTCAGGCGCTTTCCCGTCGATGCGATCAAGATCGACGGCTCGTTCATCGAACATATCACCGACAGCCGCTTCGACCGCGAGATCGTGCTGGCGATGACCGGCATTGCCAGGAGCCTCGACTTCGCCGTGGTGGGCGAAAAGATCGAACGGCACGATACGCTGGCCATGCTCCAGGACATGGGGGTCGCCTACGGTCAGGGCTTCTTTCTGCATCGTCCCGAGCCGCTGGAGGCGATCGTTTCGCGCGCGACGGCCGGAACGCCCGACAGGCGGCGCGCCTGAAGCGGGCAAGCCGCCCGCCAGAATCGCCGAGCCACTCCAACACTCCATTAGGCAATCCCGAAGAGCTGTATTAGGCAATCCCGAAGAGCTGTTAAGCACGGCCCCTGGAACGGCTCCGGGCGGTCGGCCGGGCGCGGCGGAACGATCACTGGCGGTCGGCGAACCGTGCCGATCGCGGAAACTCCAACACCTCTGCCTCCGATCGCCTGTGCTGCGCCTCCGCGACCGCTTCGATCAGCAGGTCGAGGGCTTCGCATGCCGAGCGGCTTGTCTCGTCATCGCCGCGCAAATAGTGATAGGCGCGTTCGAGATGCACCCGGGCGGCTGAAAAATCGCTGGTCAATGATCCCTCCATTACCTCGCCCTAATATATCTTGGCCGGTCTGGCGGAACACAGGGTAAATATCCACAGGCGGATTTTATTCAAATGCCGGGATTCCGATAAGGAAGAGCGAGGCCGTGGAACTGCCGATCTCCTCCACAAGGGGGAGATCGGCAGTTCCACCGGCCGCTGTCAGGAGAGACAACGCCCAACTCTTTGCCATGCCTTGCCACGCAGCTAGAGTGCTGGCTCCCTTGTCCGAGGATGGCAGCCATGATCGTCCAGGCCTGCATCAATGGCGCACGACCGCGCGATTTTCATCCGAAATTGCCGCTGACGGCGCAGGCGATGGCGAGCGATGCGGCCGCCTGCATCGCCGCGGGCGCGGCCGAGCTGCACATCCATCCGCGCGGCGTGGACGGGCGCGAGAGCCTGGCCGCCGTCGACGCGACCGTGCTGGCGGTGCGCCGGGCCTGTCCCGGCACGCTGATCGGCGTGTCGACAGGCGCCTGGATCGAGAATGACGTCGAGCGCACCCGCGCCGCGATCGCCGGCTGGCGCGAACTGCCCGATTATGCTTCGGTCAATCTTTCGGAGGCCGACGCGCCCGCCGTGATGGAGCTTTTGCGCCAGCGCGGCGTCGGCATCGAGGCCGGCCTTGCCACAACGGAAGATGCCCAGCGGTTCGTCAGTCTTGCCGATCACGGCCGGGTGCTGCGCATCCTGATCGAGATCGACATACAGGAATTGCCCGCCGCACTCGCCGAGGCGCACGGCATCGCCGCCGCGCTGGACCGCGCCGGGGTGCGGCGGCCGATCCTGCTGCACGGCGCCGATGCCACGGTCTGGCCGTTCGTGGAGCTCGCGCGTCGAAGGCGCTGGTCGACGCGGGTCGGACTGGAAGACGGCAGGACGCTTCCCGATGGAAAGGTGGCGCTGGACAATGCGGAGATCGTCGCGGCGACGGCGGCGGTGTTTTGGTCGAAAACCTGAAGGGTCTCAAGCGCCTTGGCTGTGCAGCCGGTGCGACAAGCCGACCCGACCTGCTCCGCCATAAATCGTTCTCACTCGAGGCGCACTAAATAAAGGCAAATTCGGCCTGGCGCGGGGAGCCTTGTGCAACTGCCGCGGAGTTCCTGCATGTCACTGTCCGGTACCACAACTCGCTACGGAAGCCTTGCCCAGGCATTCCACTGGTTGACGGCACTGCTCGTGCTCATCGCCTTCCTGGTCTCGGCAGGCGGTCCTCCTACACGCGTTTATTCAGCGCCCAGGGCCTCGATGCTGCTGCTTCATGAATCGCTCGGCTTCGCGGTTTTCTGGCTGCTGGTGATCCGCCTGGCCTGGCGGCTGTTCGATCGCATTCCCGACGCTCCGTCCATGCCCGCCTGGATGTATGTCGGGTCGAAGGCGGTACATTGGGCGCTCTACGCGTTGATGTTCGCTGTGCCGGTGACCGCCATGCTCGGCGCATGGTTTGGCGGCCATCCGGTCACGGTGTACGGCTTCGGTCCGATCGGTCCGCTTTTCGCCCCATGGGACGTCGGCGCTTCGCTGGCGGAAATCCACGGCACGCTTGGGGACATCCTCATGTGGTTGGCCGGCCTGCACGCCGCGGCGGCCGTCTTCCACCACGTTCTTCTGCGAGATCGCGTGCTCAGCCAGATGCTGCCCGGCTTGGCTGCTCCAGAATGATCCGGATCGCCTGATCCACCACGGGATGCAGGCCGCTGGCCTGGAAGGACAGGCGGTTGCCGGAGCCGACATTGCTGGTCATGGCGATGGTAAGACCGGTCGCCGGATCATGCAGCATGACCGCGACATAGCCCGGAATGCTGCCCTGATGGCCGTAGAAGGCGCGGTCGGCATAGGCGCTCTGGAACATGCCGGCGCCGGTCTCGCGCATGCGGGTGCCCGGGAAGCTCGCCGGCACGCGGCGTTCGAACATCTCGGCGAAGAAAGGCGGCGACAAGAGCTTGCCGGAGAACAGGCTGCGCATGAAGCTCACCATGTCGGACGGCGTCGACACCATGTCGCCGCAGCCATAGGCGGCGCCGAATGGGAAGGAATCGGAAGAATCCTGCAATTCGTCGGAGTAGGGCAGCACGCCGTCCATGCGCCACATCTCGCCGCCGGAAGCGATGTCTGTCGGTGCGCCCGGCGCCAGCGGCGGCCGGTGGTAGTAGCCGCGCACCATCGACCTTTCCGGGAATGCTTCGGTGGCTGGCGACCAGGTGTTTTCCAGGGCGAGCGGCCGCAGGACCGCGCTTCTGACATAGGCGCCGAGCGACTGGCCGGTGACGGCCTCGATCACCATGCCGGCCAACACATAGCCGGTGTTGTTGTAGACAGCGGGTCCGCCCGGTGCCTTCTGTTTGTCGGAGGCGAAGGCGATGTCGACCAGCTGCTGCGGCGTCCATTGCCGGCCCGGATCCATCGGTATGTAATATTCGAATTCCGGCAGGCCGCTGCGATGGTTGATCAGCTGGCGCACCGAAATATTCCCTGCGCCCGGCAGATCCGGGAACCAGGAGGAGATCGGCGCGCCGAGCTCGAGCTTGCCGGTCTCGGCGAGCTTGACCAGGGCCGCGGCGACGAAGGTCTTGGTGCAGCTGCCGATCTTGAACAGCTGGTCCGGTGTGACCGATATGCCATGAGCGCGGTCGGCAAGTCCGGCGGTGAGGGCGGTCGGCGCGCTGCCCGTCGAATAGGCCAGCGAGGCACCCACCGCGCCATCGGCGAGGTAGCGGTTGAGCAGGGAGGTCAGGTCTTTCGGCATTGATATCGCTTTCTTTTTTCCTTCTCCCCCTGTGGGAGAAGGTGGCCTCGCAAAGCGAGGTCGGATGAGGGGTGCTCCAGGGAACACCAACGTCTCATTCCGCTGGAACACCCCTCAACCGTCTCGGCGCTGCGCGCCGATCCACCTTCCCCCACAAGGGGGTAAGGACAGGGAGCGCCTGCCCTCACTCAGCCACATCGACCGCCGCGAAATTCTGCCGGCCGAAGGGGTCGAGGATGTAGTTGAGCACGCTCTTGCGGATCGGGATCGCCACCAGCGAATGGGCGATCGGCGCCACCGGCACCTCGGCCTTCAGGATTGCCTGCGCCTTCGCGTAGATCGCGGCGCGTTCTTTCGGGTCGGCGGCGACGCGGCCTTCATCCAGCAGCTTCTCGAAATCCTTGTCGCACCAGCGCGAGCGGTTCGAGCCACCCTTCACGCCGTCGCAGGACAGGAGATAGCTCAGCATGTTGTCGGGATCGCCATTGTCGCTGCTGCCGCCGAGCAGGAAAGCGTCCTGCTCGCCCGCTGCGGTGCGCTTGAGATATTCGCCCCATTCGAAGCTGACGATCTCGGACTGCACGCCGACCTTCGCCCAGTCGGCCTGGATCATCTCGGCCATGCGCTTGGCGTTGGGGTTGTAGGGGCGCGACACCGGCATCGCCCACAGGCTGATCTTGAGGCCGCTTTCGTGGCCTGCTTCCTTCAGCAGTTTCTTCGCGCCGTCGGGATCGTAGTCGATGCCGGCATCGGTAACGGCGCCGAGCTGCGCCGGCGGCACGACGCTGCCGGCAACCGTGCCGGCGCCGGCATAGACGGCATCGACGATTGCCTTGCGATCGACGGCCTTGGCAAGCGCGGTGCGCACGCGGACATCGCCCAGCGGCTGATGTTCGACGTTGAAGCCGAGGATGCCGATATTCTGGCCCTTGAGGTCGAGGACCGTAATGTCTGGATCGGCGCGCAATTCGGCGACGGCACTGGGCGGAGGCGGGGCCGCCACCTGGCATTCATTGGCCTTGAGGCGCTCGACGCGGGTGGTCGGCTCGGGCGTGACGGCGAAGACCAGCGTGTCGATCTTCGGCGCGCCGCGCCAGTAATCCTTGTTGGCGGCGTAGCGCACCTGGCTGTCGGGCACATAGGCCTCGAGCATGAACGGGCCGGTCCCGACCGGCTGGCTGTCGATCAGCTCCGGCGTGCCGGCGGCCACCATCTTTTCGGTCTGCTCCAGCGACAAGATCGAGAGGTAGTCGAGCGCCAGCCCGGCCAGGAAGGTGACGTTGGGGGCCGTCAGCGTGAAGCGCACGGTGTAATCGTCGACCTTGTCTATTTTGTCGATCAGCGTGCCCATGCCCAGCGCGTTGAAGTATTCGTAAGAGCCGCCGCCGAGCTTGTGGTAGGGATTGTTGGCGTCGCGCTGGCGATTGAATGTGTAAAGGACGTCGTCCGCGTTGAACTCGCGCGTCGGCGTGAAATGCTCGTTCGACTGGAATTTCACGCCATGGCGCAGGTGGAATGTGTAGGTCTTGCCGTCCGGCGAGACATCCCAGCTCTCGGCCAGCGCCGGTCCGACTTCGGTCGTGCCCGGCTTGAACTCCACCAGCCGGTTGAAGATCGTCTTGGCGGCGGCATCCATGGTGGAGTCGGCGATGCCGATCGCCGGGTTGAAGGTCTCGGGATTGGCCTCCGAGCAATAGACGAGCGTCTTGGCATGAGCCTGCCCGCCGAGAAGGACGGACGAGGCCAGAAGGGTCGAGCCAAGCACTGTGCGCAGAACGGTGGATTTCATCGCAAACGCTCCTGATGACATTTTTTCTGGTTGAGGGAAGGGCATGAAATTCATGGCGTCGCCGCCGGGGCCAGGAAGCGGTCGGGCGCCAGCCCCGCGGCGGTGACGCCAAGCGCGGTGACATCGTCGGGCAAGGGTTGGCCGCGCATCAGCGCCGATCCGAGCCGCGCCAATGTCAGCGACACCTGGAAACCGTAGCCGCCCTGGCCGCCGAGCCAGAAGAAGCCGGGCAGGCGCGGGTCGAAGCCGGCGACCGGCGTGCGGTCGGGCGCGAAGGTGCGCAGGCCGGCCCAGGGCGTGGACGGGCGGCCGATGCATATGGACGTCGCCTGCTCGATCCGGTCGACGGCAATGGCGACGTCGATGTCTTCCGGCCAGGCGTCGCAAGGCTCGGAATCGGTTTCGTCGGCCAGCGAGCCGATCAGCCTGCCGGCGTCTGGCTTGAAGTAGAATTGTTCGTGCAGATCGACCACCAGCGGCCAGCCGGCAATGTCGGCGCCCGCGGGCGGGTCGAACAGGAAGGCGGTGCGCCGCTTGGGCTGGAAGCCGAGGCCGGTGAGCCCCGCCAGGCCGGCCACGACATCGACCCAGGCGCCGGCGGCGTTGACGACGATGTCGGCGGGATAGGCGCCGGCACTGGTGGCGACGCGCAGGCCATTGCCGGCGCGCGCGATCGCGCGCACCTCTTCGCTCGTGCGCATGATGCCGCCCCTGGCCTTCAGTGCCGAAGCGCAGGCCGCAAGCATCTTGCCGGTATCGACGTCCACCGCACCCGGTTCATGGACACCGCCGCATGTGGTTTGCGGATCGATGACGGGAACCAGCGCATGCAGCTCAGCGGCGGAGAGGCGGCGTACGCTCGGCACCATGGCCTGCAATTCGCCGGCCAGCCGGTCGACGGCCGCGCCGTCATCGGCGCGGCCGACATGCAGCGCGCCACGTTGATGCGCGACGAAGCCGCCGTCGAAGATCGCCCGGCGGCTCGCCAGCGTCAGCGCGCGCACCAGGCGGTTGCCATAAGTCTCGGTGAACAGGGCGGCCGAGCGGCCGCTGGCATGATAGCCCGGCTGGCTCTCGCGCTCGATGAGGGTGACGTCGGCCCAGTCCGCCACCTCGGCGGCAAGCGAGAGGCCGGCAATGCCGCCGCCGATGACGACGATTTTCGGGAGTGAATTCGACTGCATCGTTCAGTCGTAAAAATAATTTCTTATCCAGTCAATATTTAGCGTATAAGAAAATTGTTGGCGTTGTTGATGACGGCGGGAAGTTCAATTACCTAGGATGGAGCGGCGCGATCCCGCGGCATGGAGCTGATATGTCGGAGCAACCGAAGCTGGGTGATTGCCTGCGCGGCTTGAGGAAGACGCATGGCTGGACCCTCCAGGAGGTGAGCAGGCTCACCGGTGTCGCGGTGTCGACGCTGTCCAAGGTCGAGAACGACCAGATGTCGCTGAGTTACGACAAGCTGCTGCAGATCTGCGAAGGGCTCGGCATCCATGTAACGGAACTGCTCAGCGGCGACCGCAAGCAGCCGGCGGCGCGCACCCGCCGCTCCGTGACGTCACCGTCCAACACACTGCGCCAACTGACCCGCAATTACGACTACCGGTACCTGGCCACCGACCTGGTGCGCAAGCGCATGGTGCCGATCCACGCCTATGCGCGCGCCCGCACGCCCGAGGAGTTCGGGCCGCTGACGAAACATGCCGGCGAGGAATTTTTGATCGTGCTCAAGGGCGAGATCGAACTGCACACCGACCAGTACGCGCCGGTGCGGCTGAAACAGGGCGAGAGCGTCTATATCGATTCCACCATGGGCCACGCCTACCTCTCGGTGGGCGAGGGCGACGCCGAAATGCTGTGCGTCTGCTCCGGCGACGAGCCCGACATGGAAGGCACGCTGCTCAGCGTGCTGGAGACGGTGGAAGGCTAGGGCGGTTGGCGCGTCGCATTTTTCTGCAGGTCGGTTCAGCCTTTCTGGTTCGAAGCGGCCGACGAAACCGGCTATATGACCGCTGAACCGCAACTCCCGCCAACCCTTGAGAGGAAAACCCAATGAGTTCAGAAAAAGTGGCTGTCATCGTGGCGGGCGGCAGCGGCATGGGGGCGGCAGCGGCCAAGCGGCTGGCGGCGGACGGGTTCAAGGTCGCCATCCTGTCTTCGTCCGGCAAGGGCGAGGCGCTGGCCAAGGAACTGGGCGGCATCGGTGTCACCGGTTCCAACCAGTCGAACGAGGATCTGCGGCGCCTCGCGGACCTGACGCTGGAGCACTATGGCCGCATCGACGTTCTGGTCAATAGCGGCGGCCACGGGCCGCGCGCGCCGATCCTGGAGATCACCGACGAACAGTGGCACGCCGGCATGGACGTCTACCTGCTCAACGTCATCCGGCCGGTGCGCATCGTGGCGCCGCAGATGGTCAAGCAGAAGGCCGGCGCCATCATCAACATCTCGACCGCCTGGGTGGTGGAGCCGAGCCCGATGTTCCCGACCTCGGCCGTGTTCCGCGCCGGCCTAGCCGCCTACACCAAGATCTTCGCCAACACGTATGCAGCGGACAATGTGCGCATGAACAATGTGCTGCCCGGCTGGATCGACAGCCTGCCGGCGACGGAAGAACGCCGCGACTCGGTGCCGATGCAGCGCTACGGCACGTCGGAAGAGATCGCCGCGACCATCGCCTTCCTGGCTTCGGACGGCGCCGGCTACATCACCGGCCAGAACATCCGCGTCGACGGCGGGATCATTCGCGCTATTTGAGGCGGGTCCGGGAGGGGAGGCCTGTCCGACGCGCGCCGCGGAGGGGATCCGGCATCCCGCCTGGCGCGACGACATCTCGCACCAAGGAGGAAAAATGCGGCTTCTGATACTTGGCACCGGCTGGATGGCGCAGGAACATGCACGGCAATTCAGCGCCATCGATGGCGTCGACATTGTCGGGGCCGTCGACCTCGATCCGGCGCGCGTCGGCGAATTCGCCGACGGCTTCAACATCCCCAACCGCTTCACCGCGCTGGACGAGGCGCTGCAATGGGGCGCTTTCGACGCCGTGGCCAATGTCACGCCGGACCGCATCCACCACCCGACCACCATGCAGTTGATCGCCGCCGGCAAACCGGTGCTGTGCGAGAAACCGCTGGCCGAGAATTTCGGCAAGGCGATCGAGATGGCCGAGGCCGCCGAGAAAGCCGGCATCGTCAACATGGTGAACCTCACCTACCGCAATGTGGCGGCGTTGCAGAAGGCCCGCCGGATGGTGCAGGCCGGTGAGATCGGCACGGTCCGGCATGTCGAGGCGTCCTATCTGCAGAGCTGGCTGGTGTCGAAATTCTGGGGCGACTGGCGCAGCGACCCGAAATGGCTCTGGCGCCTGTCGCGCGGCCATGGCTCCAACGGCGTGCTCGGCGATGTCGGCATCCACATCCTCGATTTCGCCAGCTATGGCGCGGCCCTCGGCATCGACCATGTGTTCTGCCGGCTGCGTTCCTTCGACAAGGCGCCCGGCAACCGCATCGGCGACTATGGGCTCGACGCCAATGACAGTTTCGCCATGACGGTGGATTTCTCCAACGGCGCCTTCGGCGTGGTGCATGCCAGCCGCTGGGCGACCGGCCATCTCAACGAATTGCGCCTGCGCATCTATGGCGACAGAGGCGGTCTCGAAGTGGTACACAATCTCGACGGCTCGTCGCTCAAGGCCTGCCTCGGCGAAAATGTCGACGACGGGATATGGGAAGAGCTCGACGCCGGCACGGTGGCGACCAACTACCAGCGTTTCGCCGACGCGGTGCGGACCGGCGTGCAGGCCGAACCGTCCTTCCGCCACGCCGCCGAACTGCAGAAGGTGCTGGATCTGGCCGTGGTATCGGACGAGAAGCGGGCGGAGCTCGCGGCGAGCGCGCAGACGCGGTGAGGGTCGCGCCTTCCTCTCAGGGACCGGTCACGAGGCCAAAAACCAGTTTTTGCAAATTGCCGCCATTGCCGAATTCGACGCGGTCGAAATCGCGGCTTGCCTGCCGCTGCGCCTGCGACAGTTCGGAGAGGCGCCTGGTCATCTCGGTCCGGATCTTGGCGCATTTGGGATCGTCGGCAATGCTGAGCCCGACGGTCGCCGCCTCGATCTTGCGCACCATGGCGATGATATCGGCGCCATGCACCTTCTCATGGGCGGCGACGCCGGCGATGAAGCTCTCCCAGCTCTTCTGCACGACCGGCGGCAGGGAGCCTGACGGCTTCGGCAAGGCATAGGTGATGATCAGCTTCGGCCTGGCCGATGCCAGCACGCAATCGCCGCCCTTGTTCTGGTAGTCCCTGGTCCAGGTCAGCTTGAAATTGGTGTAGGCGATGGTGCGCGTTTTGGCGCCGCGGATCAGCGGTCCGTTCTCGCCGATCGACCGGTAGAGCTCCTGTCCGGTCCGGCCCGAGATGGCGTAGGGCTCGATCGTCTCGACCGGCTTCCATTGGGCATAGGCGACAAGCGGCAAGGCGAGCACCGCGACCAACGACAGGCACAGACGAACACACGCTCTCAACACCGCTCTCCGCGAAACCAGGACCGGCGCCGACGCCAATGCCATCTTGTGGCTTTCCTATAGGCTGCCGGCGGGTGCTGCAAATGTGTTGGAGGGAGGCGCTGGCGCCGTGCGGCAAGACCAGGATGGGTATGGGGTTGAAGAAGTTCCCTCGGTTCGTCATCCTAGGGCGGAGCAAGGAGCGAAGCGACGCGGCGCAGGCCCTAGGATCCATGCCGTGACACCTGCCGAAGAATGCAGCGAATCAGGATGTTCTCCCAACGCATGGCCTGATAGCCCCGACACATGACCGGCTATGTCTACATGACCGCCAGCCAGAAGGGCGGCACCATTTACATCGGCGTCACAAACGATCTCGGTCGTCGTTTGCCAGAACACAAGTCGGCCAGGGTTCGCGCTTCACCAGCCAATATGGCGTGCAGCGACTGGTCTGGTACGAGGAGTATTTCGATATCACGGACGCCATCCAGCGCGAGAAATCGCTCAAGCGCTGGCGGCGGCAATGGAAGGTCGAACTGATCGAAAAGGCCAATCCTGAATGGTTCGAGCTATTTCGTGGAACAGGATGGTAGCCAGGGGCCACTTCGTCCTCGGGTTGACTCGGGGCATGTCGCGGTGCTCGGTGATCGAAATTCCGCACGGTAGCGGCGCTCCCATGTCACGGCATGGATCCCAGGGTCTCCGCGACGGAGCTTCGCTCCTGCTTCGCCCTAGGATGACGAAGATAGGGTGGGGCTTCCAAACCAACGGCCTTGCCGGCGCCGGCGCGTCGCCGTAAGTCGTGCTCATGATCACCTTCCGCAAGGCCCTGGCCTCCGACCTGCCTGCCCTCGTGGCCATGCTGGCGGACGATCCGCTTGGCGCGGCCAGAGAGGATGCCTCGCTGCCGCTGGCGCAGGGCTATGTCGATGCCTTCAACGCCATCGATGCCGACCCCAACCAGTTGCTGGCGGTGGCGGTCGATGGCGCCGACGTGGTCGGCACCTTGCAGATCAGCTTCCTTGCCGGGCTGTCGCGCAAGGGCGCCTGGCGCGGTCAGATCGAGGCGGTGCGGGTCGCCGGGCACCGCCGTTCCGAAGGCATAGGCAGGCTGATGATCGAATGGGCTGTTGATCAATGCCGGGCGCGCGGTTGCGGCCTCGTCCAGCTCACCACCGACAAGACCAGAGCGGACGCGCACCGCTTCTATGAAAGCCTCGGCTTCACCGGCACCCATCTCGGCTACAAGAAGACCTTGTAGCGCAGGCGGGGCCGTCGCTTTCCGCTAAGGCGGGCGGCTGGCGCATGCGGGAAGGCTAGCAGGCCCTATTCAATTTGCGGCGAGACCAGATATAGGTCAGCTAAGTTGACCTATATTCGATGCGTCCGGGGAGGCGTGCTTGACCCTTATGAACCTGTTGGCGTCGCGCTCGTCGCGCATGAAGGCCTCGGAAATCCGCGAGCTGCTGAAGCTGCTCGACCAGCCGGACATCATCTCCTTCGCAGGCGGCATTCCCGATCCGGCGCTGTTTCCGGCCGAGGCGATCCGCGACGCCTATGCCGACGTGCTCGGCGGCGGCGAGGCGGGGGCCGCGCTTCAGTACCAGGTGAGCGAGGGCTATCTGCCGCTGCGGCGATGGATCGCCGGGCAGATGGGCAAGCTCGGCGTCGCCTGCGAGGAAGCCAACATCTTCATCACTTCGGGCTCGCAGCAGGCGCTCGATTATATCGGCAAGCTGCTGCTGTCGCCCGGCGACACCGCACTGGTGACGTGGCCGACCTATCTCGGCGCGCTGCAAGCCTTCAACGCCTATGAACCGCGCTACGACCGGCTGCGGCCGGAAGGCGGTAACATGACGCCGGATGCCTATCGCGCGGCGGCGGCGGCGAATGGCGGCCGGGTCAAGTTCGCCTATCTGGTGCCGGATTTCGCCAACCCGACCGGCAACACGCTGGACAGGCAGCAGCGCGAGGCGGTGCTCGACCTTGCCGGCGAGCTCGACATCGCAATCGTCGAGGACGCCGCCTACCGGGCGCTGCGCTATGATGGCGAAAGCGTGCCGCCGATCCTGGCGCTGGACTGCGCCCGATCCGGCGGCATCGACAAGGCGCGCACGCTCTATTGCGGCTCGTTCTCGAAGATCCTGTCGCCGGGCATGCGCGTCGGCTGGGTCTGCGCGCCGCGTCACGTGGTGGAGAAGCTGGTGCTGATGAAGCAGGCTTCCGACCTGCACAGCCCGTCGATCAACCAGATGGTGATGCACCGGGCGGCCGAAGCGGTGTTCGAGGCCCAGGTCGAAAAGCTGATCGGCGCCTATCGCGAACGCCGCGACGGCCTGCTCGGCGCGCTCGCGGCCAACATGCCGGAAGGCGTGACCTGGAGCCGCCCGGAAGGCGGCATGTTCGTCTGGGTGACGCTGCCGGAAGGCGCTGACGCCACCACGCTCCTGGCGCGCTCGGTGAAGGAGGCGCGTGTCGCCTTCGTGCCCGGCAGCGCCTTCTTCGCCGATGGCACCGGGCGCAACACGCTGCGGCTGTCCTTCACGCTCGCTGACCGGCGCGCGGTGAGCGAGGGCATTCCGCGGCTGGCGGCGCTGCTCAAGGCTTAAGGCGCCGGCCAAACGACGGCGCATCGCCCCAGCGGCGAACAAACCCGGGTTGCCCTGACTTGTTGCTGGTGCAAAATAGCCTTGTGTCCACGAACGCGGGTTCATGCGCCATGACCGACCTTTCCGGTATCTACCGCGACTACATTGCCTGCCTCAACCGGCAGGACTGGCCGAACCTCGGGCAGTTCGTCGACGATGACGTGTCCCACAATGGCAGGCGGATCGGTCTCTCCGGCTACCGTGCGATGCTGGAGAAGGATTTCGACGACATTCCGGATCTTCGTTTCGATATCCGGCTGCTGGTCTGCGATCCGCCTCATGTCGCGAGCCGCCTGATGTTCGACTGCACGCCCAGGGGAAATTTCCTCGGGCTTGCCGTAGACGGCCGGAAAGTGTCCTTCGCCGAGAACGTCTTCTATGAATTTCGCGGCGCGAAGATCCGGCTCGTGTGGTCCATCATCGACAAGGCCGCCATCGAAGCCCAGCTTTGAACCACGAACCTCTCCTGGCGTGCTCGGTGAAGGAAGCGCGTGTCGCCTTCGTGCCCGGCAGCGCCTTCTTCGCCGATGGCACCGGGCGCAACACGCTGCGGCTGTCCTTCACCTTGGCCGACCGCGGCGCGGTGACCGAGGGCATTCCCAGATTGGCCAAGCTGCTGAGGAACTAGCACCGACCGGATTCCTGGCCCCGGGGCGTCAGGCCGGCTTGTCGGCAGCCCTTGTGCGCCTGGCAAGGCGTGCGGTAAATGCGGGCGTGCCTTTGCCGGTCGAATGAGGATGTCATGGTCTCCGCAACGCCCAGAGTGACGCTGCTTCTCGGCAGCGCGCCCGATGTCGTGCGCTGCGCCGCCTGGCCGAAGGAGACCTTCGCCAGCATCGTCGCCATCAACAATGCCTGGCGCGTGCGCCCCGACTGGGACGTGCTGGTGCATGCCGGCGATTTCCCGTCCAACCGGATGCCGCCTCTGGAACCGCTGCGGCAGGCCGAGATCTTCAGCGCCGCGCATTACGTGCCGGCCCAGAATACTTTCGGCGGCTTCGTCTATGCCGGCGCCACCATGTCGCTGACAGCGGCCTATTGGGCCGTCCACAGCCAGAGGCCGGACGTGCTCGCCTTCCTCGGCTGCGACATGATCTACGACACGGCCGGCGACACCCATTTCTACGGCATCGGCCGCGCCGACCCGCTGCGCGACGATGTCACGCTGCAGAGCCTCGAGGCCAAATCCGCCCGCCTGCTCATTCATGCGCTGCGACGCGGCACGCTCTGCATCAACCTGTCGGACCTGCCGCAAAGCCGCCTGGTCTTCCCAAGGCTGTCCTTCGAGGAATTGCGGTTACTGTCCCCCGAGCGCCTCGCCGGCATGAAGATGGATGCGCGTGCGGGCATCCATCACCATAGGGTCGAAGTGGCCGAGCAAATCGAGCGCGAGCTCGGCTATTTCTACGAGGATGGCATGTACTGGAACCATCTCGACGAAATCGACCGCGCGCAGCTAGCCGACATCGACCGGCTCTGGATCTCGGCGATCGGTCCGGCTGAGCCGACCGAAGAATGCAGCGCGGCGGAATAGCGCCGTCCGGCAGCTTTTGTTGCAGGGACCAGCAATTCCCGCGGCTCCCACCAGCAGTTTCGCGCCAAATTGCCTAATTTCGGGCCGCTTTTCGGCTAAACTCGTCGGCATCTTGGCTGGAAGTGGAGGAAGCCATGAGCTTGCGCCTCGGTTTCGCCGTGCTGGTGCTGTTCGGCCTCGCCAATCAGGCGGCGGCTTTCGAGATTTCAAGCCCGTCGGTTTCCAACGGCAAATGGGCCGAAAAATATCTCGGCGACAAGGCCGGCGGCTGCAGCGGGCAAAGCGTATCGATCGCCTTGAGATGGAAGGACCCGCCGGCAGGCACCAAGAGCTACGCGCTCACCATGTTCGACCCCGACGCCGGCGGCGGCAAGGGTTTCTGGCACTGGCTGGCCTGGAACATCCCGGCAAGCGCGAAGGGCCTGGCCGAAGGGGCTGGCTCGAAGCGCGGCAAAGGCTTGCCCAAGGGTACGGTGCTCGGCAAGGGTGGCATCGGCCGCGCAGGCTATTTCGGGCCATGCCCGCCGCCCGGCAGCGGCACGCATCACTATGTCTTCACGCTCTATGCGCTCGGCGCGCCGAAGCTGCGCGCGCCGGAGAATCCCTCTCCGGAAATGGTGGCAGTGGCCGCGAAGAGCCAGGCGCTCGGCGAGACCAGCGTGACGTACACCTATGGGCGGTAAGCATGACCGGTTCAGGCAGTCGCCCGGGCCACCAGCGCATTGACGACGCTGTTGGCAAACACGTTCCAAGAGATCGTTTGAATTCCGTTCCGGTGGCCATCTGGCGGCTTTGCGCGCGGCCTCGGCCGGCGCGTCAGCGCGTCCAGAAATCGCGATGCGGCGCGATCAGCTCGTCCTCGATCTCGGGGAAGGGGCCAAAGACCTCGATCTTCTTCTGGCCCGAGGCGAGCACTGTGCGCGAGGGCAGGCTCATCGTCGGATTCTCGGCGTGATCGCCGGTGAGCGCCAGGAGCTTCGTCTCCTCGAAGCCGTAGACCAGGCGGCCGATATTGGCCCAGTAGAGTGTTCCGGCGCACATCGCACAGGGTTCGCCGGTCGAGACCAGCGTGCAGGACCAGAGGAAATCCGGCTCGTAGGCAGCCGCGGCGCGCCGGGCGAGCTCCGTCTCGGCATGGCGCACCGTGTCGAGATTTCCCTGGCGCATAAGCAAGCGATCGTCCGGCCCGACCAGCACGCAGCCGAACGGATGATGTCCGTGCACGGCCGCCTCGCGAGCGACGGCGTCGGCGGCGCGAAGGTGGGCGAGCATCTGGTCGCGGGTCATTGCGCAATCCTAACACGACGGGCGAGGAGAGGAACCGACACCCGGCGACCGGCTTGGTAGGGCGGAGAGTGCGCCGATGGGCGGGCATTGGCAAGCTTCGCCCGGCGGGCAAAACCCGAGCGCGGGCCATCGCTGATCAGGCGAATGAGGTTTGAAGCACTGTTCCCCGCACTCGTATCCTTGTATACGAAATTGAAGCCATCCGCGTGAGGAATTGATGAGTCCACCGCCTGGGACCGTGCCGTTTTTCAGCCAGTGGGAGACGCCCGACATGACCTTGGCCGTGCTTGCCGATGGCGCCGAGGTGGCGCTGCGGCGCGATGCGCTGTGGGAGAATTCGGGCGCGCGGACACTGGACGAATACGCGCTGTGGGCCGCCAATGTCTGCGGCATGGCGTGCCTCAAGATGATCCTGGCGGCGCGCGGCCAGATCGTGCCGACCATCGAACTGGCCAGGCGCTGCACCGGATATGGCGGTTATGTCGTCACCGAACGATCGATCAAGGGCCTGATCTACGCCCCCTTTGTCAGCTTCGTGAAGGCGGAATTCGGCCTGGAAGCGAAGGTGATGACCAGTGTCGCTACATCGGATATTCCGGCGATCCTCGGGCAGTCGCGCTTCTTCATCGCCTCGGTCAGCAGTTCGATCCGCTGGCCCGAGCGCGAGCCGCCGTCCAAGGGCGGCCATCTGGTGCTGGTCATGTCGGCATCGGATGAAGGTTTTCGCTTTCACAATCCGTCCGGCCATACCGGCGCCACACAGGCGAATGCAGTGTTGGCGGCCGCCGATTTCGATCGCTTCTTTGCCAATCGCGGCATTGCCGTCAGCATTTGATCTTGTGGGATTTCGATGAAGGACAAGGCTTTTCAATGAAGAACAAGATTAGGGTCGCCGTCCTCTATGGCGGACGTTCGGCCGAGCATGACGTATCGCGCCTTTCGGCCGCCAATGTGCTGAAGGCCATCGACCGGACGCTTTACGAGGTGGTCCCGATCGCCATTTCCAGGGACGGAAGATGGCTGCTGCAATCTTCATCCGAAGCCGGCGACGACGGAGCCGGGGCACCGGTGTCTGAGGACGGCGTGGAGGTCGCATTGTTGCCCGGTGGTAGAGGCAGGCTGGTGGCCGCACGGGGCGGCGGAGCACAGCCCGACCTGCCGCCGGTCGACGTCGTCTTTCCCGTGCTGCACGGTCCTTTCGGCGAGGACGGCTCGGTGCAGGGCTATGCCGAGGTCGCCGACGTCGCCTATGTCGGCTGCGGCATTCTCGCCTCGGCCGCCGCCATGGACAAGGATGTCGCCAAGCGGCTGCTGCGCGAGGCCGGGCTGCCGGTTGCCCGTTCCGTCACCGTGCATCGAAACGATGTCGGGCCGTTCCAGGAGATCGCCGGCGCGCTCGGCCTGCCTTTCTTCGCCAAGCCGGCGCGCCAGGGCTCCTCCTTCGGCGTCAGCAAGGTGAACGACCGGGACGGCTTCGAACGGGCCGTCGAGACGGCTTTCCGCTACGACGGCAAGGTCCTGATCGAAGAGTTCGTCGACGGCCGCGAGATCGAATGCTCGGTGCTGGAGCGGGCCGACGGAACGCTGACCGTATCGCTGCCCGGCGAGATCATCCCGGCCGGCAAGCACGGCTTCTACACCTATGAAGCCAAATATCTGGACGCCGACGGCGCCGTGGTGAACGTGCCCGCCGATGTCCCGGCCGCCGTCGCCGACGTGGCAAGGGAGATGGCCGCGCGGGCTTTCCAGGCGCTCGGCTGCGAGGCGATGGCCCGCGTCGACTTCTTCCTGCGCGCCGACGGCTCGCTGCTGGTCAACGAGGTCAACACGCTGCCAGGCTTCACCGACATTTCGATGTATGCCAAGGCGCTGGCGGCGATCGGCATCGGCTACAGCAAGGTCATCGACGTGCTGATCGAGCACGCACTGGCGCGGCATGCCGCGCGAAAGTCCTGACGTTCGGCGGGGCATTGACGCCGGATCATGCGAAGCTAGATTCGAGCCCTTGGCGAGAGGAGAGCTTGCATGGAAGAACTGCATCGCGGCCGGCTCATCGATCATATCCAGCTAGTGGTCAGGGACATCGCCGCCAGCCGCCGCTTTTACGAAGCAGTATTTCGAGTGCTCGATATTCCGATCGGCGGCAGCGCCGCCGATTATTTCTGGGCCGACGAGCTTTTCATTTCAACCGCCGACAGCCGCGCGGCTCGGGGAGAGTTGACCGGTCGCCATCACCTGGCATTCCAGGCGAAGGATCGCGCCATGGTCGATGCGTTCTACAAGGCCGGGCTGGACGGCGGCGGCAGGGACAATGGCGGGCCGGGTGAACGCCGGTACCACCCCGGCTACTACGCCGCTTTCCTTCTCGACCCGGACGGCAACAACATCGAAGCGGTGCATCACGGGGCGGCCAACCGCAGTGCTGCCTCGGTGAAGATCACGTTCTAGAATGCGCCGACAAGAGGCGGGTGGCGCGGAGGCGACCCGTCCGTGGGGCAGGCCTTGAAGGCCATGTGAGGCATAGTTACATCAACCATTAAGCGTGCGTTTGCACGCGAATACAACGCTTTGGCCAAGCTTCATCTATGGAGGTTGTCATGGCAAATACACTCATGGAAGGAAAGAAAGGCCAGGACTGGCTCAATCTGGTCCTTGCCGTCTGCCTGTTTATCTCACCCTGGATAATCGGCTTCGCTGCTGAAACCGCTCCCGCATGGAACGCCTGGATTGTCGGCGTCGTGCTGGGCGCGGTGGCCGTGGCGGCGCTTGCCGCCTTCGCCGAGTGGGAGGAATGGGTAGGTGTCGTTCTCGGGCTCTGGCTGATCGTGTCGCCCTGGCTGCTCAAATTCATGGCGAACACGAATGCGATGGCCACCCACGTCATTCTCGGCGTGCTGGTGGTTGCCGTATCGGGTTGGGCCGTCTGGGACGTCCGTCACCCGCACGCACATGCGTGACCGCTGACCAAGGACGGGGCCGGCGCGCGAGCGGGGCCCCTTCCGGCTTTGAACGTCTGCCCATTGCGTTTGCCGCCGGCTGCGAAGGGCAGGGTCGCCGGCTTGCAATCTGAGGCCAGGCCATGGATCTCGACGGACCGAACGCCATATCCTGCACAGCATATCCTGCGTAATTCAGGGAGTTTTGAGCGTGACCCTCGCGCGGATGGCGGTTCTGGCAGCGGCCTTCATGGCCGCCGCGGCCGCCAGTCACTCTTCCGTGACCGCGGAGGCTACGGAGAAGGTCGCGTTGCGCGTCGTGATCGACGGCGCCATCGGCCCGGCGAGCGCCAGGCAGCTCAACGAAGCGCTGGCCAAAGCCGCCGAGCGGCACGCCGAAGCCGTTGTCCTCGAGATCGACACGCCGGGCGGGCTGGTCACCTCGATGCGCGAAATGATCGCCGATATCCTTGCCTCGCCGGTTCCCGTCATCGGCTATGTCGCGCCCGCCGGCGCGCATGCGGCAAGTGCCGGAACCTATATCCTTTATGCCACCCATGTCGCGGCGATGGCGCCCGGCACCAATCTGGGCGCCGCCACGCCGGTCGAGCTTGGCGGGTTGCCGCCCCTTCCCGGTGGCGACGAGAAGGACAAGGGCGACCAGAAGAATGCCACCGGGCCTCCGGCCGGCGACCCGATGATGACAAAGGTGACGAACGACGCGGTCGCCTTGATCCGTTCGCTCGCCGAACTGCGCGGCCGCAATGCCGACTGGGGCGAAAAGGCGGTGCGCGAGGCAGCCAGCCTTTCCGCCAATGCGGCACTTCAGGCACATGTAGTCGACCTCGTCGCCCGCAACACCGCCGAACTGCTCCAGCTTGCCGACGGCCGCACGGTCGAGGTGGCCGGCAAGCAACAGGTGCTGGCGACCAAGGGCGTGGCGGTCGAGACGCTCGATCCCGGCTGGCTGATCCGGCTTCTCGCCGTCATCACCGATCCCAACATCGCCGTCGTCCTGATGCTGGCCGGCGTCTACGGCCTCGTCTTCGAGTTCACCAGCCCAGGCGCCGTGGCGCCCGGCGTGATCGGGACCATCTGCCTGCTGCTCGGGCTCTATGCCCTCAATCTACTGCCGATCAGCTATACCGGCCTCGCCCTGATGCTGCTTGGCATCGCCTTCCTCGTCATCGAGGCCTTCAACCCGACCGTGGTGCTCGGGCTTGGAGGCGTGGCAGCCTTCCTGCTCGGCGCCGCCATGCTGCTCAAGGTCGAGGGCCCGGGCTTCGAGATGTCGTGGGCGCTCATCGGCACCGCCGCGGCGCTGACGCTTGGCCTGGCGCTGCTGGCCGGCAGCTATCTGTGGAGGGCGCGCAGGAGCCTGCCGCGTGTCGGCGCGCAGGCCATGCACGGGCTGCCGGCCAGGATCCTCGACTGGTCGGGCAGCGAGGGCCATGTGCTCGCGCAGGGCGAGCGCTGGCGGGCGAAAGCCGATGAACCGCTCGCCCCCGGCGACAGCGTCGAGGTGGCCGATGTCAGGGATCTCGTGCTGACGGTCCGGCGCAGGAACAATGGAGCAAGGCAATGATCATCGGTTACGTCGCCTATCTGCTACTCGCCCTCATCGTGCTGATCTTCCTGTCCTCCGCCATTCGCATCCTGCGGGAATATGAGCGCGGCGTGGTCTTCACGCTCGGCCGCTTCACCGGGGTGAAGGGCCCCGGCCTCATCCTCCTCATCCCCTTCGTCCAGCAGATGGTGCGGGTCGACCTGCGCGTGGTGGTCCAGGACGTGCCGCCGCAGGACGTGATCTCGCGCGACAATGTCTCGGTGAAGGTGAACGCGGTGCTGTATTTCCGCATCGTCGACGCCGAGCGGGCCGTCATCCAGGTCGAGGACTTCATGGCCGCGACAAACCAGCTCGCGCAGACCACGTTGCGCTCGGTTCTCGGCAAGCACGAACTCGACGAGATGCTGGCCGAGCGCGACAAGTTGAACAGCGACATCCAGGAGATCCTGGACCAGCGGACCGACGCATGGGGCATCAAGGTGTCCAATGTCGAGATCAAGCATGTCGACCTTAACGAGAACATGGTCCGCGCCATCGCCAAGCAGGCCGAGGCTGAAAGGCTGCGGCGCGCGAAGGTGATCAACGCCGATGGCGAGCAGCAGGCGGCGGCAAAGCTGGTCGAGGCCGGCAAGATGCTGGCGCAGGAGCCACAGGCCATGCAACTGCGCTATTTCGAGGCGCTGCACGACATCGCCGGCGAGCGCTCGTCGACGGTGGTGTTTCCGCTGCCGATGGACCTGCTCACGATTTTCAACAAGCAGCCGGGCGCCGGGAAATAAGCTTGGGAGGGGTTTGGCAGCCCGGCCGCGGGCCGGCGAGCTCGGGACCGGCACGATCACCCGGCGATTCCCCGAAGTTGCGATCTCCACGCCAAGCGCTGCCGGTCCTTTGCTGTCAATTTTAGGAGTTTTATTCAGAATTCGGCAATATATAGCGGGCTTTTTAGCGGATTCATTGTTTTTAATTAGCTTAAGCTTTCGCTATGGATTCTCGACTAGGGTGACGGCGAAATGATCGAGAGCCCTGACGGCGTGGCGGCTTGCCCGGCCAGTCAGGTCAATCGCCTCCTGCAAGTCAAGCTTCGGTTGCATAAATGAGTGGGCCCATGTCGATTGCCGGCATCATCGAAAGGATCCTGGACAAGTTGTCCGGCTCCAGCCTGCTTGCGGCCGGCCTCTTGCTGCTGACCGCGCTGGGCAGCGCCCTGATCGCCTATTGGCGGACGGCGGAGCGCAAGAGCTTCAGGGAATTCTTCGATTTCGTCTTTCCCAACGAGATCGTCACGCATCCCTCGGCGCGGGCGGACCTGCTTTTCTGGATCACCCGCAAGGCGATTATGCCCTTCCTGATGCTGCCCGCGGGCGTGACCTTCGTCGTCGCCGTCGGTTACGCGACGAATCGGACGCTGGCGGCACTCCTCCAGATCGAGCCGCCGCTGCTGCCGGGACCGCCGGGAGCGGTGACGATCGTCATCTTCACGGTGACGATGCTGATCGCCTACGACATATCCTATTACCTGTACCATGTGGCCCAGCACCGCTTCCCGTTCCTGTGGGAACTGCACAAGGTGCATCACTCGGCGGAGGTGATGGTCGGGATCACCAAGGACAGGGTTCATCCGCTCGACGAGCTCATGAACCGCGCCTGGGACGGCGTCATACCCGGGATCTGCTTCGGCATCTGGACCCTTTTGTCGCTTAACCTCGTCGAAGTGACGATCTTCGGCGTCAACGTATACGTCATGCGCAATATCCTGATGATGGATTTCGTCAGGCACACCCATTTCAAGATATCGTTCGGGCCGCTCAACAACATCGTGCTGTGCCCGCATTGGCACCAACTGCACCACAGCGTCGATCCAAGGCACTACGACAAGAATTTCGGCTTGCTGTTCTCGTTCTGGGACCGGCTATTCGGAACGTTGTGCGTGCCCAAGCCCGATGAGGATTTCAGGTTCGGATTGATGGAACGCGGCGCGCGCGACTATCAATCCCTGTCGGGGCTTTACGTGCTGCCGCTCAAGAAGATGTGGGGGCACATCGCCCGGCGGTTTCGCCGCCGCGCTTCGTCCGAGCCGACACGGAGCCCGCAGCCATGAACGCTCACGCCGCGATCGAGGGCCCGAAGGCCGGCGCTTTGGAGATCGTCACCTCCGAGGAGCGCCTCGCGTCGGTCGGGCCGGCCTGGACGGAGCTGTGGCGCCGGGCGGAGGGGCTGATCTTTCAAAGCCACGCCTGGGTCACGGCGTGGTGGCAGACGGCCCCGGACCGGGAGCTGCGTGGTCTCAGGATCGGCCTCGTCTGGAACGGTGACCGGATCGACGCCGTCATCCCGCTGGCGACGGTGCGGCGCAAGGGCGTCAACGTCCTGGAATGGGCTGCCAAGGACCACAGCGACTATGGCGACGTGCTGGTCGCGCCGGACTGCGATCCGGCGGCGGTCGCGGCGCTATGGCAGGAAATTTCGGCCGCGGGCGGCTTCGATCTCGTCTATCTGAACCGCCTGCTGCCGGACGCCGCGATGCGCACGCTGCTTGCTCCCGCTTCGGCGCCCAAGATGGCGCTGCGCCCGAACCGCCGCAGCGAAACCAGCTTCCGGGTCGCCGGGCCATGGCGTACGGGCGCGGACTGGTTCGGGGAACAAACGAAGAAGATGCGCCAGAATTATCGCCGTGGCCGCAAATTCCTCGAGGAAGGCGGCGAAGTGCGGTTCCGCCTCATGTCGCCGGACGAGCCGATGCAGCCCGTCCTCGACAGGCTCGCCGAGTTCAAGCGCAAATGGCTCGCCGCGCGCGGACACGAATCCAACCTGTTCGATGAGGGGTCGCCGGCCCTGGCCGCGCTGGTCGCGGTGCTGGCCAGGGAAGGACTCCTGCATGTCTTCGTGCTGGAATGCGCCGGGATGGTGGTGGCGGTCTCGATCAATTTCGTCCAGCACAACACGATGATGGCCTTCGTCACGACCTACGATCCGGATGTCGAACGGGCGTCTCCCGGCATGGTGCTGATGATGGACTACATCCAGTGGTCGATCGACAGAGGGCTGACGATGGTCGACTTCCTGTGCGGCGGCGAGGACTTCAAGCGGCGCTTCGCGACCCAGTCGGTGACGCTGGATTCGGTGCTGGGAACAAGGACCTTGCGCGGAACACTCGCCGCGCTGGCGGACCGGACCCTGCACGCCGGCAGGGAACTTCACCAGCGGTTGCGGCCCGATCCTCGGCAAAAGCCCGCACCGGTGGAATAGGCCCGATTCACCGGCGACGTGCGAACCTATCGGTCGATCATCATCATGGTGCGGTCGCCGTAGCGCGGGCCGGAGACCTTCCCCGGGGCCAGCGCGTCGTCGAGCGCCGCCATCTCGGCGGCCTCCAGTTTCAGCGACGCAGCGGCGACATTTTCTTCCAGATATTTGATCCGCTTGGTGCCGGGGATCGGCACGATGTCGACACCGAAGACGTTGCCCTTCTCCAGGAGCCAGGCCAGCGCGATCTGCCCTGGCTTGACGCCTTTGGCGGCGGCGATGTCGCGGACCTTTGCGGCGGCCTCGACATTGGCGTCATAGTTCGCACCCTGGTAGCGCGGGTCGCCGCGGCGGTAATCACCTTCCGGATAGTCCTCGGCGCGCTTGGCGCCGCCGGTCAGGAAGCCGCGGCCGAGCGGTGAGAACGGCACCAGGCCGATGCCGGTTTGCCGCAGCAGGGGAATGATTTCCGGCTCGAGATTGCGCTCCCACAGCGAGTACTCGCTCTGCAGCGCCGAGACCGGAAACACGGCGTGCGCCCGCTGGATGTTCGCGGCTCCCGCCTCCGACAGGCCGAAGAAGCGGACCTTGCCCTGTTTGACCAGTTCGCCGACCGTGCCGGCGACATCCTCGGCCGGCACGGCTGGGTCGACACGGTGCTGGTAGAGAAGGTCGATATGGTCGGTGGCGAGCCGCTTCAACGACCCTTCAACCGCCGCCCTGATGGTTTGCGGCCTGCTGTCGCGTTCGGTGCCGACCTGCCGGCCATTTTCGATGCGAAAGCCGAATTTGGTGGCGATGGTCACCTGGTCGCGCTTGCCCTTCAAGGCGCGGCCGAGCAGCGCCTCATTGGCGTAAGGGCCATACACCTCGGCGGTGTCGAGGAAGGTGCAGCCGAGTTCGATCGCGCGGTGCAGCGTGGCGATGGATTCGGCTTCGTCGGCCGGGCCGTAGGACTGGCTCATGCCCATGCAGCCGAGGCCGATGGCAGAAACCCGCAGCCCCTGGCTGCCGAGCTTGCGTGTGTCGAGCGTCATGGCGTGTTCTCCGGAGGGGAATTCAACACCATATAGCGCGCGCGCTCAATTTCCACAGGTAGGCCGCGTCCAGCGGGCTCGCCCGGCCACCGGAGCCCTGATGCAGGTCGCCCGAAATGACTTAGCGCGTCGCCTCAAATCTGTTCAGACGAGGCGCTTCAGGGCAGGGGCCGGTCCGCCGGGGCGGCCGTTGACATGAGCGTCCGGCAAGCGGTCGATCATGGTCAGGCCCTCGAATTCGATGGCGGCGCCAAGCAGTTGGGCGGCCGCCAGGACCAGGTGCTCGACGTCCTCGAGAGCAACGTTTTCGTCGAGGTTCCTGAGCCTGATCCGTTCGGCCACCGCGGTGATGTTGACGATGCCGTACGTCCTGAAAGCCGTGGTGACCGCGGATTGAACGTCATCGCGCAACCGCGTCGAGTAGTCATACCGCATGGAAACCTCCTGGACTGGTTTTGCCTTTGTAGCATGCGCCTCGCATCGGTGTGTGGCAAGCGGAAATCTGAAAATACTCGATGTATATCAGTTAGTTAGCATGGTTACGCAAAGGCGCACCCGACGCTTTATAGTCATCATGAGCAGGATGGGGAGGTCGCGTATTTGCCGACCTTGACGTGTTAGGATTGCTATCCTAATTATTAGTGGAATGAGACAGATACTCATTCGCGTATTCGGTTGTGCGAGGAAGTGCCGTGACTGAACTGGAACGTCCTGAACGCTTGCAGGTCATGCTGACCGCCGACGAACTGGCGGCACTGGAGAACTGGCGCTTCGACAAGCGCATGCCGAGCCGCTCGGCCGCGGTCAGGGAGCTCTTGCGGCGTGGCCTCGCCTCGGACGGATTCCTGGCGGCGGAGCAGGGCGTCAAGTCCCAGGACTTCGGACTGCTGTCCACCCCGGGCGGCAACGGCAATGTGGGCGACGGCCATTCTGACTGAGGCGCGGTGACATTCAGGTGATGCCGGCCCGCAAGGACGGGTTCCGCGCTTCCGGTGCCCATGGACTTGAATGTCCGCTCTGTCCTGGTGCTCGAAAACCATTTTGTATGGTCGCTGGCGTCTCCGATGCCGGCCGCCCTGATCTGCGGAACGACCTTCCCCTCGATCACTCCAGCCGGCGAGGCGATTTCGATGAAGTTGAAGCAGCAGGCCGCTTCAAGGTGATTGCCTTGTCCGGCGCACGCGTTATCTAGTGGCTATAGGCTGACACCTGGCGGGGCAATGGCTGACATAGCAAGCGGTGAAAAACAGGACGCAACGGCCGATGCGCAGCTGGCGGCGATCGTCGATTCCTCCTTCGACGCCATCATCAGCAAGGACCTGAACAGCATCATCAAAAGCTGGAACCAGGCGGCCGAACGCATGTTCGGCTACAGCGCGGAGGAAGCGTTGGGGCAGTCGATCCTGATGCTCATCCCCGACCACCTCAAGAACGAGGAAACCGAGATCATCGCCAAGGTCCGCCGCGGCGAACGCCTCGCGAGCTACGAGACGACGCGAAAGCGCAAGGACGGCACCTTCATTGCCGTTTCGCTGACGGTGTCGCCGATCAGGAACGCCAGCGGCGAGATCGTCGGCGCCTCGAAGATCGCCCGCGACATCAGCGCCAGCAGGGAGAACGAGCGCCGGATCAAGATGCTGATGCGCGAGGTCAACCATCGCGTCAAGAACCAGTTTGCGGTGATCCTGTCGATGGTCAGGGAAACCAGCAAGCGCTCGCAGGACCCGCGCGAGTTCGAGGAGATGATCCGCGCCCGCATCATGGCGCTGTCACGCTCGCACGATCTGCTGGTCACCTCGAACTGGGCGGGAGCCAGCCTGTTCGACCTGGTCCAGGAACATCTCAAACCGTTCGGCCGCGAGGAGCAGATACTGCTTTCGGGACCGCTGCTGACCTTGCAGTCGAATGCGGTGCAGAATCTCGGCATGGCTTTCCACGAGCTCGGCACCAATTCGTCCAAGTATGGAGCGCTCGCCAGCGATTCCGGCCGGGTCGAGGTGACCTGGAGCATGAGCGACGACGCTCTGGCCGAACGCGAATTCCAACTTGTCTGGGAGGAGCGGTCGCCCCCCTATAGCGGCGGCGACGAGCGCGACGACACCACGCGCAAGGGGTTCGGCACCGTTGTCCTGCAAAGGGTGGCGCCGCAGTCGCTCGGCGGGTCCGCCGTGATCGAGCGCTCGCCCGGCTATTTCAGATGGACGCTGAACGCGCCGCTGGCGTCGATCATCGTGCCGCAGCACCCTATGGAAGACGCCGGCCAGACGATCGGCTTAGGCATCTGAAAGCCGCCGCCGTGGCCAAGGCGCGCCGCATTTGCGGATTCAGGGGGCTAGAGGATGTTGGCCGTCACCTCGACGATGATCGCAGCTCCTTCGAGCGAGCCGTCGGGCACATGCACGACACGCGAAACGCGCAGGTCCTGGGCGTTTCCGTCGACGGACAGCGAAACGCTCTCGCCGATCCGGGGCACGGCCTGGAAAACGGCCTCGATCGATTGAGGCCGGTTGTCGATGGATACGCGGCAGTTGACGGTCATGGGCATCTCCTGTGGCGGCCACCCCACGCGTCAACGCGGCCCCCTCGGAATGGTTTCAGGCAGGGATGCGGCAATCCCCGAACGTCGATGCCGGCGCCTGGCCGACCGGTCAATTCGGGAAATTGTTGACCGGCTCCTCGCAGCGGTAGACCGGACAGTGCCCGTCGCGGGCCGGGATATAGGCCGACATCGGCACTTCGGGCCAATCGCATTCATTGCCGAACTGCCTGACATAGCGGTCATAGGTATTGGGGCCGGTGGTCAGCACGACGGCGCGGTGGCTCTGGATCATGGCGCGGATCTGCGCGCAGCGCATGGCGCGGCTGTCGGGCCGGGCTTCGGCCAGGCCGGTGGCGGCAAGCATGGCAGCCACGGTCGGCAACAGTATTCGAACGGACATGGCGGTCTCTCCAAGGCATGATCCGCAACGCCGGGCGATTAAGCTTGGTTGCGGCATGCCGGGGAGATTCGCACTTTGTCTGGCGGTTGCGCAACAGCCGGCGTGTTCGCTTGCGAGGGACGGCGCGGGCGCGCAACCAAATCGCGCCTCGCGCATTGCTGGGCATGCTCGGCAGGAAGCCTTACCAGACCCCGCGATGGCCGCCCGGGAACAGGGATCGCGAAGCCATGTGCTGTTCGTTCTGCGGCGGCCGCGACCACGGCTACGAGGACTGTCCGCAAAGACCGCCGTCCGACAATCCGGCCGAGCCGAACTTCGATGATCCGCCGGGCGACGATCTGATCAAGAGCGGCCCGGGCGAGGGCAGGCAAGGCGCATAAGAATTTCGCGATCCGGTCGCCCCGCGCATCAATGGGCGTGCGCTTCGTTGCGCTTGCGGGTCGCGGCTGCCTTCCTGGCTGATGCCGACCGGCTCCCCGCCGAACGCGAGGCGGAAGCCTTGCCGCCTTTTTCGCCGCCCTTGTGCGCGGCGGGATGGCCGGTGTGCTTGCCGCGGCCGGAGCCGCCCTCCTTCTTGCCGCCGCCATCATCCTTGTTGACGGTGGCCCAGGCGCGGCGCTCGGCTTCCTTCTCGGACACGCCGCGATGCTCGTAGCCCTCGGCGATGTGGTCTGCCTTGCGCTCCTGCTTGTCGGTGTATTTCGATTTTTCTCCGCGTGGCATGGATCTGCTCCCGGGTTCATTCGATGCCCCTGCAACTGCGCAGCCAAGGATGTGGTTCCAATTCCCCTGGTCGCGGCCGGCTGCGAAGGTTCCCGCTGAACCGCTCCAGGCGTGAGTTCGACGCGATTCCCCAGGGAAAGCGCCACGTCCCTTTCCCGGGAAAGCCCTACGTACTCTTCTGGGCATTCGCCGGACGGGCTGCGGTCTCGGGGCCGGCGAAGAAAGCGCTCAATTCGGCGGCCGTTTGCGCGGGTGCTTCTTCGGGAAAGAAATGCCCGTCTTGGACCGCATGGCCGCGCAGATCGCCGGCCCAGCCGCGCCACAAAGCCAGCGGTCCGCCTTCGCCGGCATACCATTCGGCGAGCGCGCCTTGCCCGCTCCACAGCGCCAGCACCGCGCAGGCTATGCGCCGGCCGCCGGCGCGATCGGCATGGTCGTGCTCGCGGTCGAGCATCGCGGCCGCCCGGTACTCCTCGCAGATCGCATGGGCATGGGCGGGATCGCGCAGGGCCTCCACATAGGCCTGGCGCACGCCGGCGGAAAATGTCTCTGGCGACGAGCCCCAGCCGCCCAGGGCATCATCGACGATCGCGTCGGCCGCACTGGCCAGGAGCTTTTCCGGCAGCGGCTCCGGCTGCGCCAGCAACGACCACGGCCAATAGCCGAGCGCCAGCCTGGCGTCGGCCCGGTCCCAGGCGTCGGCGGTGGGCACGATGTCGAGCACGGCAAGCCTTTCGACGCGGTCGGGATGGTCGAGCGCGAGGCGGTAGGCGACACGCCCGCCGCGATCATGGCCGGCGACCATGAAGCTGGAAAAGCCGAGCTCGGCCATCAGCGCCACCATGTCGCGGGCCATGGCGCGCTTGGCGTAAGGGGCGTGATCGGCGCTCGACGCCGGGCATGAGCTGGCGCCATAGCCGCGCAGGTCGGCGCATATGACGGTGAACCGGTCCGCCAGGCGTGGCGCCACGTCGCGCCACATCAGATGCGTCTGCGGAAAGCCGTGCAGCAGAAGGACGGCGGGCCCGTCGCCGGCGCGCCGGGCGAAGATGCGGGCGTCGCCGCAGTCGACCTTGAGGGTCTGAAAACCTTCGAACATGATTGCCTCCGGCAGGCGAAACGGCGGCAGGATGCGAGGGTTGCAATGTGCGCCTGCGAAAGCCGCCAACTTTTTCCGCCGACATGCGTTGTCCCTGCGAGCAAAACGTTTGGACCGAAGACATCGCGAACAGTTCCGCGCGTTGCGCGAGGAGGTTCGGGATGTCTCCGGTCCGAACACAGAGGAGACGACCATGCCGACCAGCACCCAGAGCGACAGTTCGAAAGCAACCAGCAAGCAGCGCAGCATCCAGCGCAAGGTCGACGCCAAGGACCGCGCCAAGGCCAAGCCCAAAGGCGACGGCGCCATGCAGGCCGGCGCGCGAAAATATCCCGCGCCGCCTTTTCCCGCCCAGCATCATCCCAAACCCGGCGAGGAATGGGCCATCGAGCCGGCGCCGCTCTATGACGCGCCGTTCTGGCGCGGTTCGGGAAAGCTGGAAGGCAAGGCGGCGTTGATCACCGGCGGCGATTCTGGGATCGGCCGTGCGGTGGCCGTGCTGTTCGCGCGCGAGGGTGCCGATATCGCCATCGTCTATCTCAGCGAGGACCGTGACGCGGAGGCGACCAAGCAAGCGGTCGAAGCGGAGGGCCGCCGCTGCCTCGCCTTGCGCGGCGATGTCGGCAATCGCGCCTTCTGCGCCAAGGCCGTGGCAAGGGTCGTCAAGGAACTGGGGCGGCTCGACGTGCTGGTCAACAATGCCGCCTTCCAGATCCATTCCACCGATTTCGCCGACCTGACCGAGGAGCATTTCGACACCACGCTGAAGACCAACCTCTACGGCTACTTCCATATGGCGCAGGAGGCGGTGGCGCATATGAAGCCGGGTTCGGCCATCATCAACACCGGTTCGGTCACCGGCATCGAGGGATCGAAGGACCTGGTCGACTACTCCATGACCAAGGGCGGCATCCATGCCTTCACCCGGGCGCTGTCGGGCAACCTCGTCGGCAAGGGCATCCGTGTCAACGCGGTGGCGCCGGGGCCGGTGTGGACGCCGCTCAATCCGTCGGAGAAGGAGGCGCAGGACGTATCGCAGTTCGGCGCCAAGACGCCGATGAAGCGGCCCGCCCAGCCGGAGGAAATCGCGCCGGCCTATGTGTTCCTGGCCTCGCCGCAATGCTCCAGCTACATCACCGGCGAAATCCTGCCGATCGTCGGCGGTTATTGAGGCAAGCCATCGAAGGCACGCCATCGACTATTGGGCGGCCGGTGAGGGCGGCCCAACCCGGAAAGGAGGCCGAGATGAGACTTCTCGCCATCATGTCCGTCAGCCTGATGCTCGCCGCGCCCGCCGCGGCGCTGGCACAGGCCGAGCAGCAGAACCCCGACAAGCAGGCGCCCAGCGAAAAATGCCGGGCCAAGCCCGACGGCAACCAGCAGCCGACCGACAACACGCTGACCGAGACGCTGAACGATTGCGGCGGCGTGCTGAAGCCGCCGCCGACAGGCGACCAGGGCATGGCCGCGCCGGCGCCCAACGAAGGCAAGACGCCGGTGATCAAACCGGGTGAAGTGCCGCCGCAGCCGCCGAAACAGTAGCCGGCGGCTTGCCGCGATGCAGCTATCGGGTTCCGGACCGCCCCTTGAGGCGGCAGGCTTTCAGGATTTGCCGTTGCCGGGCAGAAATTCCGCCTCGCGCCCGGCATCGATCATGGCCCGCATCGCCTTCTCGGCCGGGGTCCAGCCATCGAGGGCATCGCGGCAGCTGCGCCATGCGGCGCGGTAGCGCCGGCCGTGCTTGCCGGGCCAGTCGCGCAGGCATTCCAGGCCTTCCCAGGCGCTGCGCACCACGCGCTCGCGGGCCGGTCCGACCTTCAGCCTGACCGGACGGGGAAAGAACTTGTCGTTCACGGCGATCTCCATTGAAACTGAGGCGCCCGATAACGCCGGCCGCCGTTCCGGGGTTCCGTCGCGGCCGCTAAACTTTTCGACTAATTTTCAGCCGCCGGGAGCTGCGTCCGACAGCGGCCTCGGCGGCGGGCCGGGAGCCTGCGCGGCGGGCCGGTCGTGCTCGAACTGCCGCGTATCGGGCAAGGCATGCAGCCAGGATTCGCGCCGGCCGATCCACAATTCGTACTCCGGCATGAGATCGGTCGGCGCCACGTCCAGGCTGCCGATCATCACCTCGGCTTCGTCGTCGCTGAGCGAGGCGACACGGCTGCCGCAGGTCGGGCAGAAGCCGCGGCCGGCATAGGTGCCGAGAATGCCCGATGTCTCGAACGCCTGGCGCGGCCAGATGGCGAAGGCGGCAAAGGCGGAGCCGCTGGTCTTGCGGCAATCCTTGCAATGGCAGAGACCCACCCGCAGGGGCGGACCGCTGACGGTGAACTGCACGCCGCCGCAAAGGCAACTGCCGGTTCTGCGCGCGGTGTCGGGCATGGCCGTGGCCTCCAACCATTCGGTGCCGCAATGCGCCCGGGTCCTGCCCCGGGCAACGCTTCCAAAGCCGGTCGCGCCGAGCTATCCGCGCGCGGCCATGTGGTTGTCGAGCTTCTTCCTCGAGGGCCCGTAGCGCTTGATGATGGTCTGGGCCTCGCTCTGCGGGATGCCGTATTTGCGGGCGAAAGCGGCAACCTCATAGGTTTCCTCGCTCGAAACCAGCTTGCGATCCTGCTTGATCTTCGATTTGTCGTCCGCCATGCCGAGCCTCACTTTCCACCCCCGGCGCGCCGCCGTCGCGGCGCGACCCTGCGGTCATACATAACAGCATTTGACGCCGCTGGTTCCATAGCGGCTTTTGCAGGCTTTGGCGAACACCGACCGGAATATCGGCTCCGCCGCCTCAGGCCGGCTCCAGGCGCATGGCGGCGAGATACATCAGGGACGATGCGGCCCCCTCTATCCAGGAGCCGGCAAACCGGAATCCGGTTTTGCGACAGCGGGCCCGATCGAGCGGCGCCGATCGCGACATCCGGAAAAAACTTCGGCAGACATGTCGGATGCGCGGCGCGTGGCGCGTCCTAGGAGCAATTCCAGGAAAGTTCGGTTTCCATCCGGAATTGGGTAAGACAAGCAAACGAAACGGGAGAACAACCATGCCGTCGCCAACCGTCCAATCGCCGTGGCAGACCGCCGCCTTGCTCATCGCCCGCCTGATCTTCGCGGCCGTCTTCCTGATGGCGGTGACGTTCAAGTTCATGGGCATGGGCGCCACCGCCGGCTATATCGCCGCCGCCGGCTTTCCGTTTCCGCTGTTCCTGGCCTGGTGCGCGGCGATACTGGAGGTGCTGCTGGTGATCGCTTTCCTCACCGGCGCCTTCTTCACGCCGGCCGCGCTGGTCGCGGCGGTCTACGTGCTGTTCCTCGGCTTCGCCTTCCACGGACCGAGCCACTGGGCCGGCAACCAGGCGGAATTCGGCTTCTTCGTCGACCATTTTTCCTTCCTGGCCGGGCTGCTGTTCGCCGCCGTGCACGGGCCGGGCCGCGTGCTTTCGTTCAATCCGGGATGGCCGGGCAGGGCGTAGCTACATCTGGTCGTTGTAGGGTTCCTTCATCTGGCCGACCATGCGCGCCAGTTTCGAAAAGGACGGCATGTCAGCTTCGGGCTGGCACTGGTTGGCGAGCTCCAGCAGCCGGATCGGGAAATTGACGGCGTCGCGGCTCGACGCCGACATGCCCTCGGACCGCTCCTCGCTGGTTTCGCCGGCTTCGGCCTTGCGCAGGGCGATGTCGATCTCCTCTGATGTCAGCACGCCCTTCCTGACCAGGACGTGGTTGATCGATGCGACGGCCATCAGCAGGCCCTCGAGTTGCAGGTTGGCGACGTTCATGGCGGTTGCTCCCATCGGTGAGGCGCGTCACGCTGAACAGGGCCCGTGCGACGCACTTGCAGGTATCGGCCTACGCATGTCGCCCAAAACCGAGGTCACTTTGAGGCGGCGTGCATAGGCGTTCAGAACGCGCGGACATCCATTCGCGATCCGCGCCCGGCAAGGAAAATAGTTCAAGACCGATGTCGGGCTGCCGCGCAGGCTTGTTCGTCATCGCCAGGAAGCCCGGAAACAGGCAAGGAAGCGGATGCAATGACAATCACCATTACGGCATTCAAACGGTCGCCCGACGGCGGCAAGGGACTGGCGCGCGACACGCGCGTTCGCTGGGCGCTCGAGGAAGTGGGCCAGCCGTATGAGGTTCGTCTTGTTTCCCATGCCGAGATGAAGGCGCCCGACCATCTGGCCATTCAGCCCTTCGGCCAGATCCCCACCTACGAGGACGGTTCGCTCTGCCTGTTCGAGACCGGCTCGATCGTCTTCCACCTTGCCGAGCGGTATCCGGGGCTGCTGCCGGAGGATCGCGATGCCCGCGCCCGCGCCATCACCTGGATGTTTGCCGCGCTCAACACCGTCGAGCTGCCGATCCTCGAACTGACGACGGCAAAAATATTCGAGGCCGACAAGCCCTGGAGCGAGGAGCGCCTGCCATTGGTGAAGGACCGCGTTCGCGCCCGGCTGGACAGGCTCTCGGCCCATCTGGGCGGCGCCGACTGGCTCGACGGCGCGTTCAGCGCGGGCGATCTGTTGATGGTATCTGTGCTGCTGCGGCTCAGAATGTCGGGCATTCTGGACGAATATCAAAACCTGGCTGCCTATGTGGCCCGCGGCGAAGCCCGGCCCGCCTATGGCAGGGCGTTCGCCGCGCAATTCGCGGTCAATGCTCCAGCACCCAACTGACAAAGCCGATAGGCCGGGGGAGGATCACGCTGGGACGGGCAAGATAGGATTTTTTTCTTAAAGACTGTTGACGGGGTGAAGGCAACTATGCTATGTTTTTATCTATGGTGCTGAGTTGCGCCGATGACCCGCCTCCGAGGCGGGTTTTTGATTCTGGCGCCGCCGAAACAAGAGCGCCGGTCGTGCTGGGTATTGGCGCGATATTCGAGCGGATCTTCATTCAACGCGCTTGGCGACCTTCACAGCGAGATTGTGACGAAGCCCCGGTTCATTAGTTGGGCTGATCCTGTTCGCCCATGCCGTGAAGGCGTGCATTCGCTGCGCGGGGATGCCTAAAGCCGATAAGGAATTTTTTCCTAAAACCTGTTGACGGGGTGAAGGCAACTATGCTATGTTTTTATCTATGGTGCTGAGTTGCGCCGATGACCCGCCGCCGAGGCGGGTTTTGTGTTTCTGGTTTTGCTTTCCTCTTCGAACGATGGCGCTCTACGGCGCCCCCCTCTGGCCTGCCGGCCATCTCCCCCACGGGTGGGGAGATCGGCTGTTGTCCCGGCTTTCGCCAATCGCCAACGTTGTAGAAAAAAGCGAGGCGCCGAAGCTGCGATCTTCCCCCTCGTGGGGGAGATGTCCGGCAGGACAGAGGGGGACGCGAAGGAATGCGACGTTTCGAACCTGACGATTATCCGCGAGAAATCCCATGCCACGCTATGCCACCATCATCACCGGGGATGACGGCCTTGAGGTCGTCAGCGCCATTGGCGAATTCGAGGGTGCGGCGCCGCAGACGCGGCTCGGCCGGATCGAGCAGGTCGCAATCGGCGTGCTGATCGGCATGGTTCGAGACGCGGCCGGCGGCTTCGCTTTCCCGCAGCCAGCGATTCATAGCGGCGCCGTCGGCCTCGTGATGGCGGGCCTGAAGGGCCTGCCGGGCGCCGCAAAGCTTGCCGGGCGGCCGAAGGGCGGCACGAATGCCAGGAAGAAATCCGCCCGCTCGAAGAAGAAGCGGGTCCGGTCGGTCAAGTCCGCGCCGTCGAAGGCCAAGGCCCGCGCCGGCGACGCCGAGACGGTGACGGGCCATGGCTGACGAAACCGCCGCAGTGCCGGCGCGCGGCAAGGGGCGCAAGCCGGCCGCCAGCCGGAGCGCAAGCCCGGAAACCGCGCCGGAGACCCGCCGCAAACGCCCGAAGAAAACGCTGGGCGACGACTTTCTCGCCGCCGTGCGCGCCGATTTCCGCGCCCATGGCGCCGGCGTCATCGCCGAAGTGCGGGCCGACAAGCCTGACCAGTATCTGAAGATCGTGCTTTCGGTGCTGCCCAAGGATTTCGATGTCGCCGTCAACCATCTGGATGCCCTGAGCGATGAAGAGATCCGCAGCCGCATCCGCGCGCTCGAAGCCGCGGTCAAACCGTTCCTCGAAGACATCGCCGGTGGCGGCGAGGACGGAATATCTGGCGCTGCTGGCGGAGCTTGACCGCAGGCGTCGTACCAACCAGCTTGCCGCCTACCGGCCCTATGCCAGGCAGGCGGCGTTTCACGCGGCAGGCGCCGCCAACCGCGAGCGGCTGTTCATGGCCGGCAACCAGCTCGGCAAGACCCGCGCTGGCGGCGCCGAATGGGCCATGCACCTGACGGGCCGCTATCCCGCGTGGTGGCAAGGCAAGATTTTCGATGCGCCGGTGCGGCTGTGGGCCGCCGGCGTTACCGGCGAGGGCACGCGCGACAATCCGCAGCGCGTGCTGGTCGGCCCGCCGCAGCAGCAGGCGCAATGGGGCACCGGCATGATCCCGGCCGATGCCATCGTCGACACCATGATGGGTCGTGGCGCGCCGGGCGCGCTCGACAGCGTCGTGGTGCGCCATGGCGGCGGCGGCGATGTTCAGGCCGGCGAGAGCGTGCTGTCGTTCAAGAGTTTCGAGAAAGGCCGCGAGAAATGGCAGGGCGAAACGCTGCACGGCGTCTGGTTCGACGAGGAACCGCCGCTCGACATCTATTCCGAGGGCCTCACCCGCACCAACGCCACCGGCGGCATCACCATCGTCACCTTCACGCCGCTGCTCGGCATGAGCGATGTGGTGCTGCTGTTTTTGAGCGCGGCGGAGGTGGAAGGGATGGGGAAGGGGTGATGGAGAAGAAACTGATTGGGGACGAGCGGCATCGCACTTGGCGCTTGCTCGCCTTCGTCGGCGCTGCCCCTCATCCGGCTGCCGCCACCTTCTCCCCGTAATGACGGGGAGAAGGGAGCTGGCCGCAATCTCGGCGCCGATTCTTGAACGTTCGCGATTGGCGAAACCGTCGACAACAGCACCCCTCTCCCCGTCACTATACGGGGAGAGGATGCCGGCAGGCAGGTGAGGGGCGGCGCGACGTTTGGTCCGAAAAACGTAGCCTTCACAAGACGTTACATCGATTATCTCGAAAGTGATTCAGGATCCCCCATGTCCCGTCACGTCACCTTCATGACCATAGACGACGCCGAGCATTATTCGCCCGAGGAGCGCGCGGCGATCGTTGCCGCCTATCCCGCGCATGAGCGCGAGGCCCGCGCCCGGGGCATTCCGGTGCTGGGGTCCGGCCGCATCTTTCCGGTGGCGGAGGAGCTGATTGCCTGCGCGCCGTTCCGGCTGCCGCGCTACTGGCCGCGCATCGGAGCGCTCGATTTCGGCTGGGATCACCCTTCCGCCGCCGTCGAGCTCGCCTGGGATACGGAGGCCGACGTCGTCTATGTCGCCAAGGCAGTGCGCGCCTCGCAGCAGACTCCCGCCATGCAGGCGCTGACCCTGAAGCCTTGGGGCGAATGGCTGCCCTGGGCGTGGCCGCGCGACGGCCGCCGCGAGACGCTGGAAGGGGCGGGCACGGCGCTCGCCAAGCAATATGCCGCGCACGGGCTCAACATGCTGACCCGCCACGCGCAATTCCCCGACGGCTCTGTCTCGGTCGAGGCCGGGCTGATGGAGATGCTCGACCGCATGCAATCCGGCCGCTTCAAGGTGTTTTCGACGCTTGTCCCCTGGTTCGAGGAGTTCCGGCTCTACCATCGCAAGGACGGCCAGGTGGTGAAACTGCGCGACGATTTGATGGCGGCGACGCGTTATGGCGTGATGATGCTCAGGGAAGCGGTGGTCGATCCGGCGGAGTTCAGGACTGCGAGGCGGGCGAAGGGGCAGAGCGATCCGCTGGGGGCGTTCAGGTGAGGGCGGAGGGCTCTTCGGAGCGTCGCGGCAGCGCAATTCCCGCTGGAGGAAACGGGCGCTCCGGCGCCGGCCCATGACCCTCGCTGCGATGTCCCTGCGCTACTCCAGGATTTTCCAATATGAGTCCTTGCGGATCACCTTGCCGTCGCGAAACGTGTAGAAGTCGCAACCCCGGACCTCCTTTTTCTCCCCCTCGCGTGTGGTGCCGGTGAGCGTCCATTTCGAGATGCCGGTATTGGCGGTCGAATCCACAAAATGTTCGGCGTTGCCGTAGTGGACATCGGGCAAGCCTTCAAAGCGTGTCGCCAGTGCTTTCCGTACGTTTGCCTTGCCCTCGAAACGAGAACCCCAGGGCTTGCCTCCCCTCGGCATCTCCAGAATGCAGTCGTCGGAAAAGAACGCCATGATCCGATCGAGATCGTGCGCGTTGAAGGCCTCGCATAGCTGCGTCAGCGTCGATCGAATGTCCATTCGCCCGTCTCCCTTCAATTGGATGACCGATGTCTTTGCTCCCGCATTCGATGGTCGAAGTAGGTCACCGGCGAGGAGACCGGTCAAGGGCGTGGGCCTTTCACAGGCTCCGCTGCACTCACAAAGATGAACCGCATTCCCGCGGCTCTGGCATCCGCATGACCTTCCGCATCGTCCCCGCCACCCTGCGCGACCTCTCCTACATCGCCGCCAATTTGCGGCCCGAGGACCGCGCCGAGATCGATTGCCAGCTCGACTACTGGTCGCCGGCGCTGCTGGCGCTGATGGCGCTGCAAGGGTTTGCCTATGTGGCCGAGCTCGACGGCAATCCGGAGGCGGGCTTCGGTGCGGCCGAGCAGCGGAGCGGGCTTTGGATCGCCTGGAGCTGGGGCACGCGCCGCATGAAGCGTTGCGTGCCCGGCATCACCGGATTTTTTCACACTGTGCTCGGGCCGCAGATTTCCGCCCGCGGCGCCTGGCGGGTCGAGGCGCGGGCGCTGGCCGGCAATGAACTGGCGCTGCGCTGGCTTGGGCGGCTCGGCGCCACGCAGCGCTGCCTGCTGCCTGGATATGGCAGGAACGGCGAAGATTTTTTCCTTTACGACTGGACAAGAGAAGGCTGGAACCATGTGTCTGTTTCAAAAACCACCGGAACTGAAGCCGCTGCCGGCAGTGCCGACGGCGCAGGACAAGGACGTGCAGGCGCGCGAAGCAGCACTTCGGGCTGAGCTCGAACAACGCCAGGGCACGGCCAGCACCATCAAGACCGATCTGGCGCCCGGCAGCCTCGCCGGCCAGCGCCGCGTGCTTTTGGGGGTGTAACCATGACCGCGATGAAGCGCAGTTTTCGCCGGCGCGTGCTGGACTGGTGGTATTGGAGACGGCATGCAAGGTTGGTGAAAAGGCGTGGCGGGTGAACGCTGCCAATCTCCCCCACGAGGGGGGAGATTGGCAGCTTCCACCGCTCACCCCTTCTTCGCGAACGCCCAGACCATCATCGGGTATTCCTCGTCGTTGCTGAGGTCCCGCCACAGGCCGTAGGCGCGGACCGGGCCGCCTATGTGGGCGCGGGCGCAGGCCTTGTTGCCCCAGCCGAACGCCTGGACGTTGTCCTCGGCGAAGCCGCCATCGACCATCAACTGCTTCAGGCCGGCCGGCGTCCACCTGTTGTAGTCGTGCGGCCTGGCGTGGACGCGAAACAGGAAGGGCGTCGCCACCATCGCCCAGCCGCCCTCGCGGGTCATGGCGTGGATGTTCCGCGCCGCCGCCTGCGGCCGCTGCACATGTTCCAGCACCTGATCGGCGATGACGATGGAATATTGCTCGTCGGTGCGATCCTTGCAGATGTCGAAATCGGGGAAGTCGACCGAGCGATAATTGGGGCACATCGCCTTCCAGTAGCGATTCCAGCCGGGCGAGATCTCGATCACGTCGCGCGATTTGCGGTTGGCGGCCGTCAGGAACGTGGTGAAGGCCTCGATCTGGCGGATGCGCAGCCAGTTGCGGGAATCGTAGCCGATGAGCCGTTTAACGGTACGTTTGCTCTGGTTCTTCAGGGCGGCAAGGCTTGTCGTCGTCACATCGACCTCCTGCAAAACCCCGCCGCGAGACGTTCCTAGATCAAGAACCGTGCAAAAGAATGACATCGTCGGCTGAAGCTGCCGATCTCCCCCCTTGAGGGGGAGATGTCGCCGGAGGCGACAGAGGGGGTCGCCTCGCATGAAGCGCTAACCTCCTTCTGTTGCAGAAGGCCGAACCCGGTCGATCCGACCCCCTCTGGCCGCTTTGCGGCCATCTCCCCCTCAAAGGGGGAGATCCCCCAGTTTTAACGAGGCCCCCATGACCAGCGATTCCCGTGCCCGCGATATTCTTTCCCGCCAGTCCGAGCTCGAGAGCGAGCGCGCCGCCTACGAGCCCGTGTGGGAGGCGGTGGCGGAGTTCTGCGATCCCGATGCGCCCGATATCCTGTCCGGGCGCGGCGCCCGCCGCGGCGACAGCCAGGCCGAGCGGCAGGAGCGGCGCGGCGCCCGCGTCTATGCCAACACCATCAACTCGGCCGCCAACCGGCTGGCCGCCGGGCTGGAAAGCCTGATCATCCCGCAGTCGGAGAAATGGCACGGGCTGACCACCGCCGAGATGGACGACGAGGAGACCGACGAGGAAAAGGAATGGGCGGAAAACCTGCGCGACTTCCTGTTTTCGCTGCGCTACTCCGCCAATTCCAATTTCGTGCCGGCGACGCAAGCCTGCCTGCGCAATGTCGTGCGCTACGGTCCGGCCTATCTCTATGCCGAGGAAGGGTTCGGTTCGACGCTGATCCGCTACGCCTCGATCCCGGTGGTGGAAGGCTATCTCTCGCGCAACCGCTGGGGCCAGGTCGACATCTTCCACCGCCGCTACGAACGCACCGCGCGCCAGGCGGCGCAGCTGCTCGGCTATGAAAAACTGCCGGCGCGCATCAGGACGCTGGTCGACGACCCCGCCAAATGCGAGGAGAAGATCGCGCTCATCCAGTGCATCCAGCCGCGTGACGAGCGCCGCATGTACCGATCGGGCGGAAGCTACCGCTATCTCGACGCCGCCTTCGCCTCCTACCATGTCATCGAGGACGAGGAGGAGATCGTGCGCGAGAGCGGTTTTCGCACCTTCCCGGTGTCGGCCTTCAACTGGCGCCGCTACGAGGGCGACGCCTATGGCATCTCGCCGACCATCGAAGCCTTGACGACCGTGCGCGAGGAAAACGCGGTCCGCCGCTCGGGCCTGCGCGCGCTGCAACAGATCACCGATCCGCCGACGGCGTCGAAGGCCAGGCTCGACTATGTGCCGGTGCTCGATCCGGGCGAGAATTATCCTGGCCTCATCGACGACAATGGAAGGCCGCTGATCGCGCCGATCACCACCGGGCAGAACCCGAGCTACGCCTTCGACTATGCGGCGAGCCGGGCGGAGGAGATCCGCGACATGATGTTCGTCAACCTGTTCCAGACCCTGGTGCAGAACCCGCAGATGACCGCCACCGAGGCGCTGATCCGCCAGGAGGAGAAGGGCGCGCTGCTGGGGCCGTCGGGCTCGATCATCCAGGCGGGCTTTGCCACCAATCTCGACCGCGAGCTCGGCATATTGGAGGACAAGGGCCTCTATGACGAGGACAGCCGGTTCCTGCCGCCGGCGAGCCTGGCGGGCAAGGCGGTGCGGCCGACCTTCACCGGTCCGCTCGATGTCTTGCGCCGCTCGGCGGAAGCGCGCGACACCATCCAGCTGGTGACCACGGCCATGCAGATGGCGCAGTTCGACCCTGATGTGATGGACAATATCGACAGCGACGAGGCGCTCAAGATCGTGCAGAGCGCCGGCCGCAGCCCGCAGCGCATCTTCCGCCGCAAGGATGAGGTGGCGGGCCTGCGCGACGCGAGGGCCAAGGCCAGCCAGGCGCAGGCCGGCATGGCGGCGATCGCCACCGCCGGCAAGGTGGCCAAGGATACCGTGCCGGCGGCCGTGCAGGCGCGCGACAGCGGCCTGCTCGAAGGCCTGCAAGGCATGCTGCAGGGCGGCACCGCCGATGGGCCGGCACCTGATGCCGGCGCCCAGGGCGCGATGCCGGCCGGACAGCGCGCATGAGCCGCAAACGCTTCGCCCACGCGTCGCAAAACGGCGGCCCCGCCAAAGCGCGCGAGGCGCTGGCCAAGGCGTATATGCGCGTGTTCTCCGGCGAGGACGGCGAAATGGTGCTGGCCGATCTCGCGGCGACGGTCGGCTATTTCAGGCGCCCGTCATACGGCGAGTGGATGGCGCGGACCAGAACCCCCAATGGCTTCGAGCTGCACAGCGCGCTCAGCAACGCGCGCGCCGAAGTGGTGCAGCACATTATGGGGTTCCTGACGCTGGACGAGGCGCAGCTCGTGGCGCTGGAAAAGGCGGCACGGGAGGAGGAGAGGTGAGGCGCTGAAGCGCCGATCTCCCCCCTCGTGGGGGAGATGCCCGGCAGGGCAGAGGGGGGCGCTGTCCCGCCGGCCTTGCCGTGTTCATCGCACGGCGATCAAATCACGAGCGGTCGCTCAAGCCGGGCCCTAGACGACAAACATATGGCCATGTTCAAAGTTCGGCGGCGACCGAGGTCGGCGCTCTACGGCGCCCCCCTCTGTCCTGCCGGACATCTCCCCCACAAGGGGGGAGATCGGCGGTCTGGCCGCCGGTGATTCAATAATTGCCGTTGTAGTACCGGTCGTCGCAAGGCGCGGTGTAGATGCGGCCGTAGCGGTCCTGGTAGCGGCAGAGCTGGTCGCCGCGGCGCTGCGGGGTGGTGGCTGAGCCGACGACGGCGCCGAGCAGCGCGCCGCTGGCCGCACCGATCACCGTGCTCTTGGTGTTGCCGCCGATGGCCTGGCCGACGAGGGCGCCGCCGGCGCCGCCGATCAGCGCACCGGTTCCGGCCCGCTGCTGGCCTTCCGTCTGCGCGCAGCCTGCCAGCGCGGCAGTCATCAAAACGGCGGCTATGGCTTTGTGAATGTTCATGTGACGTCTCCCTTGAAGATCTGAGATCCCTATCGATCGTCCCGTGCGGCCGCATTGCGGCGGAACGGCGGCACAGGCTCTCACGATATAAGACATGGTTTCTCGGGTGTTGATGGACCGAGGGCGCGAAAACACCTCTTTCGAACAAGGCGCTAGCACCGCTTCCTGGCAAAATGATTCAGCCGGCCTATGCCGCCTCGATGATCTTCCTGGCGGCGGCGGTCAGAAATCCGAACGGCTATAGCCGTGTCGTTTTGCATAGTCGTCGATCTCGCCGAGGATATCTTCGGGGATGGTGACATTGACCCGTACCACCTTCGTTGTCTCGATCTTCAGGGGGATCAGAACGGCCACACCGGTAAGATTATCCCTGTCCGCCATCACCTGCTCGAGCGACGGGGGCTCGGGAATGGCCTCGCCATCCTCGACCAGACCATCGACATGAAAAGCGAGCGCTTCCTGCGCCATGGCACGGGCATCGTCCAGTGTCGTGCCGGCAGTCACCACGCCGGGAAAATCGGGGAAGGAGACGCCGAAATCGCTGCCTGCTTCCTTGTGGATCAGTCCGATATACTGGCGCATCTGTCTACCTCAACTTGAGACCGGATTGCTTTTCGATGCTCTTCAGCGTGCCGATCGGGATGTCCCGCTTGGGATGCGTAACCGTAACCCGACCCGGCTTGGTCGTGTGCTTGAACTGAGCATGGCTGCCTTTTCGACGTCGCGCTCTTCGTGTTGTGCATGGAACACGCAGCTCAAGTGCCTGTCCATAGAGATCGCGCTGCCGATCGGGCGCTGTCCCGCCAGCCCTCTGGCCCGCCGGCCTGCCACCAGTTCACTTCCAACCTAACCCTCAAAAGGAACATCACATGACAGATCTGGCAGATGCCGGGTCCGTGGCTGCCTCGTCGCAGCCGGCGGGCAACCCGGAACGGCCACCGGCAGGCGCGGATAACGGGTCCGCCGGGCTTGCCGGCAAAAGTTGGTTTGACGGTCTTTCCGAAGGCAACCGCAAGCTTGCTGAAGCCAAGGGCTGGACCAAGCCTGAAAGCCTCGATCGGGTTTTCACATCCTATGCGGAGCTGGAGCGGCGGCAGGGCGAAAGCCTGCTCGTTCCAGCCAGGGACGCGCCGAAGGAAGACTGGGACAAATTCCATGCCCGGCTGCCCGAGGCGATGCGTCCGCTGACATCGCCCGAAAAGGTCGAATACCGGCGGCCCGACGGCCTGCCGGAAACCTTCGCCTATTCGGACGAACTCGCCCAGGCGTCCAAGGCCTGGGCGGTCGAAGCCGGCGCCACGCCGAAGATCGCCCAGGCCTACCATGACAGGTTCGTCGGCTACATGGCCGAGCAGGCGGCGGCCCAGCAGGCAGCGCTCGCCCGCTCGGTCGAAGCCACCCATGACGACCTCGTCAAGGATTGGGGCCCGGCCGACAGCGATGGCTTTCGCCAGAAGCTGGAGGTGGCCAACCGGGCGATGAAGAAGCTCGGCCTGGTCGATGCCTACAAGCAGAAGGGCATCCTTCTGCCCGACGGCGCCCTGACCGATCCGCAGATCGCCAGGGCCTTCCAGGCGATCGGCGAGGCGATGTTCCGCGAAGACACGATCGACGCCGACGCGGCGCCGCGGGGGCAAAACCCCTTCCGGCGCAACGCCGCCGGCGAGCGCAACGTTTCGGCCATTTCAGCCCTTGTCAAAAGCGACCCTCAACGCGCCCGGCGGCTGGCCAGGGAAGCGGGCGAAAACCCGGATCTCTGGATGCCGAACAACCCGCTCTGATCCCGACGCATCAGCCGCCGATCAATCTCTCAAAGGAAAGACAAAATGGCAGACGCCTATACCCGTATCGCGGACGCGATCGTTCCGTCCGTTTATGCCCAATACGCTTTCGAGGAGCACGTCCAGTCGCTCGAAATCTACCAGGCCGGCATCCTGTTTTCCGATCCGGCCATCTCCTCGAAACTGTCGATGGGCGGCCGTTCCGTCGACATGCCCGGCTGGAAGGACCTCGGCAACGATCCGTCCGAGCCGGTCAATGACGACCCGGCCGATTCCATCGAGATGAAGAAGATCGGCTCGCGCCGCGAGGTCGCCGCCCGCAATGTCCGCGCCCAGGCGTGGGGCGTTCCCGACCTGACCTCCATCCTGGCGGGCGACGATCCGCAGAAGCTGATCGTCAAGCAGCAGACCGAGTACTGGCAGCGCGCCAACAAGCTGACCTTGATCGGCATGCTCAAAGGTGTCGTCGCCGACAATCTGGCCAATGACGGCGGCGACCTGGTGCGCGCCACCGGCGCCTCCATCGTCGACACCGACATCATCGAGGCGGCCTACCTGATGGGCGACCGCGCCGACAAGTTCCGCACCCTCTGGATTCATTCCAAGCAGATGAAAGCGCTGAAGCTCGCCGACCTCATCGACTATGTGCCGTCCTCGCAGCAGGGCGGGCCGCTCATCCCCTATTACATGGGGCTGCGCTGCGTGGTCGACGACGACATCCCGCAGGCGGCGGGCGTCTACACCGCGTTCATGTTCAAGGACAAGGCGATCCTGTGGAACGAGCTGCCCGTCAACACCGAAGGCGGGCCGCTCGAGTTCGACCGCAAGCCGCGCCAGGGCCATGGCGGCGGGGTGACGGAAATGGTCGGCCGCCGGCATTTCGTGCCGCATGTGCCGGGCACCCGCTTCCTCGACGCCTCCACCGCCGGCGAATTCGCCACCGACGCGGAGCTGGCGCTGGCGGCGAACTGGGACCGCACCGCGTCGAGCGTCAAGACCATGACGTTCATCGCGCTGAAGACGACCGAGGCATAGGGTTTCGTCTCCCGGGAGGTGGGCCAGGCCCACCTCCTTCCTGCGAGCGCTGGCGCTTGAACATTGACGCCAACCGTCGATGCCGGCGCTGCCCCTCATTGCCCTGCCGGGCATTTCTCCCCGTGAACGGGGAGAAAGACGCACTTCCCCCAATCACAACCCACGGAGGCCTTACCCATGGCCATAACCCCGACCGACATCGCCAATATGGCGCTGGCCGTCCTTGACGAGGCGCCGATCGACAGCCTTGACGAGGACATCAAGGCCGCGCGCTTGCTCAACATGCATTTCGACCTGACCCGCGAGGCCGAGTTGACGAAATACGCCTGGGTGTTCGCCATCCTTTCGGCATCCCTGGCCGGCAGCGATACCGGTTCCGGCGATTGCACGCTGAACTGGGTCTATGAACTCCCCGTCGATTGCCTTCGCCCGCTGCCGCTGACCCACAATGGCGAGCCGGACGGCATCGCGATCTCGTGGCGGCAGGAGGCGGGGCTGGTCTACAGCGACCGGGCGGGACCGCTCACCATCCGCTATGTCGCGAACCTCACCGACCCCAACGACTGGGACGCGCCGTTCACCGAAGTGCTGGTGGCGGCACTCGCCATCAAGATCGCGCATCCGCTGACGCACAAGGCCGGCATGATCGACATTGCCCGTTCGGCCTACGACCGCGCGCTGGACGCCGCCTTCACCGCGCAGGCCATCCAGCGCGGCGGACGGCTTTCGACATCGAGTTGGGCGCGGCAGCGCGGCGACAGCCGGTTTTATGCGGGGGCCATGCGCTGATGGCGACGCTCTATCCGGTCCAGGACGTCTTCACCCGCGGCGAGATCTCGCCGCGCCTGCATGCGCGCGCCTCGCTCGATCTCTACCGCGCGGCGCTGTCGAAATGCGAGAACTTCGTCACCCTGCCGCATGGCGGCATCCGCAAGCGCGGCGGCACCCGTTTCGTCGGCGAAGTCAAGACGTCCGCCAAGGCGACGCGGGCGATCCCGTTCATCTTCTCGGCCGACCAGGCCTACATGCTGGAGTTCGGCAATCTTTACATCCGCGTCTACGCCTATGGCGCGCGTGTCGGCACGGTCGAGGTGGCCTCGCCCTATCTTGAAGCCGACCTGTTCGATCTCGACTATGTGCAGTCCGCGGACCAGATGTGGATTTCCCACAGGGACTATCCGCTCAAGGTGCTGACGCGCACCGCCCATACGGCATGGGCGCTCGACGACTACGCGATCGACGACGGGCCCTATGACGACATCAACGATACGCCGACCACGCTGACGCCCGCGGACTATGGGGCGCTGACGCCGAAGATGACGTCGAACACCGCGCCTTCCGGCACGGTCTCAGGCATGGCCGGGGCAGGGGACGCCTTCCAGCTTTTCGACAAGGCGACAGAGACGGACAGCGGCATCGCCGGTGCCACCAACGGCTCGGTCACCTACCAGCTTGCCGGTGGCGCGCAGGCCATCGTCGAAAACTACTATCTGACCGCACGCACCGGCGGAACGGTCGACCGCACGCCGACTATCTGGGTGCTTGAAGGATCGAATGACGGCGCGACATGGGTGACGCTCGACAGCCGCACCGGCGAGACCGGCTGGTCGGGCGGCGAAACCCGCTACTACGAATTTCTGAACAAGCTGGCGTTCGAATATCACCGCTTTACTTGGAAGGCGATCAACGGCGCCTCGGACAGCGCGTTTTCCGAACTGAACCTCAACCGGGCGGCGGCCAGCCAGACGCCGTTCGACCTCACGGCGTCATCGACCGCCGGCATCAATGGCGGCGCCGGCTTCCAGGCTTCTGACGTCGGCCGGGCCATTCGCCTGCTAGCGTCCGATGGCCGCTGGCGCTGGGCCAAGATCACCAGCCGCACCAGCGCCACGGCGGTGAAAGTCCAACTGCATGGATTTGCCCTGCCGGACCTCAGCCCGATATCCCGCTGGCGCCTGGGCACGCTCGTGCCGGGGAAATATGTCGAAAGCGGATCGCTCTACGAGGAGCGCCTGGCCTTCAGCCGCAAGTTTTCGGTCTACGCCTCGGCGACGGGGGATTTCAACAATTTCGCATTGGGCGAGAAGGATGACGACGCGCTGGAATTCCTCCAGGCCGGCGGCGGCCAGGCGAACGACATCACGTGGATCGCGGAATCGGACGGCGCGCTGCTGATCGGGACGCTCGGCGGCATCCGCGCACTCTCCGGCTCCGGCATCGACGAGGCATTGACGCCCTCCTCGTTCAAGAACCGGCGCTCGCGCACGTCGGGCTGTGCCCGCATCCGCCCCGTCGATGCCGGCCAGTCGTTCCTCTATGTCACGCGCTCGCGCCGCTCGATCGCCGAGCTGACGCAGGCTTCGACCGGCCGCTTCACCTCCGACGATATCGGCCAGATCTCCGAACATATCGCCAAGCGTGGCGTGGTCGAGCTGGCGTTCCAGACCGACCCCGACCCGATGCTCTGGTTTCCGCTCGATAATGGCGAGCTCGGCGGCTACACCCACCAGCCCTCGCAGGAGGTGCGCGGCATGCACCGCCACCGCTTCGGCGGTACCGTCGCCGGTTCCGGCTGGGCGGCTGTCGAAAGCGCTGTGGTGACGCCCGGCCAGGATGGCGTCGACGACATCTGGCTGATCGTCAGGCGCACCATCGGCGGCGTGACCAGGCGCTATATCGAGATCATGACGGCGCCGTTCGAATATGGGGCGCTGGAGGACGCCTTCCAGGTCGATTGCGGCCTGACCTATTCGGGCGCCGCCGTCAACACCGTGTCCGGGCTTGCCCATCTCAACGGCGAAAAGGTCGACGTGCTGGCCGGCGGCAAGGTCTATCGCGGGCTGCCGGTCGCCTCCGGCCAGGTGACGCTGCCCGGCGGCGCCGTCGCGGCCAGATGGCAGGCCGGGCTTGCGTTCCAATCGCAGGCCGACACGCTGGAGCTCGACGTCGCCGGCCGGGACGGCTCGATCCTCGGGCGACGCAAGAAGGTGGCGGGTGTCATCCTGTCCCTGCTCGAGACCGACACGACAGGGCTTCAGGTGCAGTCGCTGATCCGCGGCCGCTGGGAAAGCGTGCGCATGCCCTCCCTCGTCGCGCCCGACGGCAAGGCGAGCCTGTTCACCGGCAATGTCGAGGTGCCCATCGACGACAGCTGGGAAGGGCAGGGCCGGGTGCGGATCCGCCACGTCAACCCGACGCCCTGCACGATAAGGGCATTTACGCCAGTGTTCGACGCCGAGCCTTAGGGCGAGCTGGCGTTCCTCGCCCCCGCGAGGCGGGGGAGAGGTGGCGCGAAGCGGTCGGAGAGGGGGCCTTCGTAAGGCGCAGGCGCTTCTGCCGGAGAGTCCGGCACAGGTCGGCGCCATCCCCTCTCCGTCTCGGCTTCGCCGAGCCACCTCGCCCCACTTGGTGGGGCGAGGAACCCAGGCTGAATCAACGCCGCGATCCTTCGCGCCTCCCTCTGTCCTGCCAATCTCCTCCACAAGGGGGATTGGCAGTTGCGCCCTCCCGCCCATCCACCCACAAGGAACCCATCCCGTGACCACATCCCCCCATGCCGAACAGCTCGGCAGGGCGCGGACGGCTGCCGAATATGCCGCCGTCATCGCCTTGGTCGATACCGACCTCAAAGATGCGATCGCCCGCCGGCGCGGCTGCGAACAGGCCGAGGACCGCGCCGTTTTCGGCGACGGCGATCTCTCCGCCGCGCGCATCGCGCTGGACGACTGCAACGACGTCGTCGCGCTGCTGGAGAAGATCATCGCGGCAGCGGACAAATGCCGTGCCGCGGCCGCCGCGGCAGAGGCGCGCGCCGCCGTCGAGGCGCTGGGCGGGCAAGCGAAAGCCAAGGCGGAGGTGCTGACCGAGCGCTGGCGCGCGGTGCGCCGCCTGGTCGAGCTGTTGCGCCAGGAACTGTTCGAGGCCGATGCGCTCGCCCGCGCGCTCGCCACCGCCAACGGCCTCTTCGACGCCGCCGGCATGCCCGACCTGAAGGTGAACCTGGCCGTTGCCCGCCGCGCCGCCATGGCCGGGCCGCGCGCGGCGGCGCCGGCGCGCCTCAGCCGCCCGGCAATCCAGGCCGACAGGCTGCTTCTGTCGTTCACCAACCCCGGCGGCGCGCTCGACCCGCGACCGGCGCTCGGTGCGCGCCCGGCCAGGAAAACCCCCATTGCCGCATCCCAGCGAGGCTGACCATGTGCACATTAGCCCTTCTCGGCACGGCCATCTCGGTGGGTGGCGCATTGATCGAAGGCCGGCAGCAAAACCAGGCGGCCGGTTACCAGGCCAAGGCCTACGGGCAGCAGGCGCAGGCCGATGCGCAAAGTGCCGCCTTCGAACAGAGCCAGGAGCGCCACAGGCAGGATCTGCTGCTTTCGCAGGCGCGGGCCCGGGCGGGCGCCTCCGGCGTCGGCCTATCGGGCTCGCCGGCCGAGGTGCTGGCGGCCAATGCCAGGCAGGGCCAGCTCGACCTGAAGGCGATCCAGTACGGCTCGGCGCTGCGCCGCAACACTCTCGACAGCCAGGCGGCGCTCGCGCGCTACTCCGGCAGGCAGGCCGCGGCGGCGTCGATCTTCAAGGCCGGCGGCAGCCTCGTGTCCGGTCTCTCCCGTCTCTACGACCCGACCAAGGCCGTGACCTTCGGCAAGGGCGCCTTCCCGCCGGCGTCGGGCGGCGCCTTCACGGGAGGGCTCTACTGATGGCGACGATTCCACTCCAGCTTGCCCAGCGCCGGCTCGAGGCCGGCGATGGCGTTTCCTATCCCGAGGGGTCGCCGGCCGGCAGGGCGATGCAGGATCTTGGCGACGAGCTCTCGGCCGTCGCCGAGCGCTACCGGCAGATGAAGGAGCGGCAGGAAGCGTTCGACGCGGAGCTGGCGCGCCGCCGGTTCGCCGAGCGGGTCGCGCAGGCGGAAGACGAGGTGGCGGCGAATGCGCCGGCCGACGGCAGCGGCCTGCACGATGCGATGTATGGCGAGGTCGACCCGCGCAGCGGGCAGGTGGTCAAGCCCGGCCTGTTCGACACGCTGTTCGACGAGACTCTGCCTGAGATACCCGAGAGCCGGCGGGCCGCTTTCGCTAGGCAGAAGGAGCCGATGCGCGCGGCCGGCTCGCCGCGCATGGCGCAGCGGCAGCAGGAGCAGCGCGATGAGTATGAGCTGACGGAGTGGGCGAAGGTCGACACCATGTCCACCAGCTCCATCGCAAAAGGCGACCCGAACGACATCGGAGCTTTCGAGGCGATCCGGCAGAACGGGTCCGATCTGATCGCCAAGATCGGAAACCCGGTTATCAGGCAAGCGGCGGAAGTGGCCTGGCGCAGCAACACGGCCAAGGCACTGGTTCAGGCGATGATCGCCCAGGATCCGAAGCGGGCCGCCGAGATGTTGGGCGGGGCGCCGGCAGACTCTTCCAGCAGCGATGCCTCCGACGTTAGCTGGATCCGTCTTGCCGGCAGTTCAGATACGGCGGCAGCGAAAGGCAATCGTGTTGGCAAGCTCGCGCCGGATGAAATTGTGGCACAAGCATTTGGGGAAGACATTCCACAAGACGACCGGCCGGCGCTGCTCCAACAGGCGCAGGCGGCTCACGCTTCTCAGCAAGTTGAGATGCGCACCCGTATTGGCCTCGCCGAACAGAACGCACCTAGGGCGATCAGGGACACTGGCAGCTATTCGGGCCCGACCTTCACGCCAGAACAGTTCGTGGGGCTCTATGGGGCGACGGAAGGGTTCAGGCGTTTTCAGGCTCTCCATCAAGCGCTTGATGTCAGTCGCCAGTTCCACGGCATGCGCACAATGTCCAATGACGCCGTACAGGCCATGGTCAAAGAGTCTGCGCCCAAGGCCGATAGTGCGACGCCAGAAGAGGATCGGGCGCGTTATGATGCAATAGCCGCCGCGGCGGACCTGACATTTCAAGCGAGGCGAGGCGATCCGGGCGGTTATGTACGCAAGACATTCGCGGCCCTCGACGCAGCTTGGAATAATCTTTCGAAGCCGGAGGACTATCAGACCGCGATCGTTGGCTCGATTGCCGCCCAACAGCAGTTGGGCCTCAACCCCGTCCAGCCGTTGCCGAATTCTGTGGCAAAAGGCGTTGTAGGGAAATTTAAAGACGAAGCTCACCCGCCCAAATCTCAGCAGACAGAGCTGCGCAATGTGCTTGCCGCTCTGCCGAATCAAGAGGCGCTTGAAGCGGTGCTTGGCCATCTTTTGCAGGCCAGTGCGTCGCAAGCAGACAACGATGCCGCGAACAGCTCGCTTCGGGCAGCAGGCGTCGACCCGATGGGCGTGCTCGACTTGCAGAACACCGTCCAGTCGGGATGGTCGGTACCAACTGGGTACGCAACCAACCGGTACCTGACGGCTCGAGAGCGGTTAGGGAACCTAATAGCTGGCGATAGTGAACCGGGAAGTCTGTGGCGGTTCGCCGCGCAAAAGCTTGTAGGCTCTGAGGGCCTCGGCAATGACGGTATTTCGGTAGCCGACTTCACACCTGTCGTGGGAGCTTCGTTGGCGCTCGACGAAGCCCTGAATGCCGCCCTGGATGGAAACTACAGCGATGCAGTGCTCGACGCCTTAGGTACCTTTCCCGGCGAAAAGTTGGTGGGTGAGGTTTTCCAGGGCGCCAAAAGTATTGCCAAGCCCTGGGTCGAGAGCTCTTCCGTATTTTCGAAGCGATCGGCTGAACTTGCCAAAGGCGGCGAGATACTTGTTCGTGGCGTCGACGCCGAAACCCTTCGATCCCAACAAGCCATTGCTCGGTCGGTCTCTCGGCAGTCTCGACGCCGTAGAACGCGATCCGGTGAGATATCCGAAAGTGCTTTTGAAGCTGCAATGCTGGCTTCTCTGCTTTCTAGGGACGCCTCCATGATTAAATATGCCGGTGCAAAGGTTGGGTGGACGAAATCAAAAAACTACCGAAAAACGTTCTTTAAAGCGAATCCCGCACTCAACGAGGGAGATTATGTTGTTCATCATAGTGTCGAGCAAAACGTTCTTGATAGATACCCAGGGCTTTTTGCAAGTGAAGAGATACATTCACTCGAAAATCTCCGTGGTGTCCGAAAGGAATTCGACGTAAATTTGCATTTAAAAGTGATTCGAGCCGAGTGGGATGAATTCTATAAGACGCACATCACGGCAACCCGGCAGCAAGTGCTTGACTACGCAACTGAGTTAGACAAGAAATATGGGCATCTGTTCGACCCACCGATAGGTGAATAATGCGATATTATGAAGTTAGGCCTGACGTGGCTGGTGGGCTCGGTGAGAACACTGTTATGGACACCAGCGTCCATCCGCCTGCCGTGAGCAAGCTCCACTATCAGGTTGAGGGATGGTTCGGCGACGCGCTTGTCACCACTTTTCCTTGTTTCCTGGTGACGGAAGAAGCCAAGCGCGGATTGCTCGATATTGGCATCTCCGGCGCTACATTCGCTCCTGCCGAAGTGACCAAATCCGAAAATTTTCTGGAGCTGCAGCCCGATGTCGAACTCCCTCCGTTTGTTTGGCTCAAGGTGGACGGTAGAGCAGGTCACGACGATTTCGGCGTCAATCAGAAACTGAACCTCGTGATATCGGAGCGCGCCTTCGATGTGCTTGATGAACTGGGACTTCCTTCCGCATCCATCCAACGGTTCGACGTCGGCAATAAGTAGTGGGGTCGCCCGCGTCGTTGCCGACGAACGTTAAAGCGCCTCGGATAAGTGTCGAGTTAATCATGACGATCAATGCCAAATCCAATTTTGAGCAGCGTCACACATCTGCCTTCGGTTTAATGTCAGCCGGGCTCGACGAAAAGATCTTATCGTCGCCAATGGTGGGCTAGATCACGTATCAAATATTAAGCCTCGTACCAGGGAAGAGCACATAAGGCTCCACATGGAAGCCGGCGATTTTCAGCGCTGGGCTAGGAGACGATGGCTGCGGACTAAGATAAGTAGTGGAGAGAAACTGTGAGCAAAATTACCCCGGATCTCGGTAAAGTAAGCCGTCTTCCTCTACCAGCAGACGACCCAGGTGCAGATGATGACCTTGACAGCGCCCTTCTGGAAGCTCGTGAATATATCAAATCATACGACTGGGTAAGGAGAATCGAAGGCGAGTATTTCGGATATGGTGCCGAAGGGATAATATACATTTTTCTCTTCGAGATTTCACCCGGGAAACCAGATGTGCCACGATGGATATGGGTGCTCGTCGGTGATGTACCCCCAGCGTACATGCCCGGTGACGATTTGGAGACCCCGTACGAGGCGCTGGACGGATATATCGGTGCAATGGATGAGTGGGTTGAAGCTGCGCGGCAAGGGAAGTCCGTGGCGAAGCTCATTCCCGTTAATGTCCCGGCGAATCCCGCCAACGCCGAGATGTTGAGTGGACGGCTTAAATTCCTCGACGAAAAGATTCTGCCGCTGCTTCAAGAATGATGTCTCGGCAAGCAGAAGAGCCTAAGATATGGATAAATGGAAGTTCGAAGGTCCAGAAAATTTGGCCGTCATATCGACCCGAAAAATATTTGGTGGTGGCGGCTGGGTTGCCTAGGCCTCACATGATGCCGATGATGAGTCGTGGCAATTCTACGGAGATGAAGCTGAAGTTGATCAAGGCGACCTAATTTTGGTAGCCACAATATATGGTGCTGCGTCTGTCCCCTTCTCCCGGTCGACTAGCGTAGGCTGGGGCTAAGTTGGCACGATTCGGGTGTTGTCAGTATCTCGCCAATTCGGAGATCGGTCAGGCCTTGACGCTCGCCAGCACCGGACATATTTTCTATAAGCAAGTTGCGTAGGGATCGCGTTTGCAGCCCGATGACGTGGAACTCATTCTGGACGCCGACATCTCGGAGGACCCATGCCTCCTCTTTGATGTCGTCACGCCGGATGGCGTGCTTCAGCTATTGGGAGAAGTGGAAATGGGCGGCAACCATCTGGTCGTCCGTGACCTCCATATTGGGGGCGATGCCCAGGTCCAATGGGGTTGGTCCAACTTGCGCAGGCTCGGCCGAGTGATCGCGGAGAAGCTTAATGTCGACTACATCGAAGTTCATGGAGCGGTTCGGACAACGGGTGCGAACCCGGGACGTCGTCCGGGTGTCGTCAGGCTCTCCCGTCCGGCTGAGCCTCAGCTTTCTACACGGCGCGAATACTCCTGAAGCTGCTCGGGTTCTCGTCAGGAGGCATCTGCCGCTGAGGACGGCCCATGCGGTCCTCACTGAGATGGTCGATCACGGCAAGGCGTTCGTGACCGTTCCTTGCGTCGACGACCTGCGAGCACTGAAGGACGAACTCTCGTCCGCAGGAGTGATCGCGAAGGTTCATGCGCCGCGGCCGATAAGCGTTCGCGAAGTTCGGGATAGCACGAAGCTGTCCCAGGAGGCGTTCTCCGTGAGGTATGGCCTCGATCTGGCAACGCTTCGAAACTGGGAGCAAGGCCGCTCGGAACCGGATGCAGCTGCGAATACTCTCCTTTGGACCATCGCCCGGAATCCGGAGGCAGTCGAAAAATCGCTCGACATGGAGGACGAAGTGGCGGCGCCGTCTCCCTAGTAGTCCAAACCATGGTTGCCGACCGTCTCGACCGCTCCGGCAATCCATATCTGGTTGGCTTTGCTGCTGCTGCCAACCCATCTCCACCGCGTTCTCCTTGCGCCGATATGGGATGGCGGACTCGTCCACGTCGACAGTTCCGAAAAGCGGTGTCCGGTTCACCATTGCCCGCCGGAGCTTGCGGAGCACCAGCCGGCGGTTTTGTAGGAGACACCCGGCTCAGGTTGGAGCTGCAGCGCTGAAATGGAGTTGGAGTGCGGCGCCCTCAGATAGGAACCATTTGCGCAGCGGTGGGTGCCTGCCCTGCATGACGGTCCCAGCGATCATGAAGGCTGTTTCCAGCACCCAGGCCTGTCCCTTTGCCTGCGCATCCGAAGCCACGGCCGAGCCTCGAGGCGCCATGCTTTTCCGGAATCGCAGCATGGGCATGTGAAGCCGCCCGGCCAGCGCTTGTTGAACAGGTAGTCGGCGCTCCACGAACTCCTCGACCGACGATGGCGGCACCGATGGCCAAAGAATACAATTTTAAGCAAATGTTTCCGGATTGGTCTATTCTGTTACCTGGGGGCAGTTCAGGTGCAATACAGCGGAAACACCCACGGAACACCTTGGCTTTAGGGCTGCCAGTGCACTTCGATGGCGCAGCTGGCAGCTCTGCGATGTATAATATTAGCTAGGCGTAAACTTTGGCATGTTCGTTGCACCTTACCCCTTGAGGGGGCCACAGGGGTTGGAACCGATGTATCGAAATGACACAGAACTGTTCGCGCGGGCGAGCGAGCGGGGCATTACGATCTACCAACGCTCGAAAACGGTGTGGATCGCGGCCGGAAGCTACCGGGACCGCGACTATGCGGTGAAGGGGCGGACACCCGCCCTTGCGCTCGCCTTGTGGAAGGAGGCCACCAGATACAGCGGGTCGGGACTTTAGAGCCTGTCCTTGCCGTCTGGATGAAGCCTCAAAGGCGATCTAGACGCCCGCTACGCGACAGAACATCTGCAAAGCCGTCAGGGCGCGGGCCTCGGTCGGCTCTTCGCCTGCTGCCTGTGAATCCGCCGGCGCCGCTACCGCTCCAACGGATTTGTACCGGGAAGCGAACGGCCTTTCTTCTGCCGTGCGGTTGTCGTTTGCAGCGACGACAATCGCGGATTTTTCCATCGGAAATCACACCTTGTGGAAGCGCTGCGACATTGACGCTCCCATAGCGCAAGCCACCGCAGTGCGCGGGTGTTAACACGGCAGCCAGTCCGGGAGCAAGCCGGCATTGCTGCTTGTTCAGGAAGTGCGTGCCCAAGGACAGAAAACCGACCGCTGAATTGTCTCTCGCCTGGCCGAGCGATCGTGACCAAACTTCTCAAGGAAGAACCTGAATGACCGTGGCGCCGTGGCCGCACGGGCCAGCGCTTATCCCCTCCGAACCCATCGCCACGCCGCCAACCAACCCGAATTCCAAGCCTTGCTTTCGCGAGGCTTTTTTTATGGAGCAAGCCTCATGGCCCGACCCGCAACTGCCGCCGTTCGTCTTCTGACTGGCGAGCGCGAACCCGTGCGCCTGGCGACGACGGCAAACCTGGAGACGGTCATCGTCGACGGCGTTGCCTGGATCCTCGGCCTGAAGACGATCGACGGGGTTTTGACCGCCGTCGGCGACCGGGTTTTGGTCAAGAACCAGTCGGACGCCCGGCTGAACGGCATCTATACGGCGAGCGAGGGCTACTGGTACCGCGCGGCGGACGCCCGCACCGCGCGCACGATGCAGAAGGGAACGACCGTTCACGTGCAGGAGGGGGTTGCTTCGGGTGGCCTGGTCTACGCTTTCCAGACCCTCAATCCTGTGATCGGCACGAGCGACATCGTGATCTCCTACTATCTGTCGGATGATCCGCTCGGGGATATCGGCAGAGCGCTGGCGGCAGTCATCCACATCGCGGAACTCGCGCGCGACCTGGCCCAGCAATATGCCGCCGACGCCGCGCAGGTTTCGGGCGTCAACGTGCCGATCTACGCATCCGTGGCGACAGCATCGGGCTCGACGATCGCTGCCGGCGTCAAGAGCATCAGGACCCAATTCTACGCCCCGGTCTTCACGACCCCGGCAACCCTGGTGGGCGGCGCCAACTATGCCCGCATGTCGCGCGCGGCGATCACCGCCGGCGGCTACCCGGCGCTGGCCTATTTCCGCTCCGCCGACCGCTTCATGCCGGACGGGACGACCGATGCGGTCAATGGCGGGTTTTGGGTGTTGAATGAAAGCGTCGCCACCGCCACGATGTTTGGCGCCCGTGAAGGCCTTGCCGACAACGCGCTTGCGTTAAACGCGCTCGGCTCCTATTGCCGGATTACCAAGGCCGTGCTCGTCCTGCCTGCCGTAGCAACATACTACGCCGTTGGCTCTTCTATCGACTGGCGCGACATCAGCGAGATCAATGGCAAGGGGGCGCTGATACGCGGTGCTTTCGACGGCCTTTCGGCGGTCCGCATCGGTGGGACCGGAACCAATGTTTTGCGCGGCGCAAAGATCTGGTTGGAAGTCCAGAATACACCAGACAAATCTGTTGTCGCCAACACGCGAGGCATTCACTTCGGCGGCATGGCTGAGAGCAAGCTCTGGCTTGCTGCCCGTGGTTATGACGAAGGGCTCTATTTCGACGGCCTGGCGGCAAATACAAATTGGGTAAGCAACGAATTCAACATCATCACTCTCTACAACAACGGCTCCCATGTGCATTGCGATCTGGCTGGCGCGAGCTATTTCGTAAACAACCAGTTCCGCGGTGGAACCTGGTACGTCGGCACCAACCAGAAAGCGGCGGGTCGCGGGACCTTCAAGCTGACGCTCGCCGGGACCGCTGCCGTTGAAGAGGTGTTGATCGACAGCCCTCAAATCGGCATTGATGGCGGCTCGGCCGGCGTCGGCCATGCAGCTTTCATCTGCGCCGCGCTCGGCAGCACCAGCAACCTGACCACCGTGTTTTTCAAGAATGCGCGCATCGAAACTTACAGCGCCTTCACCAACACACTTGCCCTCGTCAACGTGCCATCCGCGACTGGCTTCGCCTCCTTCAACATTGATCTTTTGAGCGCGTCAGGCATCGATGACGCGAACATCCTTTCGCCTGATCTGAAGCGCCTGTTTGTCTCGCTGCGAGATATGTCGAATAGGCCGACTGGCGGGGCCAACTTGGTGAGGCGCTTTCAGGGCGAGCGGTTCTTTCCGGTGCAGGCCGAGGGCCGCATCACGGTACCTGGCGTCGTTTTGTACGACAGCGCGACCGGCGGTTATGCAGCTCCATCGCCCTTCCTGACCAATGGTGTCACGGCGCGCACGTCGCGGGCCAACGGCGACGGCCAACTTGTGGTATCAAGCTCGGGCCAGGCTGTCGGCCACATCTACAAAAAAGCCAACACCACACAGCACGCGTTCCTCAACTTCCTTAACGGTTCGCGCGCCATTACGGTCATCTGTTTCGACGCCTCTGGCACCGTGATGTCAGGCAATGCCCCGTACTATGCAAAAGGCAGCAACGGCCAGTCAATCGCTCGGACCGGTGCATCGGTTTATGAATTTTCGACCAACTGGCTGTGGATACACCCATCTGTCGCCTCATTCTTCGTTGGGGCGTCCGGATGGATTGGCGCAACGATCATTGAAAGTATCGATTTTGAACAAGGCTTCGCTGCGCCCATCCTGCGATTGCGTGATCAAGAGACCGACATCAGCCGGCTTTGCTATAGCTTCCTTATGGAAAGCTATCTTCCCGTTGGAGCGACCATCGAGCGGGCACAATTTGGTGGATATCGAAATACATTCCTATTGAAGACCACCATCTCCACCGCCGCCATTTCCGGTGCCACCACGATTGGCATAGCAAGCGTCGCGGGAATCACGGCTGGCGACCGTATTGGAATCGAACTTGACACTGTGATTACCGGAGCAGAGCTCCAATGGCACCACACAACTGTGAACGGCGCACCTTCGGGTAACACGGTGACACTGACCAATGCCTTGCCGGCAGCAGCCGCTGCCGGCCGCGCGGTCAGGCTCAATCGCTGGGTGGCGCGCTAGGTCGGTTTCTTGCGCAGGATCAGCAATGCTTCGTCGCCATCGGGAAGTACTGCACCTTCAGGTAGTCATCGGCCGCCATGGGGCTGATATCGATGTTCCGGCGCATGCCGAGATAAAGCCTGCGGGCGATATTTCTGAGCAAGGTCTCGCCTCCGATGGTTTATCCGGGCTGTCGTCTCGTCACCGCCTGATGCCCCAGGCATAGGTTCTTTGCTTGGACGCGTTCAGACGGCGCACCTCGTACCGGCCCTGCCGCTCGATCTCGGCGACCGCTTCGACCACGCCATCGAAGGACCCTGGCGTGACGTCGTCGAATACGACCATGTCGCCCTCGCGCTGAACGCCCGAAACGCAGCGATGCTCGGCCAGCACGTTCTTCCTGGTGTGCTGCGCGTCGATGAAGGCGAAGTGGATCCGGTTCACGCCGACCCTGGGCAATTGAAGGAGTGAATCGCCTTGCAGGAAAATGATCCGGTCGGCCAGCGGCTGCCACGGCCGAAGCAGTTCGGCGCGCGACTTCCTGCCGTCATGGTCGTCGATGCAATTCCAGTAGAAGCGATGATGGTGCGGCAGGACGTCGAGCGTGACGACATGCCCGCAGGCGCCGGCATCGGCGAGTGCCTTGGCCATGCAGATCGCGGAGAAACCACGCGCGGTGCCGGTCTCGACGACGGTGGTGAACGGCCTTGGGCTGTCGGCCAACTGGCGGCGAAGAAGACTGTAGAGCACCCGCCCGTGCGGGTAGGCGAGCGCGCTGGTCTTGATGGTGATCTGGGTGTGGAGGGCCAGTTCGTCGAGCCAGTCGCGATCGACGGCAAAGCCGGTTTCGGCCTCGAGCCTGTCGATCTCAGGGAATGAGACGCGCCGGGTGGCTTCGAACAGCCTCAGATATTCCTCTTTCGGGGCACGCGGCGCCGAGCCCAGCGGGTGGACGTTCCAGCGGCGATCGATGGCGGCCGACAGGCTGTTGAAGGCCAGGCGCCGCGCGGCGCCAACAAAGTCTCTCATCCCAGACCTGTTCGTCCTAAAATTGTATTTTTTCTAACCATGCGTCGGCCGGCGCGCAAGGCGACCTTCGATTTTGATGCACTGCAAGTAGGCACCGAGGCGCGCAACGGCGACTGTCCGCACCCCTGTGCTGCCGGCGATCACCCACTCACCTCATCCACCAAGAAATCGAAAGGGATATCATGGACCGCAATTTTACGCGGGCGCTTGCGCTCGTCCTCAAATCCGAAGGCGGCTGGTCGGACAATCCGGCCGATCCGGGCGGCGCCACCATGAAGGGCGTCACGCTCGCCAATTTCCGCCGCTACGTGAAGGCGGATGCCGCCAAGGCGGATCTCAGGAAGATCAGCGATGCCCAACTCGCCACGGTGTACCGCCGCTTCTACTGGGATGCGGTGGCTGGCGCCGAGTTGCCCGACGGCGTGGATTACGCGGTGTTCGACTATGCCGTGAACAGTGGGCCAAGCAGGGCGGCGAAATATCTTCAAGCAGTGGTCGGCACCGCCCAGGACGGCCGCATCGGGCCCGAGACGCTCGCTGCCGTCGGTTCCAGACCGGCCGCCGTCGTCATCGACAATCTCTGCGATGCCCGCCTGGCTTTCCTGAAGCGGCTTCCGACCTGGCCGACTTTCGGCAAAGGCTGGTCGAGGCGGGTCGGATCCGTCCGCGCACAGGCGCTGCTGCTGACGGCTGTCGGGGCAGGCGAGGCATCGGCCACGCGGCCAGATCCTGCACCGGCCGCTGCTGCGGCGGCGCCGGGCGGCGCTGCTGCCGTAGATGCCGTCGAACCGGTCGCGGCGGCGCCTGCCGGCGCCAACATCCCAGCTGCCACCAAGGCGGGCGGGATCATTGTCGCGTGCCTGCTCGTCGCCTACGCCGCCTGGCACCACATCGCCGCCGCCTTGCAAGGAATGTTCTGATCATGGCCACCACAACCCAGCCGACCATCCGCCCGACCAACAAACTGACGGCCGCGACCATCGCCGCCGCCGCCGTTTCGATTTCCGGCGTCTTCGTGCGCAATGTCTGGCCATCCTGGTACGATGCCGAGACATGGGCCACGCTGCTGCCGCTAGCCGTCTTTGCCGTCGGCTATCTCGTCAAGGACGCGCCAAACCAATGAGCGCGCTCCTCTCCTTCCTGCTCAGCAATTCGACCGTTCTCGGCATCGGCGCAGCCATCGTCGCTGCGTTTGGCTGGGGTGTTCGCCAGCGGCTTGCCGGCGAGCGCGCCGAACGTAGCCGGCAGGCCGCGGCCGAGGCGGCGGCGCGCGACGTCGCCGACCAGGTTGACAACGACATCGGCGCGCTACCCGCCGCCACTGCCCGAAAGGAGCTCAGGTCATGGGCAAGGGATTGATTGTCGCAGCGGCCGCAGCACTTGTCGCGGTAGCCGGCTGCACCACCGTCACCGGCGGATTTTGCGCGGTCTCGAGCCCGCTGCGCTTGTCCGCATCCGCCGTCGCAGCACTGTCGGATGCGGAAGTCCGGACGCTGCTGGCGCACAACCGCAAGGGCGAGAAACTGTGCGGGTGGAAGCCATGACGATCGTGTTGCCGCTCGATTCGGGCCCTGCTGCTCGGGGACCGCTCATCTTCGGTGCCGGATCGGTCGTTCTGTTTCCTGATCGCGAGACAATGAAATGATGCATGATCTTTTCGACCTGCTCGGTATCAAGGTGCCGGTGGTGGTCGCCGGCCTTTCCGGCGGCATATTGCGCGCGCTGTCGCGCCACCGCTACAAACCGCGCGAGATGGTGGCCTCGCCGATCTGCGGCGCGCTAGCCGCCGCCTATCTGACGCTGCCCGTGGTCCAGTATTCCCGCGCCATGGGCCTGCCGATGGCCAATGACGACACCACGACCCTGGCGGCCGCATTCCTCATCGGCGTCTGCGCGATGTGGATATCGGATATCGTATTCGAGGTCGTGGTGCGCAGGTTCAGGCCTGGGGAGTGACGCCGCGCGTCCGTGGTGATCGGCAGCAGGACGCGCCCGTCGACTGGACGAAGCCGACGACAATGCCCATCTATGGGAAATCCTGGAGCGGCTGTCATAGCGCCGGGCCTCCAGTTTTATCGTGCGCAATTCCGGACGGAAACGGCTACAACCTTTCCCCGGAGTTGCTTTGGGGAGATTTGATATGGCGACTTCAAGCGAACGCGCGGTGCTTGCCGGCGGCTGTTTCTGGGGCATGCAGGATCTGATCCGACGCATCCCGGGCGTCCTGTCCACGCGCGTCGGCTACAGCGGCGGCGACGTGCCTGATGCCACCTACCGAAACCACGGCACCCATGCCGAAGCCATCGAGATCAATTTCGATCCCGCCAAGGTGAGCTACCGTACGCTGCTGGAGTTCTTCTTCCAGATTCATGATCCGACGACACGCAACCGCCAGGGCAACGATGTGGGGATGAGCTACCGTTCGGCGATCTACTACACCAGCGATGAGCAGAAGCGCGTCGCCGAAGACACCATCGCCGACGTCGACGCCTCGGGCCTGTGGCCCGGCAAGGTGGTCACCGAGGTGGCTCCGGCCGGCGCGTTCTGGGAAGCCGAACCCGAGCATCAGGACTATCTGCAGAAATACCCGAACGGCTACACCTGTCATTTCGTCAGGCCGGGCTGGAAGCTGCCGGTTCGCGAAAAGGCTGTATCGTAGACGGCGCCCGAACCGAGACGAAGGCCGATGGCGGTTTACGTCTCAGGCGCCTGCCTGTTCGGCGAGGGTGAAACATAAAGAGACGGAAACGCCACGGAACAGACGCCCCGTGGCGTTCTCCAGCAGTTTCGGCGAATGGCTACTTGCCGCAATGCTTGTCATTGACGGTCGGCGAAGCGGTGCCCGGAGCGGTGTGGCTGGCATCCGGCTGAGCACCTTGTGGGCTGGCCGGACAGTTCCGGTCCGCGTTCGAATTCATGCCGTCGGGCATGGCGGTCGTGCTGCCGGTCGTGCCAGGATCCACAGTGTTCGGCGGTGCCGGCGTGTTCGGGTCGACCGTGACCGACTGGCCGCTGCCGGGCCCATTATTATTGGCGCCGTTTCCGCCAGCACTTTGCGACATCGCCGAAGTCGCGAGACCAATTGTAAGAGCCGAAGCTGCGAGGATTTTCATGAACATGGTTTGTCTCCATTTCTGTGAAGTCTTCGCTCGTTTCCACGAAGTTCGTCGCGTTTGCGACTATAGGGACAACCACTCGTCGTGGCTAAGGTTCCGGACAAATTTCCCTCAAGACCGGGCCCGACGGAACCGCCCATAAATCAGGCCTGGCGCAATGCATTTCCGGCGATGGTCCTGAAAAAACAGCTTTCATAGCCGCCCGATTGGTGCTTTAACGCGTCCATCCACAGGGGTGCTCCGTACGGTCGGGGCTGAGACGGGGGCGGCAAGCCCACAGACCCTAGAAGCTGATCTGGGTAATACCAGCGGAGCGAGGCGGGCGATGTTTTCAGGCGCACAGATTTCCCTATATCCCATGTCCGGCGATTTTGTCGGCGTCATCCTTGGCGCGCTCGGGGCACTGGACCCCTATCGTGATCGACTGCGGATCGAGACCGACGATATCTCGACCTTGCTTGTCGGGCCGCCCGAGGTGCTGTTTCCTGCCATGCGCGACCTGTTCGTGGCGGCAGCGCGCAGCGGCAAGCATTGCGTGCTTTCGGCCGCCATCTCGCGCGGCTGCCCGGGCGAGCCGGACGATCCGATCTGCCGCTCCGACGCGTTTGGCGGACCTGCCGGGCCGCTCGGCCCGCGCAAGGAAGCGGCTATCGCCGCCGTGCGCGGCGTGGCCGTCACCGGCCAGCCGGCGGCGGCGCAGTTCTCGCTTTACGTCATGGGCACCGACGACCACATGGACGAGATCTATGGCTGCATCGACTTCCTGAAGCAGTCGGGCGTATATGAGCGCTCCAAGCATTTCTGCACAAAGTTGCGCGGCGACGCAGGCGCCATTTTTACCGCACTCAACGAGGCCTTTTGCCGCTTCGGGCCGGGTGCCGGTCACGTAACGCTCGACGTCACCGTCTCGGCCAACAGCCCCACCGCCGTCTGACGGCGCGCCCCGCGCCATCCGCTCCGGGTACCTGCGTGTCCTCCCCGTCCGCCCCTTCGCGTCCGATCGTGGACCTCATCGCCAGAACCGCTCCGGCGATGCTTTCGGTGGGGCTGCTGCTAGCCGCGTGGGAACTCTATGCGCGCTTTGGTGGCATCAAGCCGACAATCCTCCCGGCGCCATCGCGCGTCTTCGCTCAGGCAATGCTCAACCGGCACGCGCTGGCCGATAACGCCGTGCCAACCCTCCGTGCCACGCTCGCAGGCTTTGCCTGTTCGCTCGGCGGTGCCTTTGCGCTGTCGATATTGATCGACTTCTCCCAGCCATTGCGGCGCGCCCTTTTTCCGGTCTTCGTGGTCAGCCAGACCTTGCCGCTGGTGGCGATTGCACCGCTGGTGGTGCTGTGGTTCGGCTTTGGGCTGATGCCCAAGATCATGCTGGTGGCGCTGGTCACCTTCTTTCCGATGTTGGTGGCTTTGGCCGAAGGATATGAGGCGACGGAGGCTGAGATCGGCCAAATGCTGCGCGCCATGGGGGCAGGGCGCTGGCGTGTCTTCGTCCTGGCGCGGCTGCCCTCGGCGCTGCCCTACTTCTTCGCCGGTGTCAGGATCTCGATCACCTATGCTGTCGTGGGCGCCATCTTCGCCGAATATGCGGGCGCGGCGAAGGGCCTCGGCATCTACATGCTCAACGCCAAGAACAACTTCCGCCCGGACCTGGTGCTGGCCGCCGTCGCCGTCAGCGCCGTGCTGACGCTCGTCCTGTTCGGGCTGACGATGCTGGTCCAGCGCCTTGCCATGCCATGGGAACGGACCGCCGGCGGGCGGGCCGCAGGAAAGGGGCCGTGGCGATGAACCGGCTCGAACTGCGACATGTGCGCAAGGCCTTCGAAGGACTCGACGTGCTTGCCGACATTTCGCTCAGCGTCGGCGCCGGCGAATTCGTCTCCATTCTGGGCCCCTCCGGCGCCGGCAAGTCGACGCTGTTCCAGCTTCTGACCGGCGCGCTTCACGGCGAGGGCGAGATATTCTTCGACGGCAAGCCGCTCGATGACCACGGCCGGCATTTCGCTTTCATGCCGCAGCGCGACGCGTTGATGCCTTGGCGGCGCATTCTTGACAACGCCACGCTCGGGCTTGAGGTGCAAGGTGTCAGGCGCAAGGCTGCCCGCGCTCGCGTTGCTCCGCTGTTCGAGGAATTCGGGCTTGCCGGTTTCGAACGGCATTTTCCGGCGCAGCTTTCCGGCGGCATGCGCCAGCGCGCGGCCTTGCTGCGCACCGTGGTGCAGGAACGCGATATGCTGCTGCTCGACGAGCCGTTCGGCGCACTCGATGCGCTGACCCGCGCCGCCATGCAACGCTGGTTGGAACAGATGTGGCGGCGCCACTGCTGGACGGCGCTGCTGATCACCCACGACGTGCGCGAAGCTGTGTTCCTGTCCGACCGCATCTATGTGCTTTCGGCGCGGCCGGCGCGCGTCGTCGCTGAGATCACCGTGCCGCTGCCGCGTCCACGCGAACTGGCCGGCGGCGCTGCACGGCAGGCCGGCACCCTCGAAGCCGAGATCCTCGACATCCTCCTCAACCCGAGCCACCAGAAGGACACGGACCATGACTGACCTGACGCGCCGGCAAGCCTTGCTGCTCACTGCCGCTGCCGGCCTTCCCCTTGTAGCCCGGCCAGGCCGATCTCTTGCCCAGGCGGCCGCCCGGAAAGTAACGGTGGCGCTGGACTGGACGGTCAACACCAACCATATCGGCCTGTTCGTCGCTCGCGACAAAGGGTTTTACAGCGAGGCCGGCCTCGAGGTCGACATCCTGCCCTACAGCGATACCGGTGCAGGCACGCTGGTTGCCAACCGCGTTGCCGATTTCGGCATCAACGGCTCCATCGGCCTCTTCACCCAGAAAACCGCCGGCGCCGATCTCAAGGCGGTCTATGCCGTGGTGCAGTCCGAAACCGGACGGCTGGTGTTCAATGCAGCGCGTGACGAGATCAAAACCCCCAGGGATCTTGACGGCCTGACCTATGGCGGTTTCGGCAGTGCCTGGGAAAACGCGCTGATCTCGACCATCATCCGTCACGATGGCGGCAAGGGGGCTTTCGAAACGGTGACGCTCGGCACGTCCGCCTATGAGGCGCTGGCCAACGGTTCGGTCGACTTCACGTTGGAGGTCTCGACCTGGGAAGGCGTCGAGGCAGAACTGAAAGGCGTCAAACAGCGAAGCTTCGTCTATGCCGACTACGGCGTGCCCGACGAACACACCACGCTGATCTCCTCTAGCGATGCGTATCTGCGTGCAAATCCGGAATTGGCGTCGGGCTTCATACGGGCAACGCGGCGCGGCTACCAGTTCACCGTCGACCATCCCGAAGAAGCGGCCACACTGCTGATCGCCGCCAACAAGGACGCCCTGACCAATCCGGCATTGATCCACGCCTCGCTGAAGACGCTGATCGACGGGCACTATCTGCGCCGGCAAAACGGCGCCATAGGCAGCATGGACCCGGCCAAGATGGAAGCGATCGGTTCCTATCTCTTCGCCGCCGGCATCCTCCGGAACGGGGACGGCGAGCCCGTTGCCCGGCAACCGGATTTTGGCAACTATTTCAGTAACTTCTATTTGGGGTAGGGATCAAACCGCATCGGGCGCCAGCGCTGCTCAAGCTGATTGCCTTTCGTCAGCCTCGTCAGAGCTGCGCCCAAGGCAAAACCTTTACCGCAATAAAGCACAGAGCGGCGACTGCCATTACGCCCAAACCACTCCAACGCAAAATCCGCGCCCTCCCGAAAAGCCCGTCTAATCTACCCCAAGGCTCAGTGCCTTCTTGCGATCGGCCTGAGCACGCTTGCGGTTGCCCTTGGCTTCCCACGCCCGGCTCCGCGCCTCGTAGGCGGTTGCGAAATCCGGCTTAAGCCTTATCGCCTGGCTGAAATCCGCGATGGCCCCTTCATAGTCCGCTCTGCTGGTTCGGATCACGCCTCGACCGAAATAGCCAAAGGGGTTCTTGTGATCGAGGCTGATGGCCTTTTCGAAATCGTGCAGCGCGGCGACGTCCTCGTGCCCTCCCATCCATAGGAGGCCTCGATCGGCATAGACCCTTGCGTCCGCGGGGTTGAGATTGATGGCCTTTTCGAAGTCGGCAAACGCCCCGTCGTAGTTTTCCTGGAAACTGAGGTTCTGGCCGCGACTGTAGTAGGTCTCGGCTATATTCGGATTGATCGCGATCGCCTGCGTGTAATCGGCAACAGCATGAGCATAATCGTTCTTGGCCTCCCAAGCCATGGCCCGGGCCAGATAGGCGTCATGAAATGCCGGGACCAGTGCGATCGCCTTGCCATACAGGGCTATGGCGCCGTCATAGTCATTTTTCTCATGCAGCTTCCGACCCTTGGCGAAAAGCGCCTTGGCGGCCGAATCAGTATCGCTCGGTGCGGCCGAACCGGCGGCTGAACTGGCGGTGGCCGCCGCCGAGCTGACGGCGCCGAGCGTGGCGGCCGCCATATCGCCCTGTCCCTTCGCAGCCACAGCCGCCTTGCGGGCGACCGCGTAATCGCGATTGTCGGGATCGAGCTTGATCGCCTGGCCCAAGTCGGCGATTGCCTCGTCATAGTCCTTGATGTCAGCACGCGCCATGCCGCGCCCATAATAGCTGGCGTCGTCTTTCGGATCGATCTCGATGGCTATCGAGTAGGCGGCAATCGCGCGCCCCGCGTCGCCCTTGGCGTGCCAGGCCATGCCGATGCAGAAGTAGGCGTCGCGCGCCTTTGGATCGAGTGTTGAAGCCCGGCTGCAATCGGCAAGAGCGCTTTCGGCATCGCCTGACGTGATCTTGGCGAGGCCCCGGCGAGAATGAGCCGCAGCAAAATTGGGGGCGAGCTGGATGACCGTGTCGTAATCGGCGATCGCTTGCTCGTAAACGCGTTTGGCGGCCTGGGCCTTGCCGCGGCCGTAATAGGCGAACCGGTTGTTCGGATCGAGCGCAATCGCTTTGTTGTAGGCGCCGATCGCCTGATCGTACTTGCCCATGTCCAGGAAGGCATCGCCGCCAAGGATCGCTTCGAGGGCGCGCGGATCGGTCGCCTCCAGAACCCTTGCGGCCAGCGTGTCTTGGGTGGCAGTGATATCCGGAACGACGGCTCGCTGCTTTTGCTGTTGGGTGTCCGGCAACGGTGCCGGCTTGCTTTGGTCGGCGGCAAGCTGAGCGCCGCAGCTTCCTGCCCGCGTCGGATCAAGCTCGATGGCGCGCAGGCAATCCGCCGCCGCTCCGGCGCTGTCTCCCTTGAGTGTCCTTGCGCGGCTGCGCCCGAGATAGGCGTCCGCATTGTCGGGATCGAGGCTGATCGCCTTGTCGAAATCGAGAAGCGCGCCCTCGAGGCCATACTTCGACAGCCGCATCCCCGCACGCTCGATCAAGGTCTTTGCGGCTGCGCGATTGCTGGTCGTATCCTTGGCGGCGGATAAGTTCTCGCCGGGCGCCTGTTCAGCATCGTCATCGGTGACAGTGGGATCGAACTCACTCTCGGCGGCGCGGGCGATACCGCGTTTGACATTGGCCAATATGTTGTTGGGATCGATACGGACCGCCTCGTCATACTCGGCCAGGGCCTGTTTCGGGTCGCCCATCCTGTCCCAGGCGATGCCCAGGCCCGCATGCGCCTTGCCATTCTGAGGGTCCGCCTCGATTGCCTGTTGGAAATCGATGATGGCCGCGTCGGTCTTGCCCTTGTGCAGGAAGGCGAGGCCACGGTTGCTGTAGGCATCGCTGGAGGACGGCTCCAGGCTGATGGCGATGTTGAAGTCCGCGATCGCACGGTCGTCGTCTCCATTGCTGAACCAGTCGGCGCCGCGGTTGAGATACGCGGAAGCGTCGTTCGGATCGAGCGCGATCGCCTCGCTGTAGTCGGCGATCGATCGGTCGTATTGCTTCTGGTCGCCGAGAGCGACGCCCCTTTGGAAATAGGCTGTGGCGCGGCTGCGCGCTGGCTCTGCGGCGTCCTCCGCAATCGCGGAGCAGGCAACAATGCGCTTGTCCGACTCGATGTCCTCGCCGAAGCAGGTTGCATAATCCTTCTCGGCTGCGAGCGCAGGCGTGTTCCGGGCGAGAGCGGCGCCAAGCCCGGCTGAGGGCCACCGGTCGGGCGCAAGGCTTGTCAGCGCGATCGCGGCGGCGAGGAGCCCCGCATCCTTCCACCTCATCATATCGCTGGTCCCCCCAAAACTTTAATCCGCCTTGGCAGCTAGGTTCCCTACTGTTCCTTATTTGTTCCAGAAATGCAAGCATGAATTGCAAATCCGCTCTCACAGATCTCACGATGCAAGATCGAGATAAGTCGAAGTGGATCCGATCTTGACGCTCAACCGCCTGTTTTTGCTGTTGGCTTTATCCTTCTACAATCTCGCCGTTTACGCCGTAGTCACGTTCCTTCAGCTTTATCGTATCCTGCGCGTCGGCCGGTCGGAAAGCCCCGCCATTGCGGCAGGACTGCTGCACGAATTGCGCCGTCGCCTTCTCGACGTCATGCATTAGGTGGAACGCGAACGCGTTCAAAGCGTTGTCTGTGAGCAACATTCTCAACCCAGAAGTGCCGAACCGGCGCGCAAGTGCCTGCGGGAGTGGAAGCCATGAGTCTTGGAACCATCCTTATCATCATCCTTATCCTCGCCCTGCTCGGCGGCTTCAGTGGCCTCGGCGGCGGTCCGTTCTACGGAACCGGTTATTATGGTGGCGGCGGGCTGGGGCTTGTGTTGCTGATCGTCATTATTCTGGTCGTGCTCGGACGCATCTAAAGCGCGTCGTGCACGTCGTTCTCACAAGGCGAGAGCCGCTTTTGGGCGACATGCATTGTTTGGGCGACATGCATTGGTCGCTGATCGCGATCCCGTGACCAATGTCGATGCCGGTGCGCACCGGATCGTGATGCGGGCAAACAGGCTTGTGATCGGGCCTCTGGCGAAACTCCCGTAAGGTGATTTCGGTCCACACCCCCCGTGGAAAGCAAGAGGAGAGGTCCCACCCCTTGTCCTCCTCCAAGGCCCGCCCCGGTTCCCGGAGCGGGCTTTCGTTCTTCTGCCGGTAGGGTCACCGCAGCAGGATCGCGACACGGTGCGACGCGTCCAGCACTGGGGAAATTCCTTCTTCGTTGCCGCCTGCGGCCGGCGGATCGTCGAAAGCAGTGCATCGGGGCACATGACCCGTCCCATTGACAAGTCCGCTATACGAGGAGAGATTAAACAGGACTAGACAGGTTCACTATACAGGTACGAATATGAAGCGGAGCGCGATCAAACTGTCTCCCGGCACGGGCAAGCCCGAGCAGATCGCCACCGTTCTGGAATACGAGATCCGCTCCGGCGTGCTGGGTTTCGGCGACCGTCTGCAAAGCGAAAACGAACTCGTGCAGCGTTTCTCCGTCAGCCGCAACACGGTGCGCAAAGGCTTGGAGGAACTTTCCAGCCGCGGATTGATCACCACAAAGGTCGGTATCGGCTCCTTCGTCACCTTTGACGGCAAGCCGGTCGATGATGCGATCGGCTGGTCGCGCGCGCTGGCCAATGCCGGCGCCAACGCCGAAACGCGGACGCTGCGGCTGGAGGTGATCGAAGACCACGACCTTGCCGTGCTGTTAGGCGTCGAAAGTCCGCTCTTCATCGCCGTCGACCGGGTCCGCACCAATGCCAGCGACGGCCATGCCATCTCCATCGAACGCAGCCGCCTGCCGCTGTCGCCAGAGCTGGAGGACGTGCCTCTGCGGGGCTTGCGCGAAGGCTCGCTGCACCAGACGCTACGCGAAGCGGGGCTTGTACCCGACCATGGCGAGGAGTGGGTCGACATCGAGATGTTGAACGCCCATGACGCCGCTATCCTCGGGTGCCCGCAAGGCACACCCTTCCTGCGCGGCCGTCGCCTGACGCGTGCGGCCGATGAGCGGCCGGTCGAATATGTCACCAGCCTGCTCAATCCCGCCCATTTCGCGCTGCATATGAGGTTCTGAGCGATGCCGGAGAACGAGCTTGAGATGGACCGCGCCATGGGTGCGCTCGTCGGCGGGGCGCTGGGCGACGCGCTCGGCATGCCGACGCAGCTTCTGTCGCCTCAGCGCATCGCCGAACTCTACGGCCATGTCGAGGATTTCGTCTCGCCCTTTGCCGATCATCCGGTGTCGAAAGGGCTGCCGGCCGGGACTATCACCGACGATACCGAGCAGGCGCTGCTGCTCGGCCGCATCCTGGTTGCCTCAGGCGACCGCTTCGACCATGCGCGCTGGGTCAACGCGCTGCTCGACTGGGAGCGCGAGGTCAAGGCGCGCGGCAGCTACGACCTTTTGGGACCGTCGACCAAGCGCGCCATCGACGCCATCAACAAGGGCGTGCCAGCCGAGGAGGCTGGGCGCGGCGGCGACACCAATGGCGCGGCCATGCGCATCGCGCCGCTCGGCATCATGATGCAGCCGGAGCCGCTGGATGCGCTCGTCGACAAGGTGGCCGAAACCTGCCGGGCGACACACAACACCTCGATCGCCATTGCCTCCGCCGCGGCGGTCGCGGCCGCCGTCAGCCGCGGCATCGCCGGCGGCGACTGGCGCGCCGCGTCCGACAGCGCCGTCGCGGCGGCGAGGCGGGGGGCGACACACGGCCACTGGGTGACCGGCGGCGACATCGCCGCGCGCGTCGCCTGGGCGCAGGATCTGATCCGCGGCAAGGCGCCACGAGACGCGGTCCGGCTGATCACCGATCTGGTCGGCACCGGCGTTGCCAGCCAGGAGTCCGTTCCGGCCGCTTTTGCTGTGCTGGAGGTCGCCGGCGGCGATGCTTGGCAAGCGGCGGTCATCAGCGCCAATCTCGGCGGCGACACCGACACGATCGGCGCCATCGCCGCAGGCATGGCCGGCGCCTGCACCGGCCTTTCACGATTGCCGCAGGACCGCATCGCCCGCCTCAAAGGCTTTGACATGGCGGGCGTTCGTGCGCTCGCCGCCGATCTCGTCGCGGCGCGGACCTCGCACAGTCGCCTGGAGCAGGCCGGCCCCGGCAAGGACGCGGCGGCATGAGCGCGCGTCTCGTCCATATCGGCAGCGCGGTGGTCGACTATGTCTACCGTATCGATGCCTTGCCGGCGCCGGGCACGGAGAAGACGGCTTCGAGCTATGCGCAGGTCGCCGGTGGCGGTTTCAACATGATGGTCGCGGCAATCCGCACCGGGATGAAGGTGGTATTCGCAGGCCAACTCGGCAGCGGACCCAATGGCGACTTCCTGCGCGCCGCCTTCGCCGTCGAAGATATCAACATTCTGACGCAGCGTTCGCCTCTGATGGATAGCGGCAACTGCGTCGCCATGATCTCCAGCGATGCCGAACGCACCTTCGTGTCGTGGCCGGGGGCGGAGAGCGTGCTCAGCCTCGACATGATGGCTCCGGTGCTGGTCTCGACCGAGGATTGGGTGTTCACGTCAGGCTATACGCTGAGCTATCCCGGCAGCCGCGACGCGCTCACCGACTGGATCGAGACGCTGCCGGCGGACATTCCACTTGTCTTCGACCCGACGCCGGTCGTTTCGGACATTTCGCGCGCCACCCTGTCGCGGGTGCTCGCCCGCACGACCTGGCTGAGCTGCAATACGACGGAAGCCGCCGACATTGCCGGCCCGGGCGATGCCGACGCCCTTGCGGCGCGATTGCTTGCCGATCATTGTCCCAAGGCCGACGGCGTCGTCATCCGCTGCGGCGCCAGGGGCTGCCATATCCGACTGGCGGACGGTTCCGCCGGGACCATTCCCGGTTTCAAGGTGGCGGCGGTCGATACCAACGGCGCCGGCGACACTCATATTGGCGCCTTCGTAAGTGCGCTCGCGCGCGGCATGCTGCCTTTCGAGGCGGCGCGCTACGCCAATGCGGCGGCGGCCATTTCGGTCACTCGCCATGGCGGTTCATCCGCGCCCACAGACGCGGAGATCCGGACTTTCCTGAGCCATGCCGACGGTGGCTCGACCGGCGCGCGAGGCCAGAACCGGAAGGCCCATCAGACAGCCTGATTAAGCCCGGGAAGCGGGCAAACAAAAGAGAGGAACGAACATGCGCATGCCTGACTTTACTGCCCTGCTGACGGCGACGGCCGTCTTCACCTCCGCACTTACTTTTGCCGCCAAGGCCGATGAAGTGCACGTGCTCAACTGGAAGGGCTACGGCGCCGACGAGCCATGGGCGATCGCCGCCTTCGAGAAGGCGACCGGCCATAAGGTGGTCAACGACTTCTTCAATTCCGAACAGGAAATGCTGACCAAGATCCGCACCAATCCCGGCCTCTATGACGTCGTCATGATCAACGCCGCCTTCAACGACCAGGCGATGGCTGAAAAGCTGATCCAGCCGATCGACACCTCCAAGCTGCCCAACTATGCCGATATCAGCAAGGACAAGGCGAACTCGCCGATGCTCGACCATGACGGCAAGGTCTATGGCGTGCCGTGGGTGTGGGGCCTGACCGCCCTTGCCATCAACGAAAAGTCCTTCGACAAGCCGCCGACGTCGATCGCCGAAATGTGGAATCCCGCCCACAAGGGCCGCGTCGTCATCCGCGACGACGCCGTCGAGGCGGTGCAGTTCGGCGCCATCGCGACGGGCCAGAACATCAACGACATCAAGGATATGGACGCGGTCAAGACGAAGCTCACCTCGCTGATGCCGCAGATCAAGACCTTCTGGAGCTCGGAGAACGACTGGAACCAGATGGTGGCTTCCAACCAGATCGACATCGGCACCTATTGGAGCGGTTCGGCCGACCGCGCCAAGACGCATTTCAAGCTGCCGGTCTCGCTCGTGATCCCGCAGGAAGGCGCCGTCGCCTGGCTGGACGCCTTCTCCATCCCGGTCGGCTCCAAGAATGTCGCGGGCGCCGAAGCCTTCATCAATTACATGATCGATCCGAAATTCTATGTCGAATGGGTCACCAAGGTCGGTGCACCGGTGTCGGCCAACACCAAGGCGGTGGAAGCGTTGCCCGAGGATTCGTTCAACCGCAAGGTGATGGGTGATCCCACAGTCGCCAAGCGCATCCAGTTCCAGGCTCCGATCACCGATGCGCAGCGCGAAGCTTATCTTACGCTCTGGCAGCAGCTCAAGGTCGACGTGAAGTAAAACCCGCGCCAGGGCCAGCCGGCGTTCGCGCCGGTTGGTCCTTCCAATCCGGGGAGGAGGATAGCATGGCAGCAGAGGGTGCGGTCGCAGTGCGCGGCGGGCTGAGGTCGGCACTGCCGCTGCTGGCGCCCGCCTATCTCTGGCTGACGGTGGCGATCTTCCTGCCGTTGTCGGCCATGGTGTTCTTCTCGTTCATGACCGACCTGCCGCTGACGGGAAAGCCGTGGGCGTTCACGCTTGGCAACTACGCCGCCTTCTTCTCGCAGAACCTTTACCTGACGCTGCTGCTGGCCTCGCTGCGCCTCGGCCTCGAGGTGACCTTGTGGTGCATCGTCATCGGCTATCCCGCGGCTTATGTACTGGCCAAGGTGCTGAAGGGGCGCAGCCGCGAGGCGATCTTCCTGCTCGTCATCCTGCCGTTCTGGTCGAACGGGCTGGTGCGCATCTTCTCCTGGGCGATGGTTTTGCGCGAAGGCGGCATTCTCGACACCGCGCTCAACGCTGTGCTGCCGTTCAAGATCAACATCGACCTCATGTATTCCTATCCGGCGATCATCATCGGACTGGTGCACTCCTATGTGCCCTACATGGTGCTGACCTGCTATCTCACTTTGCAGGCGATCGACGATTCATTGCTCGAGGCCGGACGCTCGCTCGGCGCCTCGCGGCTGCAGGTGCTGAAGCGGGTCATTGTCCCGCTATCGATGCCGGGCCTGGTGGCGGGCGCGGCCCTCATATTCGTGCCCGTCGTCGGCTCCTTCATGGAGCCGCGGATCCTCGGCGGCCGCAGCGGCACCTTTTACGGCACGGTGATCGAGGACCAGTTCGTCGCCGTGTTCAACTGGCCGCTGGGGGCCGCACTCTCCTTCATTCTGCTGGCCGTCGTGCTGATCATTCTGGCGCTGGCCGCACCGGTGCTGCGGAGGGTGGCGTGATGGCGACGACGCGTATCCTGGAGTGGCTCGGCCGCCTCTATATCGCGGTGCTGCTCGCCTTCCTGTATTTGCCCATCATTATCATGGCGCTGATGTCGTTCAACGTCTCGCCATTCTACCAGCTGCCATTCGAGTGGACGACGGAATGGTACGCCTCGCTGTGGCAGAACGACCAGCTCATCGCCGCCACCTGGAACAGCATCGAGATCGCCGTCATCACCACGGTCATCTCGACCGTGCTCGGCTCGGCGGCGTCCCTGGCGCTCTACCGCAATGAATTCCGCGGCAAGAAATTCCTGCAGGCGCTGTTGTTCCCACCGATCGCCATTCCCTGGCTGATCACCGGCACGGCGATGCTGATCTTCTTCTTCGGCATCGGCATTGGACGCGGCCTGTTCGCCATCCTGCTCGGCCATGTCGCGCTGGCGCTGCCCTATGTCATCGTCGTCGTCTCGGCCCGGCTGCAAACCTTCGCGCCGGAGCTGGAAGAGGCGGCACGCTCGCTCGGGGCCAATCAGTGGCAGGTGACGAACCGGGTTACGCTGCCGTGGATCATGCCGGGTGTGATCGCGGGCGGCTTGTTTGCGTTCGCCGTGTCGTTCGACCAGTTCGTGGTGTCCTACTTCCTGGCGACGCCGGGGCAGACGACGCTGCCGGTCGAGATCTACGCCGCGATCCGCAAGGGTTTCACGCCCGAGATCAACGCGGTCTCCACCATCATCATCGTGGTGTCGATGGCGCTGATGCTGCTCACAGCGCGCTTCTTCAAATTCGGCGGAGAGAAATAATGGCGGGCGTCCAGGTATCAAACGTCTCGCGCAGCTTCGGCGCGCACAAGGCGTTGGACGACGTCTCGATCGATTTCGTCGATGGCGGCTTCTACGCGCTGCTTGGGCCATCAGGCAGCGGCAAGACCACGCTGCTCAGGCAAATCGCCGGCTTCGATTTTCCCGACAGCGGCCGCATCGCCATCGGCGGCGAGAGCGTCGAGCGGGTACCGGTCGAGAAGCGGCGCATCGGCATGGTGTTCCAGAACTACGCGCTGTTCCCCAATATGAGCGTCGCCGACAATGTCGCCTTCGGCCTGTCGGTACGCGGCGAGGCCAAGGCGGTGATTGCCACCGAGGTGCAACGCGCGCTCGACCTCGTTCAGCTCGGCTCGCTCGGCGGTCGCAAGCCGCATCAGCTCTCCGGCGGCCAGCGCCAGCGGGTCGCGCTGGCGCGCGCCATCGTCACCAAGCCACGCGTGCTTTTGCTCGACGAGCCGCTCGGCGCGCTCGACAAGGCGCTGCGCGTCGACATGCAAATCGAGCTCAAGCGCATCCAGCGCGAGATCGGCATCACAACCATTTTCGTCACCCACGACCAGGAAGAGGCGCTGACGATGAGCGACCGCATCGGTATCTTGCGCGATGGCCGGCTGGTGCAGGAAGGGCCGCCGGAGGAGATCTACGACAGGCCGAAAAGCGAATTCGCCGCCATCTTCCTCGGGGATGCCAACATCTTTCGCGGCGATACCACCGGCAACGGCATCCGCTTGGCGGACGGCACGACGATCGCCGCCGGGGCCGGCGCCAGGCTTGCCGCCGGCGCAAAGGCAAGCTGCGCCGTGCGTCCGGAGCGTATTCGGATTGCCCTGGATGCCGGAACTTCGGGCGGCGATGCCAACATACTGAAGGGCCAGGTTTGCAAACGCATCTTCGCCGGCAACAACAGCACCTACTTTGTCGAGCGTGCCGGCCAGACGCTGAAGGTCATCGTCCAGAACACCGGCGCTGACAGGCTGGCGGAAGGTCAGCATGTCGTACTACGCTGGTCCCCGCAGAGCACGGTGTTGATCCCTGCGGGGTAGTTCACTGAACTGCTGGCGTTCCTTCGCGCCATAAGATCGAGTAGGGGCCAGAGCGGCAATGACGTTGGAATTGACTGCCGAGGACCAATCCATGCTCGACGGCGAGCAAGGGCCGTCGGCGGCCGCGGCCATGAAGATCCTCGTCGCCTTTTCCAAAGCCGTCGGAGCGGACAGCCTCCTCGACATTGCCGGCGCCCATATCGATGGCTGCCTCTACCATGGCACGGCAGGGCTCGATTTCGTCGAACGGCTGGTCGAGGGCGGCGGCCGCGTGCAGGTGCCGACGACGCTCAATGTCGGCTCATTCGATCTCATCCATCCCGGCATGGTGAAGATGCCCGCGGCGGAGGAAGCGCCGGCGCGGCGGCTGATGAAGGCGCATATCGAGCTCGGCTGCCAGGCGACCTTCACCTGCGCGCCCTACCAGACGCGGTTCCGGCCAGATTTCGGGCAGCAGATCGCCTGGGGCGAATCCAACGCCATCGTGTTTGCAAATTCGGTGATCGGCGCGCGCACCAACCGCTATGGCGATTTCATCGACCTGTGCTGCGCCATGACGGGCCGCGCGCCGGCCTGGGGCCTGCATCTGAGCGAGAACCGGCGCGGCCGCATCCTGTTCGAGCTGGACTTTGCTGAGCCAGAGCCGAGCGACGCCCTGTTCGTCGGCGTCGGACTGATCATCGGGCAACCCAGCGGCGATCGCGTTCCGGTTGTCACAGGTCTGCCACGGCCGCGCGACGAGGACCAGCTGAAGGCGCTGGGCGCGGCAGCAGCGACTACCGGCGCCGTGGCGCTGTTCCATGCGGTCGGCATCACGCCCGAAGCGGGAACGCTCGACGAGGCGTTCCATGGTCAAGCGCCGGAAGAGACGATCCGCATCACGCGCGCCGATATCGATCATGCACTGGCCAAGCTGTCGCGCGTACCCGACGGGGCGCCGCTGGCGGCCGTGTCGCTGGGCACTCCGCATTTCTCGCATGCGGAATGGATGCGCCTGCTGCCCTTGCTGCGTGCCATCGCGCCGGGCAGGGGCATCCCGATCTATGTCAACACCGGTCGCGCGACGCTGACGCGATTGCAGGAGGAGGGCGCGCTTGATGGCACACAGGCGTTCGGCCTGATCCCCGTCGCCGACACCTGCACCTATGTCACTGCGATTCTGGAACGGCTCGACGGCGTGGTGATGACCAATTCCGGCAAATGGGCGCATTACGCTCCGGGCAATATCGGCGTGACGGTTGCGTTCGCGGATATGGCGGATTGCATCCGCTCCGCCGCGGTGGGGCATGTCATGCGGGGCGCGTCATGACCGCGCCGGTGGAACCGGGCGTCGTCCAGCGATCCGGCACCTTCCAACTGGCCGGGAGTGCCGAGGGCCGGGCGTTGGTATTCTCGCAACCGCTGAGCTTCTGGGGCGGCGTTGATGCCACGACAGGCGACATAACGGATCACTCGCATCCTGGCCTCGGCCAGAACGTCGCCGGGAAAATCCTGATCATGCCGAGCGGGCGCGGCTCCTCGTCCTCATCCTCGGTGCTGGCCGAGGCAATCCGCAGGGGCACGGCTCCGGCCGGCATCCTCCTGGAACGGCCTGACCCGATCCTGGCAGTGGGCGCCATCGTCGCGGAATTTCTCTACGGGATCAGCATGCCGCTGGTGGTCTGCGACATTAACGGCATTGTTTCCGGCGAGCGGATCGCGATCGATGTCGGCGGGGATGACAGGGCAATTGTCCGCAAGGAAACCGTTTCCTGACCAAGCTCGACGCGGACGACGAAGGCAGTTGCGGCTTCGCTCCCCGCCAAATCTCATTTCTTTCAAAACGGCCTTCCGTTCGAACAAACTTTTCGCCCGGCCCGAAACATTGGCACGATATTCCAAGCGGCGCGGTTGACCGGAGGCGGGTTGTCTAGCCTATAATTCTACTAAATTCATAGACTAACTTCGTCCGGCGCTGCACGGCATGGTCCGTCTGAGCGGCAGCAAGAAGGGAGCGCATTGATGCCGAAGACAGAATCCAACTCGATCGAGCTTGGCACCAAAGCGGCCGATTTCCTGCTGCCCGACGCACAAGGCGTGCTGCACCGGCTCGGCGATTTCGATGCAAAGCCCGCCTTGCTCGTCGCCTTTATCTCCAACCGCTGCCCTTTCGTCGTGCTGATCCGCGAGCAGCTTGCCGCTTTCGCCAGGGAATATGCGGGCAAGGGGCTGCAAGTGGTGGCCATCAATGCCAACGACCATGAGGCGCATCCCGAAGAGACGCTGGCCCGCATCGGCGAGGAAGTGGAGAAATTCGGCTATTCCTTCCCCTATCTCAAGGATGCCTCGCAGCAGACGGCGAAAGCCTATGGCGCGGCCTGTACACCCGACTTCTTCCTGTTCGGCGCCGGCCGGCGGCTTGCCTATCATGGCCAGTTCGACGATGCGCGGCCGGGCAATGGCAAGGCGGTGACGGGTAACGACCTGCGCGCGGCGGTCGACGCGGTGCTGGAGGGCGGCAGGCCCGCCGCCGACCAGGTGCCGTCGATCGGCTGCAACATCAAATGGAGCGCCGGCAATGAGCCGGCGTGGTTCTCGGGCGCTGCGCGCGCTGCTTAGCGCCTCGCACTCCTTCGCAGAGCATCCATGTCCATGCCTCAAAGATCCGCGTCCGACAGGCTGCAACTCCAGACCGACGTGCTCGTGCTGGGCGGAGGCCCGTCCGCAGCCTGGGCGGCGGTCGCCGCTGCCGAAAGCGGCGCGCAGGTGGTGCTGGCCGACAAGGGCTATCTCGGCACCAGCGGCGCCACCGCGCCGTCCAATACGGGTACCTGGTGCGTACCGCCGGGCGACAACAGGCATGCGGTGGTCGAGCGACGCTGGCAGCGCACCGGCGAGCTTGCGGACCAGCGCTGGATGCTGCGCTGCGTCGACACGGCCTATCGCAACCTGCTCAGGCTTTCCGAGTGGGGCTATCCGTTCCCGAGCGAGGATGACGGCCGGCTCTACATCGCCAATCTGCGCGGGCCCGACTACATGCGCTTCATGCGCCGCCGTGTGCTTCTGGCTGGCGTTACCGTGCTCGACCATCATCCGGCGCTGGAACTCCTGTCGGATGGCGATGCCGTCGTAGGCGCGGCCGGTATCGGCCGGCAGGCCGGCCAGGACTGGCGCGTCGACGCCAACGCAGTGGTGCTGGCGACCGGCGGCTGCGCTTTCCGTGAGCGCATCCTCGGCGGGACTGGACTGACCGGCGACGGCTATCTGATGGCGGCGGAGGCCGGTGCCAGCCTGTCGGGCATGGAGTTTACCGGCAAATACACGTTGGCGCCCTTTGGGTCTTCGCTGAACAAGGGGCTGCCGTTCCGCTGGGCCTCATTCCATCGCGAGGATGGATCGCCGATCCTGGGCCCTGCCGGTGAGCCGCTGCGCAACGGCATCGGCGACCGCGAGGACGAGGTGGCGCGCGCATTGATCGGGGGACCGGTCTATGCGCGGCTCGATCAGGCGGAGCCGGCGCTGCAAGGCTGGTTGCGCCAAGGGCAGCCGAACTGCTTCGTGCCTTATGACCGCGCCGGTGTCGATCCATTCACCGAGCTGTTCCGCATCACCCTGCGCGCCGAAGGCACGGTACGCGGTACCGGCGGCATCGACATCGTCTCCGACGACTGCGCCACCGGCGTGCCCGGCCTCTATGTCGCAGGCGACGCCGCCAGCCGCGAGATCATGACCGGAGCGGTATCGGGCGGCGGCGCCGTCAATTCCTCCTGGGCGCTGGCCAGCGGCTGGTGGGCGGGCAAGGGCGCCTCGATCCATTCGAAGCGTCGCGGCGGCAGGGCGTTCCGCGACACCGTCGAACCACTCGGTCAGGCCGGCCTGCGCCCGGCGGCCTCGCCGCGTGCCGACATCGCTGCAGGCGAGGTCATCGAGGCGGTGCGCAACGAGGTGACGCCGCTCGACAAAAATTTCTTCCGCAACGGCGAGAGCTTGGAGAAAAGCCGGGGGCGGCTGGAGAGTGTCTGGCGCGACGTGCGCGACCATCTGCGGGGCGAAGGGGTGGACCGGGTCCGCGCGCGCGAGGCGGCGTCGATCGCCGCCGCGGGGCGCTGGTCGGTGGCGGCCGCGCTGCATCGGACAGAAAGCCGCGGCATGCATCGGCGCACCGATCTGCAGGGCAAGAACCCGGCCCTCGCGCATCGGCTGGTCATCACCGGCGTCGACGACTTCCGCATTGCCGGGGCGCCGGAGCGCCTGGCGGAGCTGGCGTCATGATCGAGATCGTCTCGGCCGCGCGCTGCGTCGAATGCGACATCTGCGTCAAGGTGTGCCCGACCAATGTGTTCGACGCTACCAAGGACGGCGCGCCTGTGATCGCCCGTCAGGACGACTGCCAGACCTGCTTTCTCTGTGAAATCTACTGCCCGACCGACGCGCTTTACGTGGCCGAGTTCGCCGAGGGGCCGACCGGCATCACGGAAGCGCAGGTCGAGGCACGTCAACTGTTCGGCGGCTACGCCCGCGCGCTCGGCTGGAAGCGCGGCAAGGCCGGCGGCTCTGAATTCGACCCGACGCACCGCATCCGCGTGGCGCAATAGGAAGCGACAGGACATGGACCGCATCGTCGTCAGCGATATCAAGAAGACCTTTCTGCTCAAGCCGGGGCAGTTCGTCACCGTCGACGGCGAGGAGACCGACCGCGTCACCGTGCTCGACGGCGTCGATCTTTCGATCCGCAAAGGCGAGTTCATCACTTTGGTCGGCCCGAGCGGCTCGGGCAAATCTGTGCTGCTCGACATCATCGGCGGGCTGACGCAGGCGAGCGGCGGCGATGTCCAGCTCGACGGCCGGCGCATCACCAGGCCGGATCCCAAGACCGGCTATGTCTTCCAACAATATGCGCTGTTTCCCTGGCGCACGGCGCTGGCCAACATCGAATACGCGCTGGAGGTGCGTGGCGTCGCCAAGGCCGAGCGCACGGTGACGGCGCGCCATTTGTTGTCGTTGTTCGGTCTTGCCGGTTTCGAGGACCGTTTCCCCAACCAGCTCTCCGGGGGCATGCAGCAGCGCGTGGCGATCGCCCGCGCCTTGGCGAGCAACCCGGAAGTGCTTTTGATGGATGAACCCTTCGCCGCACTCGACCAGCAGACGCGCGAGCTCCTGCAGGGCGAGTTGCTGCGGATCTGGGGCAAGATCAAGACAACAGTGATCTTCGTTACCCATTCGATCGACGAGGCAATCTTCCTCGCTGACCGCGTGGTGGTGATGACGGCGCGGCCGGGCGCGGTGAAGGAGATCATAGACATCGACCTGCCACGGCCGCGCGACGGGGACATCCGCGCCAGCGCCGGATTCAACGGATATCGCGGCCGCGTCTGGGACGCGCTGCGCGATGAGGTCAACAAGGCGCAAAAGGACTGGACGCTGTCGCCAGCCTTCAGTCATTGAGGAGGTAGAGCCATGGCTTATCTTACCGAAAAGTTCGGGCCTGACGGCGCTCTTCATCTGTTTGCCGGCGCCGGCGAGACGGCGGCCGCCGCAAGAGTCCCGGCCATCACCGCCCACAGTGCCAAGGTCCGGCGCAAAGGGACGAGCCACGGGACTTTCCTTTACGGCTTGCCGCTGCTCGGCCTGTTCTTTCTCGTGTGGGAAATCGCGCCACGGCTCGGCTGGCTGAACCGCATCTTCTTTCCGCCGCTGAGCGAGGTGCTGGTCGCTTGGTGGAACCTGCTCGCCTCGGGCGTTCTGGTCAAACATATCGGCATCAGCCTGCAGCGCGCTGCGATCGGCTTCGCTCTCGGCGTGGTGGTGGCCATTCCGCTCGGCCTGCTGATGGGGCGCTACTCGCTGTTCGAGAAGATCTCTGACCTGCTTGTGCAGACGCTGCGCAACACCTCGCAATTCGCGCTGCTTCCGGTGTTCATCCTTTTGCTCGGCATCGGCGAGGAATCGAAGGTGGCGATCACCTTCTACTCCTCGGTCTTCTTTCTGCTGGTCAACACGATCAGCGGCGTCAAGTCGGTCGATCCGCTGCTGATCAAGGCGGCGCGCTCGATGGGTACGTCCGACTTCGACCTGTTCCGGAAGGTTATCCTGCCGGCCAGCATCCCCTCTGTTGTCGCCGGCGCAAGGCTGGCGGTGAAGTCGTCGCTGTTCGCGGTGATCGGCGCCGAGATGCTGGCGGCCAAATCCGGCCTCGGTTTCCTTATTCAGAACTCGCAGTTGATGATGGAAACGGCGGACATGTATGCCGGCATCCTGACGCTGACCGTCATCGGGCTCACCGTCAACTATTTGCTCGTCTGGTTCGAGCGCTGGGCGACCGCCTGGAAAGGCCAGTCCGAGTCCTCGCTCATCTGAGCCGTTCACTCATTCCAATCAGCAAGGATTTTCCTCATGTCCAACATTGCATTCGACGGATTTCGCCGGCTGTTCCTGAAGGGCGCCATTGCCGTCGTCATCGGCCTTGGCGGCATGCCCGCCTTCGCGCAGGACAAGCCCGAATTCATCCGCATCGGCAGCACCGCGCCGGGGCACCTCAAATTCGTCCTCGCACAGAAGGACGGCTGGTGGGAAAAGGAGTTCGCCAAGGACGGCATCAAGGTCGAACTTGTCACCTTCAATGGCGGCTCCGAGGCGACGACGGCGCTTGCGACAGGCGCCATCGAATTCACCTATACCGGCAACAATCCCGCGTTGCGCGTCGCCGCCTCCGGCGCCGATGTCAAGCTGATTGGCCTGTCGAGCTATGTGCGGTCGGGCGGCTCGTATATCGTGGTCAAATCCGACTCTCCACTGAAGACGCTGCAGGACCTCAAAGGCAAGAAGGTCGCCTATCTCACCGGTACGGTGCGGCACTCGAATTTCAGCAAGGCGCTGAACAGCGTCGGCCTGACGACCGGTGATGTCGAGGGATTGAACCTGCCTTTCGAGGCATCCGGCCCGGCACTGCTGCGCGGCGACATCGACGCCCTCGTCGAAACGGATTCGACCGCGGCCAAGCTGGTCGACACCGGCGAGGCACGGGTGCTCTTCGACACCAGCACCCATCCGGAATGGAACGTGCCGAACGTCATTTCGATCAACGGCGCCTTCGCGGCGAAATATCCCGACCTGGTCAAGCGGCTGCTGAAGGTCGACATCGAGATTTCGCGCTGGGCCGATGCCCATCCCGACGAGACGATCAAGACATTCGTCGAGGCGACCAAGTCGTCGGAGAAATCGGTACGCAAGACCTATGCGGACGGCGTCTTTCACCAGGATCCGAGGCTGACCGACGATGCGATCGAGGCGCTCAAGGGCGAAGAGAAATTCATGGCCGGTGCCGGGCTTTTGAAGGGCTCGATCGACTACGGCAAATGGATCGACAAGAGCTTTGTCGACGCGGCCGGCGCGGAAGTCGCGGCCGTCCAGTAGCGGGCGTGCTGAACGGGCAGGGGTTCCGGCGCCGCTCCATTTCAGAGAGTATCAGATTTCCGGGATGTTCTCCTTGAAGATCACCTGGAGCCTCGGCTGGTGCAATTCGTAAGGCAGTCTCCGGACCGCATGGGTCAAGGTGTTGAGCGCTTCGCGCGCTTCGACGCGCGGGTTCTGGTCGATGACCGCGTCGAGCGTGCCGTCGAGCAGAAGCTCCTTGGTGCCTTCGGTTACCTCATGGCCGAGGAAAACCATCGATATCGCACGGCCGCGCTCCTTGAGCGCGCGGGCAATGCCGGTGTTGCCCGCGCCGACATTGTAGATCGCGGCCAGGTCGGGGTGCCGCTCCAGAAGGGCTGATGCCTCCGAATAGGCCTTTTCGCGGTCGTCAAGCATCTCGCGCATTTCGACAATCTCCAGATTGGGCGATTCCTCGGCCAATATGTGCCGGAATCCCATCTCGCGTTCCTCATGGCCGCGATAGGAGAGCGAGCCGGCGAACAGCGCCACCTTGCCAGGACGTTCCGACCCCATGAAACGGTTGAGCAGATAGCCGGCCAGGCGCCCGGCGGCGCGGTTGTCGATGCCGATATACGCGACCCTTGGCACATGCAGGATGTCGGAGGCGATGGTCACCACCTTGACGTCGTTGGCCGACAGCGAGCGGATCGCCTCGCGCACCGTCGGATGGTCGAGCGCGATGACGCCGACGCCCTGAGTCTGGCCGCGCAGATCCTGCAAAAGGCGTGCGAGCCGGTCGGGATTGAAGCCCTCTATGGTGGCGATGTGGACATCGAGATCCGGCCGCGCCAAGGCTTGGGCTTCGATGTGGCGATGCAGCATCTTGATGAAGGAATTGGTGCCGGCCGGCAGCGCGAAGTCGAGCCGGATGACATCGCCGGGCAAGGGCTTGAGAGGCGCCCCGTTCGCGCCTTCGGCGATGTAGCCAAGACGCCGCGCCATTTCGAGCACGATTTCGCGCGTGCGCGCCCGCACACCCGGACGGTTGTTGAGAACACGGTCGACGGTGGCGGCGGAAACGCCGGCTTCCCGGGCTATGTCAGTCAGGGTGGAACGCACCGTCTTTCATCTCCTCAATGCATCAGGATCACGCAATGCCGACCGCCGGCCGGGTGGCGACTGCTCTTCGCCATCCGCGATTCTGATGGGAAATGATGTATCCGGCCTTGGCCGATGCGCAAGCAGCCAGGCTAAATCAGATCGCCCGGCAGGATCGCGTCGGCATGGGAAAATAGATTTCCCATCAAATCGAGGCATCATGAGCACTAGATGGATCTCCGTATGATGCATTTCCCTGCCTCGTTGCGATGTTATGAGGTGTTTTGATTATTTATGATGTTGACAGCCTTCCCGTACTGCCGTCAATGTCCCTCATGGCTGTGGAGGAAACATTGGCCCTGAGGGAGGAATTCCAATGCCTGATCCGATCCGCATGCCGCGGCTCCGGTTGCTAGCATCTGGAAGCGCGTTGGCGAGATGACGACGGCCGCGAAGACAGATTCTGGGAGGAAGAGATGGCAGGCAAAGGCTTCGAGCCGGACGTGAAGGTTCGCACCAGGGAATTCAAGATCGGCTGCGTCGGCGCCGGCATGATCATGGCCGAATGCCATCTCGCGGCCTATAAGGAAGCAGGCTTTCCTGTCGTGGCGATCGCTTCGCGCACAAGGGCGAATGCGCAGAAGGTCGCCACGCGCTGGGGCATTCCGACCGTCCACGACACGCCGGAACGACTGATCGAGGATCCGCAAGTCGAGATCATCGACCTGGCTTTCCCACCGGACCAGCAGCCGGCGCTGATCCGCCACGCGCTGGAGCAGAAGCACATCAAGGCGATCCTGGCGCAGAAGCCGCTGGCGCTGTCGGTCGAGGAAGCGGTGAAGCTGCGCGACGAGGCGGCGAAGGCTGGCAAGATCCTCTCGGTCAACCAGAACATGCGCTACGACCAGTCGATGCGCGTGCTGAAGCAGATCATCGACAGCGGCGCGCTCGGCGATGTCGTCTTCGCGCAGATCGACATGCATGCGATCCCGCACTGGCAAGGCTTCCTCGAGGAGTACGACCGGCTGACGCTTGCCAATATGAGCGTGCATCATCTCGACGTGCTGCGTTTCCTGTTCGGCGATCCCGATGAGATCACCACGCTGACGCGCAAGGATCCGCGCACGACTTTCGAACACACCGACGGCATCACCGTCTCGACGCTGCGCTTCCCGTCCGGCGTGCTCGCCGTGTCGCTGGAGGATGTCTGGTCCGGTCCGCGGCAAGAAGGCTACAAGGACGACCAGCACATCAACTGGCGCGTCGACGGCACCAAGGGCGTCGCCAAGGGCACGATCGGCTGGCCGACCGGTGCGGCCTCGACGCTCACCTATGCCTCGGCCGAGACAACGGATGGCGAGTGGGTCAGCCCAAGCTGGGACACGATGTGGTTCCCGCATGCTTTCATCGGCGTGATGGAACAACTCCAGCACGCCGTGAAGACAGGCACGCCACCGGCGCTTTCCGTCGCCGACAACGTCAAGACCATGGCGCTGGTAGAGGCGGGCTATCGCTCGATCGCTTCGGGCCGCACGGTCAAGCTTTCCGAAATCTCGACAAACCCGATCAATTGAAATCACTGGTAACTGAATCGCTTACAGGGAGGAATTCACACCATGATGCAGGCAGGTATTTTCACGGGCTATTTCCCGTACGGCCTCGAAGAGACGGCGAAGAAGATCCGCGGGCTCGGTTTCAACACGGTGCAGCTCGACCTGCATTTCAGGGATATCGACCTGTCCGCCGGGCAGATCACCAAGGACAAGGCCAAGACCGTGCGCGATGTCTTCCGCGACCACAACCTGCCGGTCTGCTGCGTGTCGGGCTACACCAACATCATCCATCCCGACAAGGCAGAGCGCGACAAGCGCGTCGGCTACCTCAAGGAGATCATCCGCAACGCCCGCCATTTCGGCTCGCCCTACGTGATCTCGGAAACCGGCACCTACAACACCGAATCCGACTGGGTGCACCACCCCAAGAACAAGACCGAGGAGGGGTTCGAGGAATGCCGCAAGGTGATATCAGATCTTGCCCAGACGGCCTATGACCATGGCGCGGTCTTCCTGCTCGAAACCTATGTCAACAACGTCGTCGGCTCGGTCGAGGAGACGGTCAAGATGTTCGCGCAGGTCGATCACCCGGGCCTTGGCCTGCTGATGGACCCGACCAACTATTTCGAGACGCACAACATCGACCGGATGGACCAGATCCTGAACCAGGTGTTCGACACGTTGACGGACAAGATCAGGATAGCGCATGCCAAGGACGTCAAGCGCTCGGGCAGCGACAAGTCGGAAAAGCACGCCGACATCGGCGATGAGGATGCCATGGAAAGCCACACCTTCCGCGGCGTCGGCGAGATCGAACTGCCGGCGCCCGGCCTCGGCTCGCTCAACTACGACCTTTATCTTCAGCGGCTTGCCGAGAAGCACCCGAACATTCCGGTCATCATCGAGCACCTGTCGGAAGACGACGTGCCGCGCGCCAAGACATTCCTCGACGGGAAGTTCCGCGCCAACGGCCTGTGACGGCCGGCCGCGCCGCCTGTGCATGGCGGCACGGCTCCAAACAAGGAGGAAAGCAATGTTGAAATTTGCATTGAAATTGGCGGCCGCCGCGACTGTGCTTGCCGGCATCGCGTTCGGGTCGGCCGCGCAGGCACAGGACGGCCAGAAGACCTTTTATCTACTGTCGCATGGCGGCCCGTCGGATGCGTTCTGGATCGACTGGAACGCCGGCGCCACAAAGGCCTGCGACCAGCTCAAGGTGACCTGCAAGATCTCCTTCAGCGGCGGCGACATGGCGGCGCAGAAGGAAGCCTTCAATTCCGCGCTTGCCGCCAAGCCCGACGGCATCGCCACCACCTCGGCGCAGCCTGGCCTGTGGACCGAGGAGGTCAAGGCGGCGAAGGCCGCCGGCATCCCGATCGTGTTCTTCAACACCGACGATCCGGCGACGGGGCGGCAGGCCTATGTCGGCGCCGACCTGAAGGAGGCCGGCACGATCTGGGCAAAGTATCTTGTCGACCACAAAATGGTGAAGCAGGGTGACAAGGTCTTTCTGCCGGTCGAAGTCCCCGGCGCAAGCTACCAGCAGCTCGAGACCGAAGGCATCGCCAGCGTCTTCGATCCGCTCGGCATCAAATATGACGTGGTCGATTGCGGCACCGATCCGGCCGGCATCATCGCCAAGATGACCGACTATATGGTTGCCAACAATCCGCCGGCGATCATCGCGCTCGGCGATTCCGTGGCGGCCAGCGTCAAGCGGGTCTTCGACGGCGCCGGCGTGCCGGCAGGCAAAATCCCGGTCGTCGGCTGGGGCAATTCGAAGGAGACGGCGCAAGCCGTCCAGGACGGTTTCGTCAACGCGGCGGCCTGGCAGTACCCATCGGCGCAGGGCTTCATGCCGGTAGCACTGCTCGGGCTTGCCGCCTCGGGCGAGCCAATCGGCTACGACATCCACACTTTCGGTCTCTACGACGCGTCGAGCGTCGAGCCGATCCTCAAACTCTACGACAAGAAGTGAAAATGGACGCCCGCCGCGCCGGCGGCGGGCGCCTGCAAACAGCATGGTTCAGAACGTCATGGCAGTCACCGCGGAAGAGGGCGCAGCAAGCGCCAGGAGCAGGTCGAGGCTGATGCGCTCGCCGCAATTTTCCTCGTTCATCATCCTCGTCGTCCTTCTCGTGGTATTCGCGATCGCGGACGGCAATTTCCTGTCGCCGCTCAACATCTCCAACATGATGGCGTTCCTGCCCGAGCTCGGCATCATCGCGCTCGGCATGACGCTGCTTCTGACGGCCGGCGAGTTCGACCTGTCGGTCGGTGCCGTATTCGGCCTGGCGCCAGTGGTCGTGATGCTTCTGGTGCAGAACGGCGGGGTGGATATCGGCGTCGCCCTTCTGGCTGGACTTTTACTGTGCATCGCGATTGGGGCGATCAATGGGGTGATCGTCACCAAGATCGGCATCTCGTCATTCCTGGTGACCCTGTCCATGCTGCTGATCGTGCGCGGCGCGGCCCTCTACATCACGCAGGGTTTCCCGCTGAAGTCGTGGGACCAGCCTGGCTTCTTCGTGACGCTGCTTGCCGGCAGCTTCAATATCGGCTCGTTCCGCTTCTACACCTCGCTGTGGTGGTTCGTCGGCCTGTCGTTGCTGGCAATCTACGTCCTGCGCTATGCCAAGCTCGGCAACTGGATCAGCGCCATCGGTTCCAACCGCAACGCGGCAGTGGCCCGCGGCGTGCCGGCGGACGCCGTCAAGATATGGCTGTTCATCGCCACCTCGGTGCTGGCCGGGCTTGCCGGCATGATCAGCGCCTTTCGTATTTCGGCCGCTTCGCCGGTGGCCGGCACAGGCTATGAGCTCGAAGTGATCGCCATGGTGGTGGTTGGCGGCACGGCGCTGACCGGCGGACGCGGCACCATCCTGGGCACCATCGTCGGCGCGCTGATGCTGCGCGCCATCCGTAACGGCATCGTGCTCGTCGGCGTGCCCGGCCTCGCCTACAACATCTTCGTCGGCGTGATCATCCTCGCCATGCTCATCCTGCATGCTTTGCTGCAGAAAAACGCGGCAAGGAGCTGACTATGATGCAAGAAGTGCTTCGGCTGCAGAACCTGCAAAAATCCTTCGGCAGCGTGCGCGCGCTGAAGAATGCCTCGCTGACGCTGAGAGAAGGCGAGATAGTGGCCCTGCTCGGCGACAATGGCGCCGGCAAATCGACGCTGATCAAGGCGATCTCCGGCGTCTTCCCGGTCGATCGCGGTGACATCTATGTGCGCGGGCAGAAGGTTTCGATCCGCTCGACGCGCGACGCGATGGATCTCGGCATCGAGACCATCCACCAGGATACGTCGCTGGCGCCGGATCTCAGTATCGCGCGCAACCTCTTCCTCGGCCGCGAACCGGTCAATTTCAAATGGTTGGGCGTGTTTGCGCCGCTCGATCTCGCCAAGCTGCGCGATGCTGCCTCCTCCCTGCTGAAGCGCGTCGGCATCTCGAAGAAACTCGACGCCGACGCGCTGGTCTCAACGCTGTCGGGCGGCGAGCGCCAGTCGATCGCCATTTCGCGGGCCATGCAGTTCGCCGCCAAGGTGATCATCCTCGACGAGCCGACCAACAATCTCGGCGTCGAGGAAACCCATGGCGTGCTGCGCTTCGTCAAGGAGATGCGTCAGGCCGGCCATTCGGTGCTGCTCATCACCCACAACATCCATCACGTGTTCGAGGTTGCCGACCGCATCATCGTCATGCGCCGCGGCGAGATCGTTGCCGAGCAGACGGTCGCCGATACCGATCTGCTGACCGTGGAAAGCATCATCACCGGCGCCGACCTGTCGGCTCTGATGAAGAGGGCGCAGTGACGGCATGGTAGAGCTTTACGGCAAGACGCTCTCGCGCCGGCAGGTCTCGGAACGCTCCGGCATGCTGTCGCAGTTCGCCGGCGTGCGGCTGATGACGCTCGGCGACGGGGTGGAGCGCGGTGTCCGCATGCTGGAGTTCCGCACCGGCTCCGGCCTGCGCTTCACCGCACTCGTCGACCGCGCGCTCGACATCGCCGATTGCGACTTCAAGGGCCAGGCGATCGGCTGGCACTCGCCGGGCGGTTTTCGCAACCCCGGTCTTCACGACTATGAGGGGGAAGGGGGGCTGGCCTGGGCGCGCTCCTTTTCCGGTTTGCTGGTCACCTGCGGCCTCGACCATATACTGGGTCGGGAAGAGGTGCCGGCCGAGAACTACAACTATCCCGGCAAGAAGACCGTGATCCATTCGCTGCATGGCCGTGTCGGCACCATCCCGGCGCGGCTGACCGGCTACGGTGAGGCGTGGGACGGCGACCGCTGCGTGCTGTGGGCCGAAGGCATCGTCCAGCAATCGGCGGTATTCGGCGAGGATCTGCATCTGATCCGGCGGATCGAGGCGGATGTCGGCGGCAACGAGATCCGGCTGTCCGACCGCGTCGTGAACCATGGCTTCAATCGCACGCCGCATATGTATTTCTACCATGTGAATGTCAGTCATCCCCTGCTTGACGAGGGCTCACGCTACCTCGCGCCAATCCGCGACGTGGTGTGGGCCGGCCATGCCGGCGAGCGCTATGAGGCGCAGAAGGTCGGCTACCGCACCGTGCCGGAACCGCGAATGGGGTTCAGCGAACAGGTCTGGCAGCATGAAATGGACGCCGATGGAAAGGGCGAGGTACCAGTGGCGGTGGTCAACGACCGGCTCGGCCTCGGCTTCGAAATGGTGACGCGGAAAGACCAGCTGCCTTGCGCCTATCAATGGCAGAATTTCCAGGCCGGACACTATGCGCTGGGCATCGAGCCATCGACGCATCATGTGCTCGGCGATCTCGCCGCGCGCGAACGCGGCGAGATGATCTGGCTGGAGCATGACGAAGGCCGCGCCTACGATGCCGTGTTCCGGGTCCTGGACGGCAGGGAAGCGATCGCCGGCGCCGAAGCCAGGATTGCGGCGATCGCCCGCCAGCCCGAACAGGATTATCCTCGGCCTTCCGGCAATTTCCGGAGACTGGCGGGCCCGGCATGAGCGCGACATGTATTCAAAGCAAGCCCTCCGGCCGGCGGACCGGATTGCGAGCGGTGCGAGAAGTTTGGAGGCCCGTGTGAAGACGATGGCAAAAAAGCGGGATTACAGCCTGGTCGGTGAAAGCACCAGAGCCGCGATCGAGACCGGCCTGGCCTCCGCCGAATGGTACCACACCGATGTCCCCCGCAAGGTGATGAAGGAGCTGATGCAGCGTTCCGACGGGCCGGCGATCCGCGACACCATCATCTGGATTGTTGCGATCCTGGCCTCGGCCGCCGGCATCATATGGTTCTGGGGCTCATGGTGGGTGGTGCCGTTCCTATTCATCTACGGCGTGCTCTACGGCTCGTCTAGCGACTCGCGCTGGCACGAATGCGGCCATGGCACGGCCTTCCGCACGCGCTGGATGAACGATGTCGTGTACCACATCGCCTCCTTCATGCTGATGCGCAATCCAGTGCAGTGGCGCTGGAGCCATGCCCGCCACCACACCGACACCATCATCGTCGGCCGCGATGCCGAGATCGCCGTCATGCGGCCGCCGGACCTGTTGAAGGCGGCGCTGGCCTTCACCGGCATCCTCGATTTCCGCTACTCGCTGCCGACGCTCGTGCGCCAGGCGTTCGGCAAGCTGTCCGACGAGGAAAAGAGCTATGTTCCGGAAATGGAATGGGCAAAGGCCGTGACGGCCGCGCGGTGGCATGTTGCCGTGTACATTGCGACGATCGCTGTCGCGGTCGTCCTCAGGTCATGGATACCGGTGGTGCTGATTGGGTTGCCGCGCCTCTACGGCACCTGGCACATGGTGACCACCGGCCTGCTGCAGCATATCGGGCTGGCCGACAATGTCGTCGACCACCGGCTCAACACGCGCACCGTCTACATGAACCCGATCAGCCGGTTCATCTACTGGAACATGAACTATCATGTGGAGCACCACATGTTCCCGATGGTGCCCTATCATGCGCTGCCCAGGCTGCATGAGCTGATCAAGCACGACCTGCCCGTGCCGAACCCGTCGATGTGGCATGCCTATCGCGAGGTCTGGCCGGTCCTGCTCAGGCAGCTGAAATACGAGGACTACTACCTCAAGCGCGAGCTGCCGCCGACGGCCAGGCCCTATCGCGGCGAATTCCATGAGTTCGACATGTCGGCGGCGGCTGAATAAGGATCGCGAATGCTTGCGGGAGACAGAGATGGTCGATTGGATTGAAGCGTGTTCGGTGGACGATGTCGAGGAAGAGGATGTCATCCGCTTCGACCACGGTGGCCGAACCTTCGCGATCTATCGCTCCCCGGACAATGAATTCTTCGCCACCGACGGTTTCTGCACGCATGAGAAGGCACATCTCGCCGACGGGCTGGTGATGGACGACATCATCGAATGTCCCAAGCACAATGGCCGCTTCAACTATAAGACCGGCCAGGCCAAGGGCGCGCCGGTCTGCGTCAATCTTGCGACCTATCCGGTGAAGATCGAAGCTGGCAAGGTGATGATCGAGATCTGAAGCGCGGCACACCGATCCGGCACCGCGGCAAGCAAAAGAGGAACGTTTAATGAGCCGAAAGAGACCGACCGTCGCCGACATGCGCGCCATGAAAGGCAAGCGTCAGCTGACCATGCTGCGCGTGCTGACCCTGGACGAAGCGGAAGCTGCCGAGCGGGCAGGGGTCGATATCGTCTCCGTGCCGCCGGAACTCGTGCTCAACCCGCAATACCGCGATGCGGCACCGAGCCTGTTCACCATGCCGGGAGACAATTTCTACGAAATCGGCACATCGGATGATTTCCTGCGTTGGGCTTTCCGGCTCTACAAGGCCGGCGCCGACGCGGTCTATTGCAGCGCGGGCTACGCCACCATCAAGCGCATGGCGGACGATGCCATCCCCGTCATCGGCCATGTCGGCCTCATTCCATCCCGCGCGACGTGGACCGGCGGCTTCAAGGCGGTAGGCAAGACCGCCGGCGCCGCCATGCAGGTGTTCGAAGCGGTGAAACAGCTCGAGGCCGCCGGCGCCATCGGCGCCGAAATCGAAGTGGTGCCGGTCGAGGTCGCCAAGGCGATCTCCGAGCGTACCTCGCTGATCATGCTGTCGATGGGCGCGGGCACCGGTTGCGACGCGCAATATCTGTTCGCCGAAGATATCCTCGGGCAGAATCGGGGCCACATGCCACGACACTCCAAGGTCTATCGCAACTTCGCCGCTGAATATGATCGGTTGCAGGCGGAGCGGGTGGCTGCATTCTCCGAATATGTCGCCGACGTCAACAGCGGCGTCTATCCCGAGGACAGGCATGTGGTGCACATGGACCCGGCCGAGCTACGCCTGTTCCTGGACAAGGTCGGTCGGGGCTAAGGTCGGCTGCCATCTGTCGCTGGCAAGCGCTGTATGCAGCGCTTCGGCTTCGATGCCGAGCGGCCGATCCTCCTTCAGCGCCGGCACCAGCGCGCGTATCGCCGTATGGATAGCGGCTATGCGCGGCGCCAGCGTCTGCCCGTCGCGCAGGTCGACGGCCTGGGCGGCCGCCATCAGTTCGAAGGCGATCAACCGGCGCCACAGTGCGATCATGGCGGCGCATTTCGAAACGGCCAGAGGCGTTTGCGTGGCATGGTCCTCGAGGTCCTAGGAGACGGGCAGGAAATCGAGCATCACCGGATTGGCCTTGTGGCGGATGGCGGCCAGGATCGATGTTACCGCCTTCTGCAGCGGCACGAAGCCGGCCGATGCGCCGCCGACCGGCGACAGGTATTTCGACCGCGCTCATCGTGCCGTAGGGCAGGACCAGCGCGCCACGCTTGATCCACTCGGTCTTCAGCAGCGGCTGCGGTTCCGGCAGCCGCGAGGCCTCGACGACGATGTCGGCGCCCTCGACGCAACTTTGCCAATCGGCCACCGCCTTGACCGGCTTGCCGAGATCGGTGGAGAGCCTGGCGGCAAAGCCGTCGCGGCTTTCCGGCCGGCGCGAATGGACACGGATCTCGTCGAAGTCGAAGAGGTGGTCGAGCAGCCGCACGTTCCAGTAGGCCGTGCCGCGCGCGCCGATATGGGCAAGCACCTTCGAATTCCTGCGCGCCAGATGCCTGGCGCCGATCGCGGTGACGGCGCCGGTGCGCATGTCGGTGATAACGGTGGCGTCTAGGATGGCGCGCGGCGCGCCGGTGCGCGGATCGAACAGATTGAGGATGCCGAATTCGGAGGGCAGGCCGTGCAGGTAGTTATCGACATAGTCGCCAACGATCTTCACGCCCGCCGCATCGAGCGGCGCCACGTAGCCGCGCAAGACATTGAAATGGCCGTGGAAAGAGGGATCAGGCTCTAGATGAACGCGCGGCTCGATCACCGTCTGGCCGTTGCCTTGTGCCACCAGGCCGGTCTTCATGCGTGCGCGTTCCTCGGCCGCCCCGTTCATCCATAACAGGCCGCGCCGCGACACGAAAGTTTGTTGGCCCTTGCCTGGACGTCGCCGGCCAAATGCTGTTCAAAGCGGTCCGTCATGACTGCCATCCCCGAGACTGAAGTTTTAGCCGACCCAGCCAGCAGTTCGCGGCGTGTGGCGCTGATCGTCGCCATTGCCTTCTTCATGCAGCTCTTGGATTCGACGATCATCTCGACGTCGCTGCCGCAGATGGGCGCCTCCTTCGGCGTGCCGGCGGTGGCGATGAGCATCGGCATCACCATCTATATGCTGACCATGGCGGTGTTCGTGCCGCTGTCGGGCTGGCTCGCCGACCGGTTCGGCGCGCGCAACATCTTCCTGATGGCGATCGCACTGTTCACGCTGGCTTCGCTCGCCTGCGGCTTCTCCGAGAATCTCACCGAGTTCGTCGCGGCGCGCGCCGCGCAAGGGCTGGGCAGCGCATTGATGACGCCGGTCGGCCGCATCCTGGTGCTGCGCAACGCGTCAAAATCGGAACTGCTCAACGCAACCGCGCTCATCACCTGGCCGGCGCTGTTCGCGCCTGTCGTTGGTCCGGTGCTTGGCGGTTTCATCACCACCTATCTCTCCTGGCACTGGAATTTCTTCATCAACATCCCGCTTGGGCTGATCGGGCTGGCGCTGGTCGCCCGCTTCATCCCCGGTGACCGTGAAGCCGATCCCAAGCCACTCGACTGGCCGGGTTTCTTCCTGACATCGGCGGGACTTGCTTGCCTTCTCTGCGGCCTCGAGCGTATCGCGCATCCCGACGACGGCGTGCTGCCGACGGTGCTGCTGGTCGCGGCAGGGATCGTCATCGGCTGGTTGGCGGTGCGGCATCTCCGGCGCGCGCCCCATCCGCTGCTCGACCTGTCCTCGTTCAAGGTGCTGACCTTCGCCATCTCGACGCTTGCGGCCGGCACCATATTCCGCGTCGCGATCAACGCCACGCCGTTCCTGCTGCCGCTTTTGTTCCAGGTCGGCTTTGGCATGAGTCCGGTCGATGCCGGCATGATGATCCTGGCCTATTTCCTCGGCAATCTCGGGATGAAGACGGTGACGACGCCGATGCTGCGCCACTTCGGCTTTCGTTCGGTGATGGTCGTCAACGGCGTCATTGCGTCCGCATCGATCATGGCCTGCGCGGCGATCTCGCCGCAGACGCCGCAGGCGCTCGTGGTGGGGCTGATGCTGATCGCCGGCCTGTCGCGTTCCATGCAGTTCACGGCGCTGAACACGCTGGCCTTCGCCGATGTCGCCGCGGCGCAGCGCAGCTCGGCGGCGACGCTGTCCTCGATGCTGCAGCAGGTGGCAATGCTGTTCGGTGTGGCGATAGCTGCGGCGATCCTCAACCTGTCGCAGATCACCAGGGCCCAGCCGGCGCTGGACCTCGTCGATTTTCGAGTCACCTTTCTGGTGATCGGCGTTATCGGGCTGGTGGCGTCGTTCCGTTTCCTGGTGTTGCCGAGGACCGCCGGCGCCGAGGTTTCCGGCCACATGGCCGGGAACTGAAATCGAATTTTCCCATCCACCGCAGGGTTAAATTCCATCTTCGCCTTGCGCCTTGGTGTCGTGCTTGCGCAAGACGCAGGGATGGCGCAAACAATTGCCAAAAGTGCTGAAGTTTCCGGGCATTGCGCCAGCATCAGCAATCAATGCGTCCACATCGCGAGTCTCGTCGGCAGTCCGTGTTTTGAACGCGGATTCATTTGACGAACCGACGTTGAGCCGATTAGCTTTCTTCCCAGGGGCGGCAGCGCTGCCGCCGGGGTGAAGACAGACAATGAACGCGATCGGTCGGCCGAGTTTCAAGAGCCTGAACCAGGAAGGTATTGTCTTTGCCATAGCGGTGATGCTGTTCATTGCCGCGGCCATAGGCCTGCCGGGCTTCATCGCTCCGAACAATCTCGTTGCCATCGTTCGTTCGGTCTCGGTACTGGGCATATTGGCATTGGGCATGGCGGTCGTCATCATTGGCCGTGGCATCGACCTCTCGGCGGTGGCGATCATGGCGATGTCGGTCGCCTGGTATCTGCAATTGATGAATTCAGGAACGCCTGACGGGCTCGCCTTCGCCTATGTGCTGGCCGGCGTGCTCGCCATCGGCCTGCTCAACGGCTTTCTCGTCGCTTACGCCGACGTGCCGGCGATCTTCGTGACGCTTGCCACCGGCTCCTTCGTCTTCGGCTATGTGCGCTCGCAACTGATCACGCAGGATGCGGTTCCGGTGCCGCAGGGCCATTGGGTGGAACTGCTTGGCGGCCTGCGCTTCCTCGACATTCCCATCGAGGTGTTCGTCTTCGCTGCACTGGCTTTCCTGTTCTTCCTGTTCCTGCGCTACACCAAATGGGGCCGCTACATCTATTTCGCCGGCGATAATCCGGTCGCCGCGCGCAACATCGGTATTCCAGTGCGGCCGATGCTGGTGCTGCGCTATGTGCTTTCCGCCTTCGTGGCGCTGATCGCCGGCCTGCTGACAGCGGCCAGCCTGCATTCGATCAACACCCGCGTCGTCAACTCGACGCTGCTCTACGACATCGTGCTGGTGGCGGTGATCGGGGGCATCGGGCTTTCGGGCGGACGAGGCGGGGTGCGAAACGTGCTGGTCGGAGCGGCGCTGATCGGCATCCTGCTCAATGCGATGACCATCATCGACATTCCGCTGCTCTACCAAAACCTGATCAAGGCGGCGATCCTGCTCGGTGCCATCATCGTCGACGGCATCATCAATCCGCGTGACGAACAGACGGCGCAGCAGGGCGACATCTAGAGCATGATCCCGAAAAGTGGGAACTTTTCGGAAAAGATCATGCTCAAACAGGAAGACTAAACCAAAGCGGACGGTTGGGGCCGGCCGTAAATAACAACGACCAACCAGAGGATGTGACATGAAACTGATCAAAACATTGATGGCCGCCGCGACGGCGCTTGCGGTCACCGCGTTCGTGGCGCCGAGCTTCGCTGCCGACGATCCGGGCCCCGCTGCCTATGCGCAGGCACTCAAGGGCAAACGCGTCATGCTGGTGCCGCTGGCGATGGGCTTCGACCTGGCGCAGGGCTGGGCGCACTATCTGAAGACCGAAGTCGAGGCCTGGGGCGGCACGTTCGAGACGCGCGATCCGAACTGGGTCGTCGATGCCGGCGCGCAGGCGATCACCGATGCCATCTCCTCCGACACCAGGCCTGACGTGCTGATCATCCACGCGCCCGACCTCAATTCCTACTCCAAGCTGATGAAGAAGGCGCAGGCAGCCGGCACCTACGTGATCCTGGTCGACAATCCCGCCAATTTCCCGGCCGATGCCTTTGTCGGCAGCGATTGGGACCGGCTCGGCCAACTCGAGGCGGAAGCCGCGATCAAGGGCTGCGGCGAGAACTCGTCCAAAAAGATCGGCCTTGTGCAGGGCGATCAAGCGAACTCCTCCAGCCTTTATCAGTACGCCGGCATCATGAAGGTACTGGAAAAGCATCCCGAGTTTCAGGTCGTGGCCAAGCCCGACTCCAACTGGGATGCGACCACCTCGCGCAATGTCACGACGACGATGCTGCAGCAGAACCCCGACATCTGCTCGATCATCGACTTCTGGGATGGTGATGCTACTGGCGCGTCGGCCGCGATCCGTGATGCCAAGCTCGAGGGCAAGGTTTTCCTGGTCACCACCGGAGGCGGCGAAAAGGCGGCCGACTGCGACAAGCTGCAGGACGGCACTTATGGCGCGGTTGTCATGACCGACCTTGCCCGGCAGTCGGGGGACATGAACGCCATCATAAAGTTCCTGCTGCAGAGCGGCCAGCCGGCCGGCACGTCGCACACCTACATCTACACGCTGGAGAAGGCGACGACCAAGGCCGACCTCAAGCCCGACAGCTGCTGGGACCTGAAGGCGCTGCAAGCGGAAGCTGCGGCGAAGTAGGTCGCGAGTTTACGCCTGATATCAACATGGCGGCCGGGTTGTACGTGGACAATCTCCAACCTCGGCGCTGCCCCTCACCTTACCCTCTCTTCGTGAAAACGGGGAGAGGGGGGTGTCGACGCTGGAGCCTATCCCTTCTCCCCGTTCTTCACGGGGAGAAGGTGCCGGCAGGCGGATGAGGGGCAGCGGCGAAGTTGAGAATTGCTCCGGAGCGATTACCCGGCCACCTTTTTCTCTTCTCTCGCAATAGCAGTGACCTGATGTCCTTTCGCGAACGCCTCCAGGCCTGGCGCTACAATCTCGTGCCCGACCATCTGGTCGGCGAGATACTGACCAAGCGCTGGACCGACAATGCCATTCCCTTCCTGGCACTGGTGGCAACACTCGGCGTGTTCGGTTCGATCATTCCGGGCTTCTTCAAACTGACCTCGCTGCAGGAATCGACCCGCCAGCTCGGTGAATTCTCGATGGTCGTCACCGGCATGACGGTGGTGATGCTTGGCGGCGGCATCGACCTGTCGGTCGGCTCGATCTTTGCGCTGTCCTGCTTTTCGGCCGTCTATGTCTTCTTCATCCTCGAACAGTCGATCTGGCTGGCGCTGGCCGCTTCGCTTGCCGCCGGCCTCGTCTTCGGCGCCGTCAACGGCTATCTCGTCGGATACCTCAGGCTGCGCGCCTTCCTCACCACGCTGGTGACCTTCATTTTCGGGCGGGCGCTGTTCGACATCCTGGTCACCACCTATGCCGCCGATGTGCAGCTGTCCCAAGCCACCTCCGATGTGCTCGACTTCATCGGCGACGGCACCTTCTGGGGCCTGTCGGTCTCGGTGTGGTTGGCCATTATCCTCGCCATCGTCACTCATATCGCGCTGACGCGCTCGCGGCCCGGCTGGCATGTGCTGGCGGTTGGCGGCTCCCGGCGCTCTGCCCACAATGCCGGCATCCGTGTGCGCCGCACCGTGTTCATGACTTATGTCTTCTCAGGCTTCTGCGCCTCGATCGGCGGCTTCCTCATAGCTTGCCGGCTGAGCGGAGCAGGGCCGGGCACCGGCCTCAACCTCGAGATCATGGCGCTGACCGCGGCGGTGGTCGGCGGTGTCAGCCTCGGAGGCGGGCGCGGCTCGGTGATCAAGGGGCTGATGGGCGCCATCATCGTTTTGACCATGACCAACGGCCTGATCAGGCTGGGCTACGGCACCGGCACCAACCAGATGGTGCTGGGCATCATGCTGGCGGTGGCGGTGACGATCGACATCCGCTGGCTGAAGAACCGCCACAAGGTGCTGAACGAGGTCTATGTCGCGCCGGTCTATCTCAGGATGGGCGAGACGCAGTCGGCGGCGCCCGGCTCCGGCACATCCTACGAACTCGACGACAGGCTGTCGGACGCCGACCATATCGGGCTCGGCGAACTGGAAGGACCGGAAGATGTCATTCTCGACCGTGACGACCACCTCTATTGCGGCACGCGCCATGGCGAGATCGTCCGCTTCTTCGCGCCGGGCTATGTGAAGTCGGAAGTGTTCGCTCATATCGGCGGCTTTCCGCTCGGCCTTGCCTTCGACAAATCAGGCAATCTGATCAGTTGTGTCGGCGCCATGGGGCTCTATTCCGTCTCGCCCGATCGTGAGGTCAAACGCCTGTCGGCCGAAACGTCGCGCTCCTGGACATCGGTCGTCGACGACGCACGGCTGCGCGATCCCAACGACTGCGACATAGCACCGGACGGCCGCATCTATTTCACCGACTCGACCAAGCGCTATGACGCGCATGACTGGGCGCTGGATTCGATCGAGAACCGCGCCACCGGCCGTCTTCTGGTCTATGACCCGAAGGACGGATCGACCAGGACGCTGCTCGACGGCTACCGCTACACCAACGGCGTGTGCATGGCGCATGACGGCAAGTCGCTGTTCTTCGCCGAGAGCTGGGCCTGCCGTGTGCATCGCTACTGGCTGGAAGGGCCGAAGGCCGGCACCGCCGAATGCGTCATCCGGGACATGCCGGGCTACCCCGACAACATCAACCGCGCTTCCGACGGCAATTACTGGATGGCGTGGCTCGGCATGCGCACCCCGAGCTTCGACCTGTCGCTGCGCCATCCCGACATGCGCAAGCGCATGACACGCCGGCTGCCGCAGGACGAATGGCTGTTCCCCAACATCAACACCGGCGGCGTGGTGAAATTCACGGAGAAGGGCGACATCGTCGAGGCGTTGGGCGACCTTACCGGTAGCGCGCATCCGATGGTCACCTCGATGCGCGAGCACAAGGGTTTTCTGTTCGTCGGCGGCATCCTCAACAACCGCATCGGCCGCTACAAGATCTCGGGTGCCGATCCGAACTGGACCAGCCCGGCTTCCTATTGGGGAGCAAAGCGATGATCCTCGATCCCATCCTGGATTTATTTCGCGGCAAGGCGGTGACGATCCCGCCGCTGGATGGCGCTTTCCGACCCAACACGCAGCTTGACGATGCGCCGGCGTTTGCCGAACTGACCGAGCCGGACAATCTGCTGATCTCTGGCGACAAGCTGCTCGCTTCCAGCGGCAACGCCGTTTATTCGATTGCCGCCGGTACCGCGCCCAAGTTGGTCGAGACCTTTGCGTCCACCGTTACCGCGCTGGCGTTCTCGCCATCGGGTGAGCTGACGGTCGGATTGGAAAGCGGCAAGCTCCTGGTCGGCGGTAGGGATGTTTCGCTACCGGCTGGTGTCAGCTGCATCACCGCGCTCGCCTATCCCGGTGACGGCGCTCTGTGGCTGGCCAATGGTTCGGCCGAATTCGCACCATCACAATGGGCGGCCGACCTGATGAAGAAAGGCGCGTCCGGATCGCTTTGGAAGCAGGATGCGGCAGGCGGGACCTTCCGCAAGGTGGCCGGCGCCATCGCCTTTCCCTATGGGCTCCATCCCATCGGCAGGGATGTGCTGGTGAGCGAGAGCTGGCGCCATCAGCTCATCCGCTTCGAGGCGGCAAGCGGCAGCCGCTCGACGGTGTTGACCCATCTGCCCGGCTATCCCGCGCGGCTGTCGCCGGCAGCCGATGGCGGCGCCTGGCTGACCCTGTTTGCGCCGCGCAACCGGCTGATCGAATTCGTGCTGCAGGAGACGCATTACCGTCAGGACATGATCGAGCAGGTGCCGCCGGCCTATTGGATCGCACCGGCTCTGGCCTCAAGCCGCAGCTTCCTCGAACCGCTGCAATGCGGCGGCATCCGCACGATGGGCATCCACAAGCCCTGGTCGCCGAGCCGCTCCTACGGTCTGGTGGTCAGGCTCGACCAGAAGATGCAGCCTCGGTTCAGCCTGCACAGCCGCGCCAACGGCATACGTCACGGCATTTGCAGCGTGGTTGAAAAAGATGGCGAACTGTTCGTCGCCTCGAAGGGCGGCGACTGCGTGTTGGCTGTCGATGCCGGGGGGTTTTGATGGAACCAATCGTGCGCCTGGAGAATGTCACCAAAAATTATCGCGGCGTGCCCGCGGTCAAGAATGTCAGCTTCGAATTGCGCAAGGGCGAGATCCACGCGCTGCTCGGCGAAAACGGCGCCGGCAAGTCGACGCTGACCAAGATCATCGCCGGAGTGGTCGACGCCAGTTCGGGCAAGATGTTCCACAAGGGACGCGAGATCGCTTACGCCTCGCCGCATGCGGCGCTCGAGGCGGGCATCGCAATGGTGTTCCAGGAGACCAGCCTGGTGCCGTCGATGACGGTGGCGCAGAATCTTTATCTCGGCACCGAGAAATTCCTCAACCGGCTGCGCGGCACCTACATTTCCGCGCAGCAGTTCCTGCAGTCGCTGAATTTTCCGGTCGACCCGAACGCCATGGTGGCGACGCTTGGCGCGGCCAAGCGCCAGATGGTCGAGATCGCGCGCGCCGTGCACCACAATGCCGAGATCATCATCTTCGACGAGCCGACCGCGACGTTGACGCCGGAGGAAAAGCGGCACTTCTTCGCGCTGATCCGGCGGCTCAAGGCGCGCGGCGTCTCCATCGTCTTCATCAGCCATGCGCTGGAAGAGGCGCTGCTGATTGCCGACCGTATCACCATCCTGCGCGACGGCGAGTTGGCCATCACCGACGACACGTCGGCCTTCGATCGCGACCGGATCGTTGCCGCCATGGTCGGGCGCACGCTGTCCGGGCAGATCTATCGCCAGCGAGACGAGGCCAGGCTGCGCAAGGCGGGCAAGAAAGTTCTGTCGGTGCAGGACATCTCAATGAGCAATGTCGTGCGCAACAATTCGTTCTCGATCTTCGAAGGCCAGATCACCGGCGTCTTCGGGCTGATCGGCTCCGGCCGTACCGAGACGTTCAAAATCGTGTCCGGCATCTACAAACGCGATTTCCTGCGCGGCGGGGCGATCGAGCTGGACGACAGGCCGGTGCGCTATCTCGTGCCGAGCGAAGCGGTAGCCGACGGCATCGTCTACGTCACGGAGGATCGCAAGAGCGAAGGCATTTTCGAGACGATGGGCATTGCCGAGAACCTGTTCGGCGGGCTGCTGGCAGCCGGCCGCGAAACGGCCTGGGTGATCAACCAGCAGGAAATGCGCGCGCTTTCCGCCGAATGGACCAAGACGCTGAATATCAAGGCGATCAACGACAATGCGCGCGTGGTCGAGCTTTCCGGCGGCAACCAGCAGAAGGTGGTTATCGGCAAGGGGCTGGTGCAGAAGCCGCGCGTCGTCATCTTCGACGAGCCGACGCGCGGCGTCGATGTCGGCGCCATCGCCGAGATCCACCAGATCATCAACCGGCTGGCAGACGAGGGTCTGGCCGTCGTGGTCATCTCGTCCTACCTGCCGGAGATCATGAACCTGTCCGACCGGATCCTGGTCTGCCGCCAGGGCCGCATCGTCGAAGAGTTTTCGCCGGCGGAGGCGACGGAGGAGAAGATTATGTATGCGGCGGTGCATTAGAGGGTGTGTCGGTATTCAGGTGAGGCCGGCCTGCAAACGCCGGCTTCCTGCGCTCCCGGTGCTCACGTACTTCAAGTACGCTCCGCTCCGGTTCTCGGAACCCGTCGTTTTCGACTCGGCCTGACTTGAATCTCGACATACCCTCGCGGTGCTGTTTGCGTCGCAAAAGGCGAATAGGCGAATGAAGTGAATGGATTGGCGGCGGCTGTTCAGCGTCCGATTCAAACGTCCGGCATTGAAAAAACGAAAGGAAACACCATGGCCACCACCAGACTCCTGAGCGATGCCGAGGTGGAGAAAATCCCGGCCTTAAAGGCGGTGTTCGACGACATCCGCGCGACGCGCAAATCCGATTTCGTCAATAATTTCTGGCGCGGGCTGGCCAATGATCCTGCGGCGCTGAAGCGTATCTGGGAACAGCTCAAGGCGGTGATGGTTGCAGACAGTGCGATCGATCCGTTGACCAAGGAGATGATCTACATCGCAGTGTCGACCGCCAATGGCTGCTCCTATTGCGTCCATTCGCACACCGCGGCGGCGCGCGCCAAGGGCATGACAGACGCACAGCATGGCGAACTGGTGTCGATCATCGGGTTGGCGGGACAGACCAACCATCTGGTGACGGCAATGCAGATCCCGGTCGATCCACAGTTCGAGGTGAAGTGAGGAAAGACGCGCTACACCGGCCTGTAAACCTTCTCCGCCGCGTTCCAGAAAATGTCGGCTTCCGCCGCCGTGCCATGCTTCTCCACCGCATCGCGGTGCGCCTTGATCAGTTCGGCGTGGCCGGTCCAGAGCTTCTCGATCGGGAAGTTCGAGCCGAACATCAGATGGTCGCTGCCAAGAATATCGATCGCATTGTCGATGATGTAGGCGATCAGCGCCGGGTCGTTGCGGTGAACGAAGGTGCCGAGGCCAGACAGCTTGGCGTAGAGATTGGGCGCCGCCGACAGTGCGCGCAGGCCGGCCCTCCAGGCTTCGGTGGTTTCCGGTTCCATGCCGGTCAGCATGCCGGCGTGGGTCAGGATGAAATTCGTCTCCGGGTTTTCGCCGACCAGCGTCAGCCCGTCCTTCATCTGGGCGGGGAAGAGCTGCAGGTCGAAGGACAGGCCGTAATCCTTCAGCCGCGCGACGTTGGCGCGGACCTTGGGGTCGATCACCTGGTCGGCCGAGGCGGCGAAGCGGAAGGCCGGGGTCTCGTGCCAGTGCAGTTGCATGCGCACGCCGCGCAGCAGCCTGTATTTCATCAACCGGTCGATCTGCGGCCTGACATCGTCCACCGTCATGTCGGCATAGCCGACGATGGCGTGCGGCCAGCCGGTCTCGTCAGCGGTCTTCTGCAGGAAGGCGACCTCCTTCTCGAAATCCTCCTTGGCCCAGTTGGTCTGGACATAAACGGCTTTTTCGACGCCCGAACCTTTTTGGTCGGCCAAAAATTCATCGATCGGATAGTCGCGGCGGATCGGTTCGTAAGGGCCGAAGATGCGCGGCACCATCGGGCCGACCAGCCATGGTTGGTCCTTCTGGCGCCAGATGTGGAAATGCGCGTCGATGGCTTTCTGCATCACGATACCCTTTTCCAGATGGTCGCGGCCGCCGGGGCGGGGCGTGCGAGCGACAGGATGAAATCGGTGAGGCCGGCCAGCGACGAGCCGTCGACCAGATCGTCGAGGTCGGGCAGGATGGCGCGCAGCGCCGCTGTCGCCGGCTGGAAGCGCGGATCGCCGGCCAGCGGGGTCGCCAGCGACAGCCGGAAGGCGCGGGCGCTAAGCCTGCGCATGGCAATCTCCAGTTCGGCATGGTCGCCGCGCTCCAGCGCGTCGGAGAGAATGACGACCGCGGCGCCGCGCGTGAACGACGAAAAGCGCGGCACCGAGAGGAATGCCAGCAGGGTCGGTCCCATGCGGGTGCCGCCATCCCAATCGTCGACCTGGGCCGCCGCGCGCGCCAGCGCCTGATCGCGGTCGCGGATGCGCAATGCCGAGGTGATGCGGGTGAGCCGCGTGCCGAAGGTAAAGATCTCGGCGCGGTCCGCGCCCTGCACGGCGGCATGCGCCAGCTTGAGATAGTCGGCGGTGTGCAGCTTCATCGAGCCGGAGACATCGATCAAGAGCAGCAGTTTGCGCGGCACGGTCTGGCGGCGGCGCAGCAGCGGCGAGGGGACATCGCCATCTGCGCCGACGATTTCCCTGAGCGAGCGGCGCAGGTCGAGCTTGCCGCGCGAATGGGTACGCACGGTGCGGAAGGAACGTCGGGCGGGCAGGGCCGATGACAGCTTTCGGCGAAAGGCGGTCAGCCTGTCGTCGTCGCGCTGGAAATCGCGTCTGCTCAACTGCTCCAGGGCCGAGGACAGCTCGCCGCCTTCCTGTCTCTGCTCGGCCTCGATCCGTTCGTCGTCAGCACCGCCATCATCCTTGATGCGCGTTTCCTCGTCGGCATCCCCTTCGATCACAGCTGACGCGTTGCCATAGAAATGGCTCTGGAAATGCGCCTCGAATTCGTCGCGGCGGTCAGGCGGCGGCGCCAGCGTGGCGAGTGCGGCCTCGCGGATATCGGCCATCGAGCGGGGGCCAAGCAGGGTCACGGCCTGCATGAAGCCGGAGACTTGTTGCGGGGCAATAGCGAAGCCGTAGCGGCGCAGCAGGCGAGCGAAGCTGAGCAAGGGCGTTGCGGCGCGGGGGAGATGTCCGGCAGGACAGAGGGGGGCGCTGCCCCGCCCGCGTTGCTGAATGACGTCGCGGCTCACGCCAGCACCTCGTCGACGATCCGGCCGAGCTCGGGCGCGATGTAGGACAGATCCTCCTCGTCCTTGATCAGCACGCCGATGGCGCGGCGGAAGGCTTCCGGCCATGGACTGCCGCCTTTTTCGAGAATGGTCGCGGCATTGGCCCATTCGACCGCCTCGGCGATGCCGGGCGGCTTGGCGAGTGGACGCGCGCGGATGGTCTGCACGGCTGTGGCCACGGCGCGTGCCGTTGCCTCTGCGACATCGCCGGCGCGCAGCATGATGATGGCCGCCTCACGCTCGGCATCGGGATAGCCAATCCAGTGATAGACGCAACGCCGCCGGAGCGCTTCGGCGAGTTCGCGGGTGCGGTTGGAGGTCAGGATGACGATCGGCTGTGCGGTGGCGCGGATGGTGCCGCGCTCGGGAATGCTGATCTGGAAGTCGGAAAGAAACTCCAACAGCAGCGCCTCGAATTCGTGGTCGGAACGGTCGATCTCGTCGACCAGCAGGAGGCGCTGCTCCGGCGCCTTCAGGACCTGCAGCAGCGGGCGGGCGATCAGAAAGCGGTCGTCGTAGATATCGACTTCTTGCTCGCCGGCATGGCGGATGGCGAGCAGCTGGCGCTGGTAGTTCCACTCATAGAGTGCATGCGCGGCGTCTATGCCTTCATAGCATTGCAACCGCACCAGATCGCGGCCGAGCAGCCCGGCGATTGCCTTGGCCGCTTCCGTCTTGCCGACGCCCGGAGCGCCTTCGAGCAGCAGCGGCTTGCCCAGCCGGATCGCCAGGAAGATAGCCGTCGCCAGGCTTTCATCAGCCAGATAATGCGAGGCAGCGAGGCGCTCGGCGACCGCTTCTGGCGAAGTCGCGACCGTTTCGGCGTTTACCTCGGGCATGTCGGTCCTCAGGTCGTCGCTTGCGCCTTGAGCGCACGCAAAATGCGTTCCGGCGTGATCGGTAGCGTGTCGATGCGCACGCCGACAGCGTCGAAAACGGCATTGGCGACCGCCGGAATCTGTGGATTGGCGCACATTTCGCCGGGCCCCTTGGCGCCGTAAGGACCATCTGCCGAGGGCCGCTCCAGCACGATGACCTCGGTTTCGGCCAGATCGCCGGGACCTGGCATCAGATACTGATTGAAGTCGGTGCCGCCGTGGTCACGGCTGGGATAATAGGGCTCGGTCGTTTCGTAGAGCGCGTGGCTGATGCCCATCCAGGAGCCGCCGACCAGCTGCTGCTCGACCATCTTGGGGTTCAGCGCACGGCCGATCTCGAAGACGTTCTTCACCGCCAGCACCGTCACCTCGCCGGTCTCGTCGTCGACCTCGACCTCCGCCACGGTGCAGGCATGCGCGTAGCAGGTCGACGGCTTCATCGCGCCGGTCTCCTTCTCCGGATAGGAGCGCGGGATGAGAAACATGCCGCGTCCCGAGATCGAGCGGCCGCGCTTGAAATGCGCCGAAAGCGCGACGTCGAAGATCGAGATCGATTTCTGCGGCGCCCCTTTCACCAGGATGTTGCCCTGGCCGTCGGTCTCGAGGTCGGAGGCGTTGACCTCCAACTCCTCCGCGGCCACTTCCAGCATCACCTGGCGGGCTTCCCTCGCCGCCTGGATGACGGCGTTGCCGGCGCGGTGCGTGCCGCGCGAGGCGAAAGTGCCCATGCAGTGCGGGCCGGTGTCGGTATCGGCGGTGTCGACGACGACGCGGTCGGTCGGCACGCCAATTGTCTCGGCGCAGATCTGCGCCATGATCTGCTTCATGCCCTGGCCGAGATCGACCGATGATAGGGTCACCATGAAATTGCCGGTTGGGGTCGAATGCACCAGCGCCTGGGTGGGATCGCCGCCAAGGTTCATGCCCGTGGGATAATTGATCGCGGCAACGCCGCGTCCGCGCCTGATCGCCATCTCAAGCTCCCTTCGCGTAGGAGGACATCGCCATGTACTTCTCGGCCACGGGCCAGTTGGCGGCGCGCGAAGCCTCCTGCATGCACTCTATGAGGGCCGCCCCTTCGGTCGGCTGGCGATGCGCCTTCATATCGCCGTCGCGATAGGCGTTGATGAAGCGGAATTCGAGCGGATCCATGCCGATCAGCCGCGCCAGCTTGTCCATCTGCACCTCCAGCGCGAAGTCACCGATGGTGACGCCGAAGCCGCGCATGGCGGAGGAGGGGGTGCGGTTGGTGTAGACGCAGTACGTGTCGATCCAGACATTGGGGATGGTGTAGGGGCCGGGATAGTGCCCCGCGCCCTTCTGGGCGCCATAGGGCGAATGGCGGGAGTAGGCGCCGGCGTCGGTGTAGCCGGTGACTTTGCGCGCGACGATGCGGCCGTCCTTCATCACGCCGTCCTTGATGACGACCTTTTCGGCCGCGCGAGGTGACGAGATCTGCATCTCCTCCTCGCGGCTGTAGGTAAAACAGACCGGTCGCCCTGTTAGCTTGGCGCCGAGGATCGCGATCGGTTCGACGATGACATCGACCTTGCCGCCAAAGCCGCCGCCGACCGTGCCGCCGACGAAATGCAGCTTGCTGCCCGGCATCTGCAAAATGATCGACGTGTTGTCGAGGGTGAAGAACATCGCCTGCGTGTTGGTATAGCAGGTGAAGCGGTCATTGCCCTCCGGTGCCACGATACAGCCGGTGGTCTCGGTCGGCGCATGCTCTATCGGCGAGGACTGGTAGCTTTGTTCGAGGACGTAGTCGGCCTCGGCAAACCCCGCCTCGACATCGCCGAAGCGCACCTTGCGGCACTCGCCGCTGTCATAGAGATAGTAGTTCTGGCCGTGATACTCGTTGACGAGGGGCGCGCCGGGCTTCAGCGCTTCCTCCATGTCGAAGACGGCCGGCAGCACCTCGTAGTCGACCTTGACCTTGGCCGCGGCTTCCTGGGCGGCGCGCTCCGTCTCGGCCAGCACCGCCACCACGGCCTCGCCCTTCCAGCGCACCTTGCCGTCGGCCAGAACCGCCTCGTCCTCCGGCCCGATCTGGATCAGGATCAGGATGGTGTAGACATTGTGCGGGACGTCCCTGGCGGTGAGAATTTTCACCACGCCCGGATGTTTTTCCGCTTCGGACGTATCGATCGATCGGATGCGGGCATGATGGTGCGGGCTGCGCACCATCTTCAGATGCAGCATGCCGGGAAAGTTGCGGTCGGCGAAATAGGCGGTTTTGCCGGTGACATGGCCGGGCGAATCCGAGCGGGGCCTCGGCTGGCCGATCTCGTTGAGGTCATCCTTGCGGACGTCCGAAAAATAGCTTTTGCGCAGTTCCATCTTGCTTCCCTCAGGCCGCGTTCTGCGAGTTGGCGCGAGCGGCGGTGAGCACCGCCTGGATGATAGGCTCGTAGCCTGTACAGCGGCATATGTTGCCCGACAGCGCTTCGACGACATCGTCGCGGCTGGGATCGGGCGTGTGGTCGAGCAACACCTTGGCCGCCATGAGCATGCCCGGTGTGCAGAAGCCGCATTGGGTGGCGAAGGCGTCGAGAAAGGCGCGCTGCAGCGGATGCAGGACGCCGCCTTCGGCAAGACCCGATGTGGTGGTGATGGCAGCGCCGTTGCAGGTTTCGGCGAGCGTCAGACAGGACAGCCGGAGCTCACCGTCGACGATCACCGAGCAGGCGCCACAGGTGCCTTGATGGCAGCCGCCCTTCGGCGAAGTGTCGCCGATCTTGTCGCGCAAGGCGTTGAGCAGCGTGGTGCCGCTTTCGACGAATTCGGCCTTCTCAGAACCGTTGAGCGTGAACTGGACGGGAACCTTTGCCATTCTTCCTCCTTGCGCGCCTGCCCCGCAGGGCAAGCGCGCGCCCCGAATGTGACTAGCTGAGCAGCAGCCGACCGAGATGAACCGGCAGCACTTGCGCGCGATACCAGGCGCTGGCGATCGGGTCGGTGATTGGTGCGGTGCCGTCGCCCGCGGCGGCCAGTGCCGAAGCGATGCCGTCCGCGTCCAGTGTCCTGCCGAGCAGCGCTTTTTCGGCTGTCTTGGCTCGCATCGGCCGGTCGGCCATACAACCGAGCGCGATGCGCGCCGAGGATATCGTGCCGTCGCCGGCTTGTTCCAGGATAGCGGCGATACTGAGCACCGAGACGCCCTTGGGCTTTACCCGCGAGACCTTCACGAATCGAAAGCTTCCCTGTGCCGGCCGCGTGAAGCTGACCGAGGTGACGATCGCGCGGCTCCCGCCCCGCTTGGCCAGAAACGCTTCCATCGGCATTTCGCCGTCATTGGTGCTCACCATGGCGTCCAGCGCCAGCAGGGCGACTGCGAAATCGCCATAGGGGCTTGGCGCAAACAGATTGCCGCCGACGGTCGCCATGTTGCGGATCGCCGGACCGCCAACCGCACGCGCGGCCTTGGCAAGCTGGCCGAGCTCGGGATGGCGGGCGATCGCCGCCATGGTCACCGAAGCGCCGATGCGGATCGTGCCGCCGGAGACCGTGATGACCGACAAGGCCGGGTCGGTCGACCTGACAAGGCCGGAGACCGAAACGTCGCCCTCATTGGCGGCGCGCAAGACGAGCGTGCCACCGCCGAGATAGCGCGTGCCGGCGGCTTTCAGCGCCGCGCTGGCGTCTTTCACCGTTGCAAAACTCTGCAATGCCAGCGCCACGGCCCGCTCCTCAACCCTGGCCGGCGAAATGGCTCTTCAGGGCGTTGAAGCCGCCCTGGAAGACATTGGCGCCCATGCCCTCGGCCAGCTTGTCGGCTTCTTCGGGTGCTGCGTCGAAGCTGGCGGTCCATTCGGCATAGGTGCGGTCGCCGTCGGTGACGCGCCGCAATTGCAGCGTAGCCCTGTGGTTGGTGAGCGGCTGCGGCGTTTCCAGGATCGAATAGCTGACGAGGAAATTCTCATCGGAGAAATCGAGCAGCTTTTCGCGCAGCCGCGCGCCGCTGGCCAGCTGGAAGTTGCGCACGCAGCCGATCGTGATGGCGTCCTTGCCGTCCTCGATATGGCTTTCGACCATGCGCGGATGCCAATTCGGCAGTCCGTTGAAGTCGCGGATGCGCGCCCAGACCTTTTCGACCGGCGCGTCGATGACGGTGGAGATGGTGACATCAGCCATATGCTCTTTCCCTTGCAAACATTCTGCTTGGGACGGTAGGCCGACCGTGGTCGCGGTGCTTATCAATGCGTCTTGGGCACGTATCAATCAGTCTGAAAATAGCCGCTTTCCGGCCCGTCAGGACACTGCTCGCGCCGCTTCGCGATAGAGCGTCGGCGGCACGCCGACATGGTCGCGGAAGAAACGCGAGAAATTGCCCTGGGTGGTGAAGCCGAGATTGCAGGCGACCGATATCAGCGGCTCATGCGACCACTGGAGCTGGCGCACCGCTTCCTCCATGCGCAGCGTGTTCCAGTAGACGTTGGGCGTCAAACTGGTCTGTTCCTTGAACAGGGCGAAGAAATGCGGCCGCGACAGGCCGACGCTGCGCGCCACGTCATCGAACGAGATACGCTCGCAGACATTGGCTTTCATCAGCTGGATCGCCTTGCGGACGCGGAAATCCTGCATGGTGTTCACGCGGCCGCGCGGCTCCTGCGGAGCTGAAGCGTCGGCGGCATCCAGCACCGAGTCGATGAAGCGCTCGATCTCGTAACTGGCGACATCGTCGATGCTCTCATTGTCGGTCAGATGATCGAGCAGGCCGGCAGCAGCCTGGTGCAGCCAGGGTTCGAGCGTGATTGCCGCCTGCGCGAAAAGCGGCGCGGACGAGGGCAGGTCACGGCGCCGCCGTGCCCAGTCCGGGTCGATGTAAAAGGCGAGGAACAGGCCTGGGGTGCCGTCCTGCGACAGCACATGGCTATGCGGCTGCAGCGAGTTGATGCCGGCAGCCGTGCCAGGTCCAAGCAGGACCGTCTCACGGCCGATGGTCATCTCGCCGGCGGTGCCTTCCAGCCAGATGATGAGATGTGCCTCGACATGGGCATGGGTGACGAAGTCGCTCGCGACATTCAGGACAGAAACATGTCCGAACCGGCCCCAGTAGAGCCTGATCGCTTCCGTCATGGGTATATCCTCCCGCAGGCGACTGGCCTCCCTTCGCCTGCTTGGGGATTGTGCGGCCGGTTTTCCGTATCCGTCAAGGCATAGCCGCACGCCCGGTATTCGCGGCAGGCCGCTTCAGCCGATTTTCAGACTGAGCGATAGGACCGAAATGAACGCCGCTTCGGCGAAGACAGGCTTTTAGTCGCTTCGCCTGAAGTTGCGGATGCGGTCGAACAGCACCGCCAGCAGGATGGCGCCGCCGATGAAGGTGCCCTGCCAGAAGGCGTTGATGCCGAGCAGGCCGAGGCTGTTGCGGATCACCTCGATGAGGGCGGCACCCACGATCGCGCCAAAGGCGGTGCCGACGCCGCCGGCGAGATTGGCGCCGCCGATGACGGTGGCGGCGATGACCTGCAGCTCCATGCCGTTGCCGAGATTGGTGGTGACGGCGCCCAGCCAGCCGGTCTGGATGATGCCGGCTATTCCCGCCGACAGCGCGGAGATCATGTAGACGGCGACCTTGATCTGGCGCACCGGAACGCCGGTCAGCGTCGCCGCATGCTCGTTGCCGCCAATGGCGAAGATATGCCGGCCGAACTTGGTCCAGCGCAGGATGAAGCCGGTGATCAGCGCCAAAAGGATCATGTAGAGCACCGGATTGGCGATCCCGAACAGCCAGGCGCCGCCGCCCAGCGCCAGCAGCTTGTCGTGATCGGGCCCGAACTGGAAGACGACGGTGTTGTTGGAGGCGACCATGGCGAGGCTGCGGGCGATCGACAGCATGCCGAGCGTGACCACGAAGGGCGGGAAGCCGAGATAGGCGATCAGAATGCCGTTGAAGCCGCCGATGACGAGTGCCGTGGCGATCGAGGCCAGGATGCCGACTTCGATCGAAAACCCGGCATGCATGGTAACGGCCAGCACCATCGAGCACAGGCACAGCACCGAACCGACCGAGAGGTCGATGCCGCCGGTGATGATGACGAAGGTCATTCCCAGCGCGACAATGGCGACGAAGGTGACGTTGCGGGTGATGTTGAAGAGGTTCTTCGGGGTGGCGAAGGCATCCGTCGCAAAGGATAGGAAGATACAGGCGAGGATGACGGCGATCACCACCCAGAACGTCTGGCTGGAGAACAGCCGCGACAGAAAACTGTGCTGTTTCTGCGCGATCGTCTGATCAAGGGTGACTGCCATTATCGACCTTTCCTGCCGGCAGCGAAACGCGCCAGCGCAATGAAATCCGGTTTTGCCGCTCTCACACCACCTGCTCGATGGCGCCGGTGATCAGCCCTGTCACTTCCTCGGGCGAACTCGAGGCGATCGCCTTGTCGGCGACTTTCCTGCCGCGCCGCATGACGATGACGCGGTCGGCGACGTCGAAAACGTCGGGCATGCGGTGGCTGATCAGCACCACGGCGATGCCCTGGTCGCGCAAATGGCGAATCAGGTTGAGGACCTCCGCCACCTGGCGGACCGAAATCGCCGCTGTCGGCTCGTCCATCAGCACGATCTTGGCCTGTGACAGCATGGTGCGGGCGATCGCCACCGCCTGGCGCTGACCGCCGGACATCTGCTTGACGAGGTCGCGCGGGCGCGTCTCGGATTTGAGCTCGGCGAATATCTGGCCGGCGCGCTTGTACATGGCGGCATAGTCGAGGATACGGAAGGGCCCGACGCCGCGGCGCAGTTCGCGGCCGAGATAGACATTGGCCGCCGCCGTCAAATTATTGCACAGCGCCAGATCCTGGTGGACGATCTCGATGCCGTGCTGGCGGGCCTCGACCGGCTTGTGCAGGATCAGATCCTTGCCGTCCATCTGCATGGTGCCGTGGCTCGGGCGGAAATTGCCGGCGATCATCTTGACCAGCGTCGACTTGCCGGCGCCGTTGTCACCCATCAGGCCGACGACCTGGCCGGGCTCGATCGACAGCGACACGTCGTTCACCGCCTGGATGGCGCCGAAATGCTTCGAGATGTTGGTGAGTTCGAGAACCGCCACCAGCCTTTTGCCTCCCATGTCTGGCCGTCTGTCCCGGAAGGGGCGACGGCTTCGGTTCGCTACCCCAGCTCCTCCCGGAAGCAGCGACGCGGTCATTTACGCAAATGCCTGCATGGGCGTCAATTGTCTGACGAATAAGATTTGGGCAATTGTCGGACGAATGAGATCCCGCCTTTCGGGAAAAATCCGTTTTGTAGGACAAATAGCAATTGACGTTGGCGGCAAGCCGTTATTAGTTGAGCGTCGGAGGAAGATATGCCGGCTTTGACGACGTTGTTTGGCGGCGCAACCGGTAGAGGATTATCGACCGTGCCGGCATCGTTGCCGGGCTGGTCGCATCTGAAAATACTTATCGGCCTGGCCTGACGGCACGAGCGCTTGCTTCTGTCATCTCGCATTCGGCCGATCTGTGTGGCGGGCACGCCGTGTCCGTCTGTTTCCAAGGGAGGACTGACATGAGGAAAACAGTTTTGCTCGCCGCCGTCGCCGCCATGGCGTTGGGCGCCGGGCCGGCTTTGGCCAAGAAGCAGCTCGTCATCGTGGTGAAAGGTCTCGACAATCCGTTCTTCGAGGCGATCCACCAGGGCTGCGAGAAATGGAACAAGGAAAACGCCAGCTCGGAATATGAGTGCTTCTACACCGGTCCGGCGTCGACTTCCGACGAGGCCGGCGAGGCGCAGATCGTGCAGGATATGCTGAGCAAGCCGGACACGGTGGCGATGGCGATTTCGCCGTCCAACGCGCCGCTGATCGCGCAAACGATCAAAAGCGCCAACCCGTCGATCCCGATCATGACCGTCGATGCCGATCTTGCCAAGGAAGACGCAGCACTTCGCAAGACTTATCTCGGCACCGACAACTATCTGATGGGCAAGAAGATCGGCGAATACATAAAGAAGGCCAAGCCGAAGGGCGGCACGATCTGCACCATCGAGGGCAATCCGGCGGCCGACAACATCCTTCGCCGCGCGCAAGGCATGCGTGACGCGCTGTCGGGCAAGGAAGGACTTGCAGCCCTTGCCGGCGAAGGCGGCTGGACGGAAGTGGCGGGCTGTCCGGTGTTCACCAACGACGACGGCGCCAAGGGCGTCCAGGCGATGACCGACATCCTTGCCGCCAACCCCAAGCTCGATGCGTTCGGCATCATGGGCGGCTGGCCGCTGTTCGGCGCGCCGCAGCCCTATCGCGATCTGGTTGGACCGCTGAAGGACAAGCTGGCCAGCAACGACTTCGTCATCGGCGCCGCCGACACGATCGGCGACGAGGTGGCGATCGCGCGGGATGGCCTTGTCACCGCGCTGGTCGGCCAGCGGCCGTTCGAGATGGGCTACAAGGCGCCGTCCGTGATGATCGACCTGGTCGAAGGCAAGAAGGTCGACGATCCGGTGTTCACCGGCCTCGACGAATGTACCAAGGATACGGTCGACACCTGCATCCAGAAGTAGGCGTCTCGATCGGGGCGCCCGTCAACGGGCGCCCCGCCACCTCTGCTGACGAACAGGGACACGCATTTCAGGGGCAGCGGCTCCGGCTTTGGCGCGCCCGTGGTTCGAATTTTCGGCAATGGCATCGGCGCACCCGACAGTTCCTGACCGGAACAGGTACGGCCGACGCATTGGAACGTGGATGCCGGACGAAAAGTCAAACAAGCGAGCCATTCGGACCAAGGCACAGGCCGGCCGCCGTCCGGCCGCCATGCGCCGGCCCGATGCGGCGCACTTTCCCGGTGCCAGCGTGCACGCCTCGCTGGCCAGCGAGATCGGGCTCAGGATCGTGCGCGGCGACTATCCGCCAGGCACCATCCTGCCCAACGAAGCCCAATGGTCGCGAACGTTCAACGTCAGCCGCTCGGCGGTGCGCGAGGCGATCAAGATGCTGATGGCCAAAAGCCTGCTCGCTTCGCGCCCCAAGATCGGCAGTTGGGTCGAACCGAAGGAGCGCTGGAACCTGCTCGACCGCGACGTGCTCGCCTGGTACGCGACCGCGCCGGACCGTGAGGTGTTCCTGCGGACGGTACAGGAGTTCCGCCACATCATCGAGCCGGAAGCGAGCGCCTTTGCCGCGGTGCGGCGCAGCGACGAGCAGATGGCCGAGATCAGCCAGGCCTGCCGCGAGATGGGCGAGGCGGCAAGCCTTCAGGAGCGCATCCGGGCCGACACGCGCTTTCATCTTGCCATCCTGCGGGCCTCCGGCAACGATCTGCTGGTGCCGCTCGGCGTGCTCATCGAGTCGGCGCTCGACCATCTCTTCGTCTTCACGACTCAGCAGGTCGGCGACCAACGGCGGGCCCAGAGGCTGCACGAGGCGATCGAGAAGAATATTCGTTTGCAGCGCCCCTCAGCGGCGCGCAACGCCGTGCACAAGCTGCTCGCCGATACCGATGAAGGGATCGGAAGAGGGCGAGGGTGATCGACGCTCGCGCTTGGTGATCACCTTTCTATGGACAATGCGTAGCCTTCTGCGGCCTTTCGCAGGCTCCCGGCGTTCGAAGCTCGAAAAGCCAAGCTATTGGCTTTTCATCCGGTGCGCGGACCGCTTCTCACCCTTAAATCGTCTGTTTCTTTCCATCTTTCATCGGCATCAGATCGACACCGTTGACCTTGCCGATATGGGTGGCCAGCATCGGCACGTACTGCTCGGCCGGTCCGGTGGCGTGTGCTCCGGCGAAAGCGTTCTTGGTGGCGTTGCCGAGGGGGTTGGCAATGCCGGCAGAACCCGCCATCGATTCGAGGTAGGTCAAGTCCTTGAAGGCGTTGGCAATAGTGAATTTGTGGGCGTCGCGGTCGCCCTCCAACGTCCAGCGCATGAAGGTCTGGTAGAAGCCGCAATCCATGCGGCCGTTGCGGATGACGCTGTCGAAGCGCTGCGGCGAGATGCCGACCTTCTCGGCCAAGGCCAATGCCTCGGAATAGATCGCCGCATAGCCCAGCGAGACGAAATTATTGAGCAATTTCATGCGGTGGCCGTCGCCGGTGTCGCCGATATGGACGATACGGCCGGCCCAGGTTTCGATCACCGGTTTGACCCTGGCAAAGACGGCGTCGGGTGCGCCGACCATGGCGTCGAGCGTGCCTTCCCAAGCCTCCTTCGGCGTGCGGCTGAGCGGTACATCGACATAGTTGACGCCGAGCGCCTTGAGTTCGGCGGCCAGCGCAACGGTCGAGACTGGGTCGGAGGTCGAGCAGTCGACGACTACCGAGCCTTTTCTCAATCCTTCCTTGAGACCGCCGGGGCCTCGAATGATGGCTTCGACCTCACGCGAACCGGTGACGCAGATGAAGACGATCGTCGATGCCGCCGCCACGTCGCGGGAGGTCGAGGCTTCGTGGGCGCCGCGATTAGCCATATCCTCCGCCGGCTTGCGATTCTTGCGGCCGAGGAAGGTCAGGTGATAGCCTTTATCGACGATGTTCTTGGCGATGCCATGACCCATCAGGCCAAGGCCGATGAAGCCGATCTTCTCGCTCGCGGCGGTCGTGTTCATGCTGTCTGTCCTGTGTTGCGATTATCGATAATGTCGCCGCTCTTTTAGCCGCAAGCGGTTGCAGAAAGCAATATTGTCTGACAATACACATAATTCCTGAGCTTTCGTGGAGACCAGAATAATGAAGCGGATCATGTTCACCGGCGGCAGCGGCAAGGCCGGGCGCCACGTCGTGCAATATTTGGTGGAGCAGGGCTGCCAGGTGCTCAACATCGACACCAAGCCGCTCGACAATCCCAAGGTGCGCACGCTGATCACCGACATCACCGACAGCGGGCAGGTGTTCAACGCGCTGTCGAGCTATGCGGGCTTGCATGAATTCGACCCGTCGCTGCGCCCCCAGCCCGTCGACGCCGTGGTGCATTTCGCCGCGATCCCGCGCATCATGATCACGCCCGACAACGAAGTGTTCCGCATCAACGCGCTCGGTACCTACAATGTCATCGAGGCGGCGGTGAAGCTCGGCATCCGCAAGGTGATAATCGCCTCCAGCGAGACCACCTACGGGCTGGTCTTCGCCAACGAGCCGCGCACGCCGAAATATTTCCCGCTCGACGAAGAATACGACGTCGATCCGATGGACAGCTATGCCCTTTCCAAGGTGGTCAACGAGAAGACGGCACGGGCCTTTGCGCAGCGCGACGGTGCCGACATCTATGCATTGCGCATCGGCAACGTCATCGAACCGCACGAATACTCCCTGTTTCCGAAATGGTTCGCCGATCCCGGTTTCCGCAAGCGCATCGCCTGGAGCTATGTCGATGCGCGCGACCTCGGCCAGATCACGCTGCGCGCCATCGAGAAGGATGGGCTCGGCTACCAGGTGTTCAACGCTGCCAATGACGACACGTCGTCGGACCTGCCGACCGCGGAACTGCTGAAGCGCTTCTATCCCGGTGTGCCGGTCAAGGGTGAGCTCGGCGAATTCGAGACGCTGCTGTCCAATCGCAAGGCGCGCGACATGTTGGGCTTTCGGCCGGAACACAGCTGGCGCAAATACGTGAGGATCTCTTGAAAACAGGCCCCGCCGGGGGTTGAGCTGTGCACAGAAGCCGGCTTTGCGGGTGAACCCGCTTGCCGTGCTTGACAGCTTGCTCAATCCGGACTTTCTGGAGCCTATGCGGGACGCGAAGCCGAACAAGGAAAAATCGCCGGCAAAAGCGGCATCGGCCGAGCGTCAGGCCGGCGTTCGCCGCACCGATGCGGCGCGCATTCCGGGTTCCAGCGTGCACACCTCGCTGGCCAGCGAAATCGGGCTCAGGATCGTGCGCGGCGACTATCCGCCCGGCACCATCCTGCCCAACGAAGCCAAATGGTCGGAGACCTTCAGCGTCAGCCGCTCGGCGGTACGCGAGGCGATCAAGATGCTGATGGCCAAAAGCCTGCTCGCCTCGCGCCCGAAGATCGGCAGCTGGGTCGAGCCGAAAGAACGTTGGAATCTGCTCGACCGCGACGTGCTTGCCTGGTACGCGACCTCGCCGGACCGCGAGGTATTTCTGAAGACGGTGCAGGAATTCCGCCACATCATCGAGCCGGAGGCATCCGCTTTTGCCGCCATGCGGCGGACCGACGAGCAGATGGCCGAAATCAGCCAGGCCTGCCGCGAGATGGGCGAGGCACCAAGCCTGCAGGAGCGCACCCGCGCCGACACGCGCTTTCATCTCGCGATCCTGCGGGCGTCTGGCAACGACCTGCTGGTGCCGCTCGGGGTGCTGATCGAATCCGCCTTCGACCATCTCTTCACCTATACGACGCGGGAACTCGACGATTTGCAGCACGCACAGAAGATGCATGAGGCGATCGAGAAGAACATCCGCCTGCAGCGGCCCGACGCGGCGCGTGCCGCGGTGCGCAAGCTGCTCGCCAACACAGACGGCGTGATCAGGTCACGATAAGCCGTTCCAGGAATCCGTCACGCGGCTTTCTGCCTACTCTTCCTTCTCACGTCCGAACGCCGCGCGCAGTTCGTCCTTGGCGTCCTCGAGCACCTTCTTCTGCTTCGCCGGCAGGTTCTTGCCGGCACGGTTGATGTAGAAGTTCAGCATCGACATGGCGGACTGGAACGGTTCGGCCTTGCGCCGGTCGCTGTGTTCGGCCGACCGCTTGAGCGAAGCCGCGATCTTCTTCGGGTCGTGGGATTCGAAGACATGGTCTTCGAGATCCATGGCATTGCTGTGCTCGGTCACCTCAGCCGACCATTTCCGTTTCGCGGTCATGGCAATCTCCTTCGCGTTGAGCCGATTGCAAAACGTCCTTCATCGTCGCACGTTCCGGTGAGCCCGGAACCGGCGAACCCTGGAACCATGGAATTACCCACGTGGCGCTGCTCGGCGCCGCGAATGCGCCGATAGTGGTGGAAGGACCGTCGGCCGCTAGGCCGCATGACCGCGACCATGGTCAATGTCGATGACGGAATGGGAAACAGCTTGGCCTCGATCTTCTCCTCACCAGCAGCCGGCAATGCGGTCGTCGACAGCTCGCATGCATGGATACGGCTGGCGGTGTCGATGCTTTTGTCAACAGTCGGCGGCGTCGGCATGTGGGCCGTGGTCGTGGTGCTGCCGGCCGTGCAGGCCGAGTTCGGCGTCGACAGGGCCGACGCCGCTCTGCCCTACACCGCGACCATGGTCGGCTTTGCCGCCGGAAACGTTCTGGTCGGGCGCGCCATCGACCGTGTCGGCTACTGGATCCCGGCGCTTGTTTCCTCGATGGCGCTGGTTGCCGGCTTCCTGCTGGCGGCGCTGTCGACCTCGATCCTGCAGTTCACGCTCGCCCAGGGCTTGCTGATCGGGGTCGGTACATCGGCGATCTTCGGGCCGCTGATCGCTGACATCTCGCATTGGTTCAACCGCCGGCGCGGCGTCGCCGTGGCGGCGGCCGCGGCCGGCAGCTATCTCGCCGGAACGATCTGGCCTACCGTCATGCCACCCCTGATGAAGGCGGAAGGCTGGCGCTTCACCTATGTGGCCATCGGCATCTTCTGCCTGGCGACCATGGTGCCGCTGGTGCTGATGCTGCGGCGCGGCGCCCCGATCGCGGCCGCCGGTTCCGCGGGCAGCCGGCTGGTGCAGCCGATCTCGTTGTCGCCGACGGCACTCCAGGTGCTGCTTGTCATTGCTGGTCTTGGCTGCTGCGTGGCGATGTCGATGCCGCAGGTGCATATCGTGGCCTACTGCATGGATCTCGGCTACGGCGTCGCGCATGGCGCCGACATGCTGTCGATCATGATGGCGGCCGGCGTGGTCAGCCGCGTGGCTTCGGGCTTCGTTGCCGACCGCATCGGCGGGGTGAAGACCCTGCTTATCGGCTCGGTGCTGCAATGCCTGTCACTGTTCTTTTACATTCCCTTCGACGGGCTTGCCTCGCTCTACGTCGTTTCGCTGGTCTTCGGCCTGTCGCAGGGTGGCATCGTGCCCTGCTATGCGATCATCGTGCGGGAATACATGCCCGCCAGGGAGGCCGGCCAACGCGTCGGCATTGTCATCATGGCGACCATTTTCGGCATGGCGATCGGCGGCTGGATGTCGGGCTGGATCTACGACCTGACCGGCTCCTACGCCGCCGCGTTCCTGAACGGCATCGCCTGGAACCTGCTGAACATCTTGGTGATGGTGCTGGTGCTTTGGAAGGCAAGACGCGGCGCAACGGCGATGGCCTGAGGCAGAGCGGAAGCACTCGCCCGCAAGCGCCTCGGCTTGACAACGGGCCGGGGCTGCGCGACGCCAGAGGCGAGTGGTGCGGCACAGGCTGGTGAAATGGCGACAGCAACGTCGATCGTATTGCGGCAGCGCCTTGGCGGCCACGCACCGCATGGAGCCTGTCCTTGATCAAGCCGCGCTCGCGCCGAGGCGGCGGCCGCCCGACCATATCAGACGTCGCGCGCAAGGCGGGCGTAGGCGCCATCACCGTATCTCGCGCCTTGCGCGAGCCGGAGCGGGTCTCGCAGGACCTGCGCCGCCAGATCCAGGCCGCCGTCGACGAGCTCGGTTACGTGCCGGATCCCAACGCGCGGGCGCTGGCCTCGGCCCGCGCCGAGGTGTTCGGCGTGCTGGTGCCGTCGCTTACCAACAACGTCTTTGCCGAGGTGGTGCGTGGCATCTATGACAGCCTGTCGGATAGCGCCTTCCGCATCCAGCTCGGCAACACCCACTATTCCGGCCTCGAGGAAGAACGGCTGCTGCAGGTGTTCGGGCCGCAAAGGCCGGCGGCGCTGATCGTGGCCGGCATCGACCAGACTCCGGCCTCGCGAAAACTGCTGGAGAACGCAGGCTGCCCGGTGGTGCAGGTCATGGAAACCGGCCCGGATCCGGTCGATATGATGGTCGGCTTCTCGCATCTGGACGGGGGCAGGGCGGCGACTGAGCATCTGCTCGAAGCGGGTTACCGCCGCATCGGATTCATCGGCGCGCGCATGGATCCGCGCTCGCAGCGGCGCTTGGCCGGATACCGCATGGCAGTGGAGAAAGCCGGCCTGTTCGATCCACGACTGATCACCACCACGCCGGTGCCGTCCAGTGTGACGCTGGGACGCGAACTTTTCCGCGACGCGCTGGCCAAGATGCCGACGCTCGACGGCGTATTCTGCAACAATGACGACATCGCGCTAGGCGCGCTGTTCGAGTGTCATCGCGCTTCGATCGGTGTGCCCAAGAGGATCGGCATCGTCGGCTTCAACGATCTCGACATGATGCAGGTGGCGTTTCCCTCCGTCACCAGCATCCGCACGCCCCGCTACGAGATCGGACGGCGGGCAGTGGCCATGGCGCTGGCGGCGATAGGAGGCGAGCCTCCGCAGCAGCGCGTCGTGGATCTCGGTTTCGAACTCATGCGCCGCGAGAGCACGGCGCGCTGAACACGCTTTCGCGATCAAGAGAAAGGGCGCTTTACACACCGTTCATGGTAGCGCTACCGTCGTCGTCGGACAGGAAAGAGAAATGCAACGGTACGGCGCCTGTCTATTATACATAAGCGACAACTAATTCTTGTTTATTATGTATAATATGCTATTTTCCCAGCAACCTGGGAACGACGGGGGAGGAGGCATCGCCTAGACCATTGGCCATCGGAAAGGCAGGTACGGCAAGGCAGGAGGAGCCGGAGCCGACCGTGCGAAATTCACATCGCGAAACCACGTCAGAATTACAAAATGGGAGGATTATCGATGATCAAGTCACTGGTAGGTGGCATCGTTGCCGCCAGCACATTCGTCATGCTCAACTCGGCCGCCATGGCCGCCGGCCCCGAGATCGTGCCGGGCCCGGCCGCCCAAGCCGACTGCTTCGCGCCCTGGAGCGCGGACACGAAATTCTTCAAATATCCCAAAAAGGAAGGCCCATACCGCATCGCCTTCGCCAATGGCTATATCGCCAACACCTGGCGCATCCAGATGGTGCAGACCGCAAAGGCCTATGCCGCCCAGCCGGACGTCAAAGCCAAGATCAAGGAATTCAAGGTCGTCTCGACCGGCGAGGACGTGCCGGCGCAGATCTCGGCGATCAACAACTTCATCGATTCCGGCTATGACGCGATCGTCACCGACGCGCAGAACCCGACTGCCTTCGGCCCGGTCATCAAGCGCGCCAAGCAGGCTGGCATCGTGCTGGTCGCCTTCGACAACATCCTCGACACCAAGGATGCCATCAACGTCAATGTGGACCAGAAGGGCCTCGGCGAATTGTGGGCCAAATGGCTGGTCGCGAAGGTGCCGAATGGCGGCAAGATTCTCGAAGTGCGCGGCGTTGCCGGCACCTCCGTCGATACCGATCGCCACAACGGCATCCACGAGGTGCTCGACGCTTCCGGCAAGAAATGGGACGTCACCGAAGTCGCCGGCAAGTGGGACGACGGCGTGGCACAGAAGGTCACCGCCGACGCGATCGCCACCAACGGGCCATTCGACGGCATCACCGGCCAGGGCGGCGACACCGGCATCGTGCAGGCGATGATCGACGCCAAGCATCCGTTTGTGCCCTTTGGCGGTGAAACCGAAAACGGCTTCCGCAAGTTCTGCGCGGCGCATTCGGCCGACGGGTTGAAGTGCTCTTCCGCGGGCTCGGGCCCGGCCCAGGTCGCCGTCGCCATCAAGACCGCGATTGCAGCGCTCGAAGGCGAAGTGGTGCCGCAAGAGGTGAAGCTGCCGCTGGCGATCGCCGAAGATCCGAACATGAAGGAAGGCACGGATTACTTCCCGAAAGAGTCGGACAATTTCTTCGTCGGCAACTCCTTCCCGACCTGCGGCATCAACTTCAGCGCCCAGGAAATCATGGGTCAGACCAAGGAAAATCAGTAGTTTCCAGTGGATATCGTTTCGGCGCCGCGGCTAAGCCGCGGCGCCGGTTCTTGAATGTTCGAGCGCCCTGGGAGGGTTGATGGACGTTGCGGCTCCGCTCTTGCGCATGGAAGGCATATCGAAGCGCTATGGCGGCGTGCGGGCGCTGGAGAAGGCCGACCTGTCGGTCGAGGCCGGCAGCATCCACGCCATCCTCGGCGAAAACGGCGCCGGCAAGTCGACGCTGATCAAGATCATGGCGGGCGTCGTTGCGCCCGACGAGGGCCGCATGGTGCTGGACGGGCGAGAGGCGACCTTCGCCTCGCCGGGCGCCGCGAACAAGGCCGGCATAGTCTGCATCTTCCAGGAGTTGTCGCTGATTCCCGAACTCAGCGTCGCCGACAACATCGTCATATCCGATCCGCCGAAACGCTTCGGCATGATCGACCGCAAGGCGCAGCGGCGCATCGCCGAGGACGCGCTGGCGCGTGCGGGAGCATCCGACATTCATCCGCTGGCGCTGGTCAAGGACCTGCCGCTGTCACGCCGGCAGATGGTCGAGATCGCCAAGGCATTGGCCAGGAAGCCACGCATCCTGATCCTCGACGAGGCGACCTCGGCACTGACGGCGGCGGATGTGTCGAAGATCTTCGCCGTGCTGAAGCGGCTGCGTTCGGAAGGGCTGGCGCTGCTCTACATCTCGCACCGCATGAACGAGATCGCCGAATTGGCGGACCAGTGCACGGTGTTCCGCAACGGCCGCAATGTCGCCAGCTATCCCGCCGGCTCGAAGAGCGACAGTGAAGTCGTCGAACTGATGATCGGGCGCGAATACAGCCATATCTTCCCGCCCAAGCCGACATTCGCGCCGGCCACCACCGCGCCGGTGCTCGAAGCCCGCAAGCTCTCCTGGACGGATCGCCTGCACAACATCTCGCTGTCGGTCAGGGCAGGCGAGGTGGTCGGCCTCGGCGGCCTCGACGGGCAGGGCCAACGCGAATTGCTGCTCGCTTTCTTCGGCGTCCTGCGTGGCCTTTCCGGCCAGATCCTGGTCGACGGTAAGCCAGTGGGCATCGCCAGCCCCGCCGCCGCACGCGAGAACGGCATCGGCATGGCGCTCATTCCCGAGGATCGCAAGACCGAAGGCCTGATGCTGCCGATGACGGTGCGCGAGAACCTGTCTTTCGCCGCGCTCGACCGGCTGTCGAAAGGCGGCATAATAGACCGCGCCGCCGAGCAGCGGCTTATCGACGACATGGTCGGCCTGCTGGCGATCAAGACGGCCGGCCTCGACATTCCGGTCGGCGCGTTGTCGGGCGGCAACCAGCAGAAGGTCGTCATCGCCAAATGGCTGATGCGCCAGCCGCGCATCATCCTGCTCAACGATCCGACGCGCGGCATCGATGTCGGCACCAAGCAGGAGCTGTATCAGCTGATGCGCAAGCTGGCGGACGCGGGGGCGGCAATCCTGTTCTATTCGACCGACTATGACGAGCTGATCGGCTGCTGCGACCGTGTGCTGGTGCTCTATGACGGGGCGGTCAAGCGCGAATTGGTGGGCGCCGAAATCACCGAACGGGCTCTGATATCAAGCGCGCTCAACATGCCTGGCGGGGATAGCCCGGTGAACCGGGGAGCGAACGCGTGAAAGGGATTTTGGCGTGAAGGATTGGCGCTACTGGTTGGCGGAGCAGCGCGGAACGCTGCTGGCGCTTGGCATCTTCATCGTCATGTTCGTCATCTACACCGCGAACCATCCGGCCGGCTTCACCGCCAATGTCGTGCAGACGGCGGCCAACAAGGGCGTGCTGCTGGCCTTCGTCGCCATGGCGCAGACGCTGGTGGTGATCACCGCGGGCATCGACCTTTCCGTCGGCATGATCTTCCTGTTGACCAACTGCCTGGCCTCGTGGCTGGTGGTGGGCACGCCGGTGCAGACGGCGCTTGGCGTGTTGGCGGTACTGGCCGTCGGACTGCTGTGCGGGGCGATCAACGGCGCCATCGTCATCTACGGGCGGCTGCAGCCGATCGTCGCCACGATCGCCACCGGCGCGGTCTATTATGGCATCGGGCTTCTACTGCGGCCGTTCCCGGGCGGATCGGTCAACGAGGATCTGGCTGACGCGCTGACGGGCCGTGTGTTTGACGTGGTGCCGGCCAGCATGGTTGTGCTCCTGGCCGTCGTGTTGGTGATCTGGGTGCCGTTCAGCCGTTCGGTGCTTGGCCGCGCGGCCTATGCGGCAGGGTCGTCGGAAATGGCGGCCTACATGTCAGGCGTGCCCATCCGGCGCGGCAAGTTCGCAGCCTATACGCTGGCGGGGCTGCTGGCCTCGATCGGCGGCCTGTTCCTGACGTTCTTCACCTATACGGGCGAAGCGGCCTATGCCAGCGGCAACTCCTACACACTGTTTTCCATTGCCGCCGTGGTGCTGGGCGGCGTCTCGCTGTTCGGCGGCAAGGGGAGTGCCATTGGCGCGATCTTCGGCGCGCTCGCCTTCCGCACCATCGGCGATCTGTTGTTCGTCTTCGATTTCGATCCGCTGTGGCAGCCGCTGTTCCAGGGCGTTATCCTGCTGATCGCCGTCAGCCTCGGCGCCTTCGCCCTGTTTCGGGTCCGCAACCGGCTGGAGTGGTTCCTGTGAGCGAGACGACATTGGGTGGCCTCGCCGGCCGCATGCCGAAATTCATTCGCCGCGCCGATCCCGCGGTGTTGACGGCCTTTGCCTGCATCGTGGTCCTGCTCCTGCTGGGCAGTCTTTATTCGCGCAGCTTCCTGTCGCCTGAATATCTCTTGCAGCAGCTCAAGGTGGCCTCGTTTCTCGGCGTCATCGCCACCGGCATGATGCTGGTCATCCTGCTCGGCCAGATCGACCTGTCGGTGCCGTGGTCGGTGGCGGCGGGCGCGATGATGGCTTGCGCTGCGGCCGCCTATGGCCCGGCCGGCGTTGCGTTGGCCATTCCATTCGGCATCTTGTGCGGGGTGCTGATCGGCATCGTCAACGGCATCGGCGTCGCCTATTTGCGCATTCCCTCCATGATCATCACCCTCGCCACCAACGCCGTCGCGCAAGGGCTGATGGTGGTCTACACCGGCGGCTTCTCGCCCCAGGATTCGGCCACCGGCGCCATGCGCTACCTGGCTACCGGCTTTGCCATTCCGGGAGTTCCCAACGCGGTCATCATCTGGGCGCTGATCGGCGCCGCAATGGTGTTCGTTCTGACCCGCACCGGCTTTGGCCGCACCGTCTACGGCATCGGCAACCGCGAGCGTGCCGCCTACCTCTCCGGCATCGACACAAGGCGCGTGGTGATGATCGCCTTTGCCGTCTCCGGCGGGCTCTCCGCCTTCGGCGGGGTGCTGCTTGCCGGCTACGCCTCCAAGGCGGCGCAGTCGATGGGCGACGCCTATCTCCTGCCGTCGATCGCGGCCGTCGTGCTGGGCGGCACCTCGATCCTTGGCGGGCGCGGCTCCTATCTCGGCACTGTCGCCGGCGTCATCCTGATCACGCTCCTGCAATCCATACTGTCGGTCATGCAGATGCCGGAGGCGGGTAGGCAGATCATCTACGGCGTCGTCATCGTCGCCATGCTGCTGCTCTACGGCCGCGCGCCGGCAAGCCGCTAGACCATCGTGGCGGAAAGGACAGTTCAATCGCCGACAGGCACCAACGGGCCGGCGCCGGTCATCGTGGCAATGGGCGTCGCCGGATGCGGCAAATCGGTCGTCGGTGCAGCGCTGGCAACCGCGCTGGGCGCGGTCTTCATCGAGGGTGACCGTCTTCATCCCCCCGAGAACGTCGCCCGCATGGCAAGCGGTCAGCCGCTTACCGATCAACTGCGCGAAGGCTGGCTCGATGCAATCGGCGAGCGCATCGCAGCGTCGGCCGGTGAGGGGCGGGGCGTGGTCGCTGCCTGCTCGGCGTTGAAGCGAAGCTACCGCGAGCGCCTGCGTGGCATTTGCCGAGACATCGTCTTCCTCTATCTGGAGATCGATCCGGCGATGGCTAGGCTGCGGGTCGCCAGCCGCAAGGGTCATTTCATGCCGGCAAGCCTGGTCGACAGCCAGTTCGCCATTCTCGAGCCGCCGGCGGCGGATGAGCGGGCGCTGACGCTCGATGCGACGCACCCGATCGTCGATCTCGTAGCCGAGGCGGTGCGCGTGACGCGGCGGTTCTGAACCTTGATCGGCGCCATACCGGCATGCGACTTACGCCGGCAAGCGCGGCGCATGCGCAGGATCTAGATCTGGGACGTCAACTCGACCGGAAAATCATCATTGTCGGCATCGCGCATGGCGGCAAGGCTGCGGTTGTCCAGCACCTCGGCGATTGCCTGGCGCACCTCGAGCATCATGTGCCGGACCTGGCACGTCGCTTCGTCGCAATCCTCGCAGCGCTGATACTGCGTGCGGCTGGCGCATGGGATCGGCGCCAGCGGCCCGTCCAGCACACGCACGACATGGCCGATCTTGATCTCCGAGGCCGGGCGGGCGAGGCGATAGCCGCCTTCCTTGCCTTTGCGGCTCTGGACGAAGCCGGCATTGCGCAGCTCGCCCAGAATGGCATCGAGGAATTTTTTCGGGATGTTGTTGGCGACCGCGATGTCGTTGACGAAGGCCAATTGGCCAGCCGGCAAGCCGGACAGATGCACGAGGGCCTTGAGGCCGTATTTGCCTTTTTTAGTCAGCATGCCCGAGTCAACCCATGAAGCCCCAACAATCCGCATCTGGCGGCTGTTTGTGTGCAAATGATGACGGGGCTTGTGGAGCGCTGCCGTTTCGCGAACAAGCCGATTTGTCGGCACGTTAGGCGCAAACGCGTTGATTCTTCGTAACCTTTTGCGCGGCTGGCGTCGTATTTGCCATATTTTGCCGCAAACGGCGAAAGCCGGCAAAGCGCCGGCTTTCCTGATTTGCTTACCGTACGTGCTATCGCGCCGTGAAAATCCTACCGGCTGCCATAGGCCTGGTCGAGCAGGCCGCCGGCGGCGAAATGCTCTTTCTGGATGTTGTCCCAGCCGCCGAAGACGTTTTCCACCGTCAGCAGGCGCACGTCCGGGAAGTCGGCCTTGTGTTTGGCGGCGACGGCCGTGTCGCGGGCGCGCAGGCCATTGTCAGCGGCGATGTCCTGCCCCTCGGGCGTATAGAGGAAATCGAGATAGCTTTTGGCCAGATCACGCGTGCCATGTTCGTCGGCGACCTTGTCGACGATCGCCACCGGGAATTCTGCCAGCAGGCTGACGGAAGGCGTGACCTGCTCGAATTTGTCGTCGCCATACTCCTTGCGGATGCCGCGGGTTTCGGATTCGAACGTGATCAGCACGTCACCGATCTCGCGCTGCACGAAAGTGGTGGTGGCTGCGCGCCCGCCGGTGTCGAAGATCGGCACGTTGTTGAACAACTTGGTGATGAATTCCTTCACCTTGGCGTCGTCGCCCTTGAAGGCCTCCTTGGCGTAGGCGGTCGCCGCCAGATAGGTGTAGCGCGCATTGCCCGAGGTTTTCGGGTTGGGGAAGATCACCTGCACGTCGTCGCGCACCAGGTCGTTCCAATCCTTGATGTGCTTGGGGTTGCCCGCCCGCACCAGAAAGGACGGCAGCGAATAGAAGGGCGAGGCGTTGTCGGGAAAATCCTTCTGCCAGTCGGCCGAGACGAGGCCCTTCTTGACCAGGAAGTCGATGTCGGTGACCTGGTTGAAGGTGACGACATCAGCGCCGAGCCCTTCGGCGATGGCGCGTGCCTGAGCCGAGGTGCCGGCATGCGACTGGTCGATGCTCACGCCCGGGTGCTTCTCGATGAATGCCTTGTTGACCTGGACGAACAGTTCGCGGCCGACGTCATAGGAGGCGTTGAGCAGCTTGTCGGCAGACCAGGCTTGGGAAGATGCGAGGAACAGGCCGGCGACGGTGGCGACGCCGAGGAGAAATCGCTTCATGAAATAAGGCTCCGTGTAGTGCTTAATCACCTCACCATAGTCCTGCGCCACTTGCCCGACGAGGCACGTGCAATAGTTTCGCGGTGCCACCGTAAGAAAAAATGTCGTCATGAACGCTGTCATTAGAATTTTGTTCCGCCCAATATGCATATACAAAGGAGGCAACCATGCGCCAACACCGCCATTCAACAACGCGGCCGTCGAAGGAGGCGAAGCTGTTTCGCAATAACCGCAGCCAGGCGGTGCGCATTCCTGTCGAGTTCGAGCTCCCCGGCGAGAAGGTCCTGATCAGCCGTGAAGGCGACCGCCTTGTCATTGAGCTGATCCGCAAAGCTGGGCTCGGCGCGTTGCTCGCCCAATGGGCAAACGAGCCGCCGCTCGGCCCCGAGGACGATCTTCCCGAAATCAATGATGCGCCAGTCGAATCCGAGGACATTTTTTGATGCGGTTCATGCTGGACACCAACATCATCAGTGACATGATCCGAAATCCGGCTGGCAAAGCCGCCAATGCAGTGGACCGCGAGGGAGACGACGCCATTTGCACAAGTATCGTGGTTGCCTCGGAATTGCGATATGGCTGTGCCAGGAAGGGATCAACCAAGCTGCTCAAAAAAGTCGAGCAATTGCTGGCTGAGATTCCGGTCTTGCCGCTCGATGTGCCGGCGGATGCAGAGTATGGCGCCCTTCGTGCAGAACTGGAGGCCGCCGGCCAACCCATTGACTATACGACCTTTTTATTGCTGCGCACGCCTGCGCTGTGGGCATCACTTTGGTAACGGCCAATACGGGCGAGTTCATCCGAATCCGCAACCTCAAGATCGAGAACTGGCTGGAGTAGTGCTCGGTCTAATATCAAGCAGCCGGAAACAGCTTCCAGCGGCCCGGGCGGAACGCTACCCGGCTCTTCTGCGCCGCGGGATGGTCGACGGGCAGCTCGATCTCGACGCGCTGGCGTTCGCCGCCGATCTCGAGTTCCACCCGGCGGGTGCCGGCGACGCG
>NZ_VFVN01000010.1:0-231214 GCF_006442185.1 Mesorhizobium sp. B2-4-1 | reverse complement strand
GAGGGAGGGAGGGAGGAGCATCGGCCAGACGCCTAACCTCTCACGGCGCTGGTCGTTCCGGGCTGGACGAAAAAAAGCCCGCCACCTCTCGGCAGGCGAGTGTCATCGAGAAATGGCACTGAATGGGAACAGTGCAAGGGCCAAAGCTGTTCAGCGCGCGATTGTTCCACGAGGGCTGTTTTGTGCCGGCGCTGGAAGGCCCCCCTGGGAAGGCACAGGTAGGGGTCTGGGTTGTCCGCAATTTTTTAGGCGATTACATATCCGTCAAGGATTCGTTTGAAATGTGGATACCGGGGATAGAAAGCGCCGCGCGCTCTGTCTCCACTTATGAGGTGCTTTGCCGTTCCCCTACGGCTGGGTAGCGCCTGACTTGGCAGCTATCCGATCTAGCAGCTTGCGGGACTCCGCGATTATGCGGCGGGTCTCCGCGATAGTGGAGTGCAGGTCTTCCACCCCTGCCGCCGCTCGTATCTGGAAGAGGCGCGCATTTGCTGCCGCAAGGTGATCAAGTTCCCACTCGTCCATCAGGGGACGGTCCATTGCGGATGAGCTCGAACGTGACCTTTACCACAAATAGCGGGCCGCTTGTACCGTCATGAACTTGCAGTGCGACTTCGCGAAACGTGCCGTCCGGCATCTGCTCTTTTGCTATTTCGAGCAGCGCCCTTGCTGCCTCATCTTCGGCAGAAGCTAGGCTTGGAAGGTCTGTGCCTTCCGTATCCGGGTATGGGGTTCCGTTGTCGATTAGATCGAAGAAGAAGCGGGGCATGCGCTCCTAATCGCGAACCCTCAGAAATGTTTCATCGCTCCTACATCTCAATCAGGGCGTAGGCCACGCCGGTTATCGTAATCGTCCATAGTCAAAACCCTGGTTCATCGGTCTGTCTTGATACCAACATCAACAGACGTTGGGCAACCCTTTGTGGTGGGTCCGTCAAATATATAATCGCCTTTTTTTACTTAAAATAACCTTTGCAGAAATATTCCGTACCATCTTCGGCGGTATGTCGCGAACCAACGGAATGTTCCGGTTGGACATCACGGTCTCATGTTTTGCAAATGGCTCCGATCCAAAGGCATCGATACGTATTCAAGCCAAGGCCTACCCCGAAAGGTTGCTCGCCGACTGGCGGCGCCATTTCCGCGAAGATCGGATGCCGAACAAGGCGATAGACTACTTCCGGGGCCGTGACAGCGTTGCGTTGCAGTACCTGCCGAAGCTTCTGCCGAAGCGGAAAACAGCCTAAGTGAATTGGGCCGCTGCTCCATAGTGGTCGCGGCCCAATCGTGCGGCGCTCCTATCCTGCGCAGGTTGGCAAGCTCCCACTTTTATGTCCTGCATGAGTTCGGGCGTGCCATAGGCCGCGCCGAAGTTGTTGACTTCGGCTCTATGGAAAGCGTACGTCGCGGCTTGCCCCCCGCGTCCAGGGCGCGCTTCCACCCGATAGAAGGTCAAAAATGGACGACAAATATACCAATGCTCGTGAACACTTCTTCGCTGCGATCCGAGCGCTCGCAGCTTCCGAAGATAACATTCAGGCGAGGCTGATCGAGGCGAATGGAAACATTCTGAATGTGACGATCGACGAATTCAACGGCGACCGCGAACTCAAAATCAAATTTGCAAAATTGCTGGACCTTCTGGCGATCGATCAGGATGATTTGGAAACCGTCGCTGTAGAGAACGCGGCGCACATGACGGACTTCGAGGCGGTGAAAGTCGCCGATCTGATCTGCGATTTCTATTACGAGATCACCTAGCTCGGGTGCATGCCTACCCTCCCCGCAGCACGCGCCAGATATCGGCCCAGTAGGCGGTGACCAGCGAAGCCAGCGCCGCCGCTGCCATGCCGGTTACACCGAGCGCGCCGAGGCCCATGAGCTTCCAGCGGGTCACCTCAGCGGTTACCGCCTTCACCTCCGTCATATCCTCGCTGAGCGATCTGACGGCACCTTCAGTCTCCGCAAGCCGTTCAACCAGTTCGTCGGTCTTGGCGTACATCTTTGAACGGCTGGCAGCGGCACGCTGTTCGGATTGTTCGTAGGAGAGAGCAGCGCGTGCATCGCTGTCCTTGATGTCGCGCCGGATTTCCGTCACATCGCGCTGGACGCCTTCCATGGCGGCGACGAGGCCACCGACCATCATCTCTAGGCTCTTTGTCCCCGATACCGCCATCATCCCGGTCCTAATGCACTGCTATGATTTCAGTTCGGCACGGCGCGCGGCGCTTGCCTTGGTGTGCAGGTCGCATTCTGCGCGGGTGTAGAGCTTCACGGCGCAGCCTGGCGCCATGGTGCGGTCGATCTTGTTCTGGTCGGCAACTGTCTTGCCCTGCGCCCCGGCAAGGCTGTTACCGAGGGCCTGTCGTAGCGGCGTTACACCGCTGACGCCCGAAGTCGTACACGCCGCCAGCGTCGATGCACTCGTCAAAAGACATGCGAGCGTCAATGCCCTTGTGGATCGCATCAGTATTCTCCTTTTCGATCTTGGCGCGCAGCTCGTCGGCGCCCCAATGTTTGATGAGTGCGCAGCCGCCGAGTGCCCCGCCTGAGACTGCGACGGCTATGGCGGCCCATGTGATGAGCCCGGCCAGAGGGCGGGGAACGCCGATGAGGCCGGCAACCAGGGAGATCAGCCAGGTCATGCCGGCGCGGTCCCGAGTGCTTCAGCCAGGCGCTTGGCCTTCCGATTGACGTACCAGCGATAGGCAAGGCCGCCGATGACCAGCAGCGCACTCGCGAACGCCAGGGCGACGACGACTTTTCCAATGAGCTCGCTCGAATAAGAGAGCGGCGATATCTGGTTCTGCAGCTCGGTCAACGTGCCAGCGAGCCCGCCGCCGGCGACGCCACCACCGGTTGCCAGGTCGGCCGGCGCGGTCGATGGCGCTGCCTTGGCATCCTCGACCAGGGCCTTTGCCTGACCACCGGTGATGAAGTTGGCGGCCTGCGGCTTCTCGCCGGTCGCCCATGCCTTGCCGATCGCGCGCACTTCGGCGACACGCGCCGTCCAGCCTTTGCCGAAAGTCGGAACGTGCCGAGATGGCGAAGGAAGTTCATGCGTGCATCGCAAATGCAGTCGATCAGCGCGTCGTTATTGTTGACCGCCTTGAGCGCCGCCAGGGTGCCCACGCCCACGACGCCGTCGATCGGCCCGGTGTAGGCCGGGCGAAGCGCCTGTTGGAGCCACATGATCGAGCGGCCGGGCCCGGAGTTCACGCCGCCATCGAACACGACGTAGTCGACGCCATCGGGCAGAAGGTCGCCCTTCACCGCGTCCCAGTACTGCTTGTCGTAGATGTCGTTGAGCTCGGCGGTCGTGATGTTCTTCACCGACCGGGTGGAAAGCCCCTTCCCTCGGCGATAGCCATCATAAACGCGCTGGGTGACGCCCTTCATCGTTGGGCCGCCCGGGTCCGCTTTGTTGTTCGAATAGCCGCCTTCGTGTGCGAGCACTTTGGCAAGCGATTCCTTTTCACGGGAAGCAGCCATGATTTTTCCTTTCGGTGACGTTTGGGATAGTGTCTGCGCCGGAGGAACGAGACGCATGCAGGGGTTCATCGTCGAGTTGATACGCGACGGCAAAGCGGTGGAACGGGCCGAGATTCAGGCCGAGAACGATGTCGAGGCCGCAAAGACCCGTGGACCAATAACGATACCGTATGGTGAGGAACCCCAGACCGGCGAATGGATCAGGGTGACGCATCCTGACGGCATCACCACGACTTGGTTTGAGCCAGATCGTTAGGAGGTCGAAGGATCAAGGTTCCTTGTCAGGGAAAGAGCCATGACAGTTCCTTTCGATGTCGGATGGGACTAGAGATCAGCGCGGGGTGATCGGGCTGATGGGAAGTTTCAAAGTTGAGGCGATGAATGGCACGAAGGCGATCAGCACGACTTCAGTGGAAGCCCACAGCCACGTTCATGCCGTTGTGAAGGCGATCCAGCGACCACTAAAGCCGGGGCGAACACCTGGCAGACCGTGGGTGCGCGTCACCGATCTGGGCACGCGTAAGATCAGCGAGTTCGAATTTGCTAGTTACCGGAACCTCAAGTCGCCAGAATAATTTCCAGCTCTAGAGGCGTACCATTTGGATCCAGCAGCCGCGGGAGGGTACGGCTGAATGCCCTGGGCGGCCTTCAGGAGGCATCCATGGCCGAGTATGTCGTGGAGGAGTTGAACGGCAACGCCGTATTCAGGCGCAACAAGATAGAGGCGCCAAGCGCCATTCAGGCGGCGTCCTCATGGACGGGTCGTGCTGTGACAGCCGGACGCGAGCCCGGAATGATGTGGATACGGGTCACAGACGAACAGGGCCGCGTCAGCGAGTTTCACTGATGACCGAATACGATAAACAGCATGGCAACCGGGGCGGCCAATGGCTGTTCTGGATTGTCTTTGTGTTGCTGGTGATCGCTGGCGCGATCTGGTGGTTGAGATAACGGTAGGATCGACTCTCTCCAGCCGTGGTGCTTTGATGCCGGCCGGTTTCAACGGGGAGTAAGCAATGAAATCTGAGGAAAATCGCGAGCTAACGGAGATTGCCTTCGTCTATCCCGGTGTGCGCCGGATCGCCTTGAGGATGCGGGCTTGGTCGTGCCCGTGATACGACCAAGGTAAGGTTGGTCGTTGGCCTGCTGAGAGCAACATACAGTTTGGCTCTGGCGGCTGAGATCGTGCTGCCTCAAGGCCTCGATTGCGACGAAGCAACGATCCAGATGGTCAGGGAGAGGACGCGGCACGCGGACGGGGTCGTGGCTGTCGGATCCGGCGTCCTCAACGACAGCTGCAAGCATGCAACCTTCCTTGACAACCGGCCTTATGCAGTCTTCGGCACGGCAGCCTCGATGAATGGCTATGGTGCTTCGACAGCGTCTGTGACCTTGGCTTCAGGGCTCAAGATCTCGCTGCCGTCGCACGCCCCGCGCGGCATTTTCCTGGACCTTGGCATTTCGGCCGCAGCGCCGACCTGGCTCAGCGCCGCCGGGCTCGGCGACAGCCTCTGCCGTTCCACTGCCCAGATCGATTGGTGGGCCTCCCATAGGCTGTTCGGCACCTACTACACTGACGTGCCCTATTTGCTGCAGGCGGCCGATGAGGAGCTCATGCTGGCCCATGCCTCTGGCCTTGCCAGGCATGACATCACCGCAGTTGGGCACCTCCAGCGCGTCTTGACGCTATGCTCGATGGGGGTCTGCTTCGCCGGCGTTTCCCATCCGGGCTCCATGGGAGAGCACCAGATCTCCCATTGGATCGACATCTTCGCGCGGGAGCGTCATCCTGGTACCACGCATGGTCAGCAGGTTGGGGTTGCCTCGCTGGTGATGGCGCGTCTGCAAGCCAGGCTGATGGACCTGGAAGAGCCGCCGCGGGCAAGGCCGACCGTTGTCGACGAAGCCGCGATGCTGGCCCGATATGGCGCCCAGCTTGGGCCGCTTTGTCTTACCGAGATGAAGAACACAGCACTCGAGCCCAGTCAGACGGAAGCCTTCAATCGTAAACTTGGCGAAATCTGGCCGGCTCTGCGCCGGGAGCTTCGGCCAATGGCAATGCCGGTTGCGCGCATGGAGGCGGTGCTCAAGGCTGTCGGGGGGCCGGTCACCGGCTCGGAATTGGGCCTGCCGCGAGAGCTTTGGCACGATGCCATTCGCTATTCGCGAGAAATCCGTGGCCGCTGGTCCTTTGTCAATCTGGCCGCCGATGCGGGGCTGCTGGAAGAGTTCCTGGAGAGTGAATGGTGAATCGCATTTGATCGCCGCCGAGGTCTCGCGCGGTGAAGTGGTAGCTAATAGGCAAGGACAATCGAAGGGAAAGCAATTTATGGCGTCTGTAACCGTCGACAACGTGAGGAAGGAGTATGGCGCCGTCGAAGTTATCCATGCACTCGATCTTTCGATCGAAGACGGCCAGTTTGTCGTTTTGTTAGGGCCGTCCGGGTGCGGCAAGTCCACTCTGTTGCGCATGATAGCCGGTCTTGAGCCAATAACGTCGGGTGGAATCTCCATAGGCGATAAGGTCGTCAACACCCTTCACCCCAAGGACCGCAACATCGCGATGGTGTTCCAGAATTACGCGCTTTACGCGCACATGACGGTCTTCGACAATATGGCCTTTTCCATGCAGTTGAAGAAACGCTCGAAGGAAGAAATCAAACAGAAGGTGGGATGGGCGGCGTCGATCCTCAATCTGACCCCCTACCTGGAACGGTACCCTCGCCAGCTTTCGGGCGGCCAGCGGCAGCGCGTTGCCATGGGCCGCGCCATCGTGCGCGATCCAACCGTATTCCTGTTTGACGAGCCGTTGTCCAACCTCGACGCCAAACTGAGAGTGCAGATGCGGACTGAAATTAAGGAACTCCACCAGCGGCTGAAGACCACCACCGTCTATGTCACGCACGACCAGATCGAGGCTATGACCATGGCCGATATCATCGTCATCATGCGTGATGGCCGTATCGAGCAGATTGGGCGCCCGCTCGAGGTCTACGATAACCCGGCAAACCTCTTTGTCGTCGCGTTTATTGGCTCGCCTGCAATGAATATGTTTCATGGCGAGGTGGCACCCGAGAGAGACGCCTGGGTGGTACGGACCGGCGAACTGTCCCTCCCGCTTCCGCCGAAGGCTTCGGTCCGGCCCGGCCAAAAGGCGATCTACGGCATTCGGCCCGAACATCTTCGACCGGTTGCCAACGGAAGCGGCATCCGCGCGACCGTCAAGGTTGTCGAGCCGACTGGCCCCGAAATACATGTTTTTGCAAACATGGGCGAGATGACGATCTGCTCGGTCCTGCATGACCGCATGGAACTCTCTCCCGGAGCTGTGATCAATCTGGAGCCGACGCCTGGCCGAATCCACCTGTTCGATGAAAGCAGCGGCGAACGGCTGGACAAGGAGAGAACTTGAATGGCGCAGATCGTTGTCCTCGGCGCGGGCGTCATGGGCTCTGCCATGACCTTTCCGGCCGCTCACGCAGGTAACCGCATCGCTCTGGTTGGCACCCATCTCGACGAGGAGATCATTGGCTCCGTGGCGAGCACAGGTCATCACCCGCGCCTCAACATCACGCTACCCAGAGCGGTAAATGCCTGTTCCTGGAAAATTCGGGCAAGCGATGAATGACAGACCAGAGTTGCTTATACTCGGGGTCTCGTCGGCCGGCGTTCCTTGGGCGATCGACCGAATTGCGGAAAGCATCAAGTCGCCTGTGCCAATATTGATGATTAAAAAGGGCTCGCCGCGAGCGACCAAGGCATCGAAATCCTGCCACGTCTGCTTGCTCGCGAGATTGAACGGCGCACCGGCTTGATGCTCCCGGTGATGGCTGTCGGCGGGCCGTGCATTGCCGGCGAGCTGGCGGCACAGCGCGATACCTCTGTGATCGTGGCCGGGCACGATCCCATTCAGCTTGCCGCGGCACTCCGCATCCTGCGAGCTCCATTCTATCACGTCCGATCATCATCCGATCTCGCTGGAGTCGAGATCTGCGCCGCGTTCAAGAATTTCTACACGCTGGCCGTAGGCGCCCCCATGGGACTGCTGGAGCGCGCTAACAAGGCGCCAAACGATGCTCTCATGCACAATCTGGCGTCGTCACTTTTCTCGCAGTCGCTGGCGGAAATGGCGATTTTGGTCGAAGCCATGGGCGGAAGAACAGAAACGGTGTGGGGACTGGCCGGCTCCGGGGATCTTTATGTGACCTGCCAAGCGGGCCGCAACGGTCGCATGGGACGCTGGCTCGGCCGTGGCTTGCCCTATTCCGTGGCGAAGCGTGAACATATGAGCTCAGACACGGTCGAAGGGGCGCAACTGGCGCTGGATCTTGGCCAAGCATTGGAGAAGATGATGGCGCAGGACGTACTTCCCGGCCATCGCCTGCCGCTGACGACCGCTATCATCGACGCGATTTGCCATGATGTGCGCTTGGATTTGTCCTTCGACCGCTATCACCGATGCTAAAGGTCGGCGCCCCAGAAATCGATGGATGCCTCGTTCGGTGCGGACACGGCCCCACCGAGCCGCCCGTAGGGCGGAGAGTGGATAGGATAGTTTGATGGACAAACCACCGCGAAAGAAGCGGGACGGCCGCCTCGCCGTAACCAACGCCGTCTCGGCTGATCGCGAGGAAGGGCTCCTCGTGCGTGCTGCTTGGCTTCCTTATGTGGGAGACCTCACGCAGGCGCAAATTGCCAAGTCTCTTGGCCTAACCCGCCTTCGCGTCAACCGAATGCTCGCGCACGCCCGCGAGCGAGGAATAGTTCAGATACGCATCAATTCGAAAGTGGCGAACTGCATCGAGCTGGAGAACCGGTTGCGGGACGCCTACGGCGTCTCGGATCCAGTTGTGGTCCCGACACCGCCCGATCCTGCTCTGGTACCACAAGTCATCGCAGCCGCGGCCGGCGAAGCCCTGTCGCTTAGAATACGTGATGGGTCTCGGTGGGGGTGGGATGGGGGCGGACGCTCCAGCTAAGTCTCCGTTCGGTGACGGTGCGTCCGGTCAAAGCGATGTCCGTCGTTTCCCTGCTAGGCGGGCTCACACGCGGGTCGGCGATCAGTATCTATGAGATAGCTTCCCGGCTCGCGGCGCTTTTCGATGCGGGATGTTTCTACATCGCGGCACCGGTGTTCACGGACACCGAGGCTACGCGCGATCTGCTGATGCGCCAGTCTATCTTGGAGGACGCCTTCACCCATGCCCGCGACGTCGACGCCGCGTTCGTTTCCGTCGGTGCGGTGCACAAGGACGCCACCATCTTTCGGATCGGATTGGTAGGCGATGACGATCTCACATCGCTGCACGAGGCCGGCGCCGTCGGCGACATTTGCGGCCACTGGATCGATGCCGATGGACAACTCGTCGATCACCCTCTCAACCATCGTGTTATAGGCCTCGCTCCAGAAAACCTACGCGATATTGAAACCGTGATCCTGCCTTCGAGTGGCCTCGAGAAGGTCCCGGTGCTGCGCGCCGTGCTGCGTCTCGGTATCGTCGACGTTTTGATCACCGACGAAAAAACTGCCGAGGCGATCCTTGCGGAAAGGCGATAGGGCAGTTCTATCTAAGACTAGGGAAGGCCAGAGATTGTCGATCTCCTCGATCGAACTCTCGCCGGCGATCCCACCATCGTAACGACCTTAGCTGCGCCGTCATCAAGGCCCTCAGTAGTCGGAAAGCTTGTTGTTGTTGACGACCACCAGCAGATCGAAGTCACTGCGGTAGCCCTTCATTGTCAGTGGTTCGTCGACCCAGTTGCCGCGGGCATAGGAGCCGAACAGGATGATTTTCAGGATGCGGCCGCTCTTCTTCCAGTCGGCGCTGCTCTCGGCCAGTGCGTCCTCGAATTCGGCATGCAGGATCTCGACTTCGCGGGCCAACTCTTCCTGCTTGTGCTCAGGCAAGTGATCGATGCTGGTCTTCATTCTGCTTGGTTCAAGTTTGATGCATGGGCGTGTCGAAGCACTGGTTATAGCAGGCTCGGACACATGCGAAAGGCTGCCGCCGCCGGCAGGAGAAATCGGTTCGGATGTGGAATGGTCAACAGATGGCATGCTGCCGTCGCCAGCGCGAGCCGCCGCAAGGTTTCCCTCATTTCCAGCGCAGGAATCGCGATCGACAAAGTTTGTCCCGACAATGTAGGTGGATTTGGAACGAGTCCCCAACATACGGGCGGCGATCGTTACGGCGAACGCGTGAGCCCGCTCGTCGGCTTACGCTCGCAATGCTTTTCCGTGAGGCCCCGGCTCAGGGGTACTATGCCAACGACCTCTCGGCGTTTCGTTCATGACAGCCTTTCCGGCTCTGCTTGCCTAGGTTGGCACGCGTAGGAGTAGTATTTTCGGCATGTTTTGGGAAAACATGTGGCTTGTAGAGAAAAATGAACTATTTGTCTCGCTGGCGGTATGGCAAATCAAAGCCCGATCAATTCGTCCGATACGGTAAGAGGAAACTATATGACCACTGCTCTCGAACAAGACGGCCAACTGGATACTGTGTCGATAGCGGCCGACATCGTCGCCGCGTATGTCTCGAACAATCCGCTGCCGGTCGGCGAGTTGCCGAAGCTGATTGGCGATATTCATGCCGCTCTGAAAGGCATCGGCACGCCGGCGATAGAGCCTGTGGTTAAGCAGGAACCGGCAATATCGATCAGGAAGTCGGTGACGCCAGACTTTATTATCTGCCTTGAGGATGGGAAGAAGTTCAAGTCGCTCAAGCGTCATATTCGAGTTCACTACGATCTGACCCCTAATGAGTATCGCCTGAAGTGGAACCTTCCAGCTGACTATCCGATGGTGGCGCCGAACTATACGGCAACTCGCTCGGCATTGGCGAAATCAGCAGGCCTTGGACGAAAGGCGATGGCGCCCGCACCAGCCGCGAACGAGAAAACAAAAAAACCAGCGCGCTTTGCAGCCGCAAGAACACCTGCGGCGTCAATCAAGTCACCGCTGAAGAAGACGCGCAAGGCATCCGTCAAAGCCTGAGGGACTGCCCTGGCAAGGTGCCAGGCTGTAGCGGCCTGACCTTGATGAAGCCCCGCCGCGTGGCGGGGCTCAGTTGCATGTCGGTTCAGTCTGCGGCACAGCTGAACCGGATGAGGGAAGAACTGCCCCGACCAAGAAGGTAAAGAAGAGAACTAAGGACCTGGGTCTTGGATCACCGAGGTCGCTGGCACAGAGCCGGGGTGTCGTAGGGAGGCGCAGTTATGTTTCGGATTATCGCCGCATTGGCGATCGGCGGCGTTTTCATGCCGGTGGATCCTGCGTCGGTCGTGCGGCGCCCACAGGCGCCGGTGCCCTGGTCGACGGTTCATGTCGAGGGATGTTGCAAGACTTGTTCGGCCGGTCAGGCATGTGGCGATAGCTGCATCTCGCGAGAGAAGCGATGCCACAAAGCGCCCGGCTGCGCGTGCGATGGCTGAGATGCGGCGATTTCCCGCCCTTGGTGTCTGCCGCTTGTCGGCCGCCTTGCTCTGCCTCACCTTGCCTTCCGTGGCCGAACCACTGGTGGGCATTCCATCAGTCGTGGACGGCGACACGATCGAAATTCATGGACAGCGGATTCGCCTCAATGGCATGGACGCGCCGGAGAGTGCTCAGATCTGCGCCATCGCCTCTGGCAAGAAGTACCGTTGCGGCCAGCAGGCGTCTCTGGTGTTGGCGGATTTCCTCGATGCGCATCGCCCAACATCGTGCATTGGAGTCGACCGCGATCGCTACAGGCGCATGGTCGCTGTCTGCACCGCCGCAGGCGTCGATATCGGCGAATGGATGGTCAGGCAGGGCTATGCGCTTGATTGGCCGAAATACAGTGCCGGCTTCTACGTTGGAGCCGAGCAGGAAGCCAGGACCGCAAAGCGCGGCCTGTGGGCCGGCTCATTCGACAAGCCCTGGAATTGGCGCAGGCAACACTAGGACCTTCGCCGTTCCCTCAGGAGCCGGTTCAATTCCGCGGCAGCTTGTGAATCTCCAGTCTCACCGGACCGCCTCGATCGCAGCTCGTGCAGACAAGCGCCCTCTCAACGGAGCTGAACAGCGCGTCCTTGCCGTATCGCCGAATAAGTGCGGCTGGCTTCACCTCGGCATAGTGCGAGCAGCGTTTGCACCAAGCTCGCAACGTGTGCCATTCGCGCAGATCGCCAAGTGAAACGTCCAACCCGGCATGAATGCTGCCGTTGATGACAGTCTGCGGTGGAACCTTCACCTCGCCCGGAGTGATAATCTTCTCCATGACATGGCGGCTGTTGTAGTGAATCAGCAGCATTCCGGGCCGACGCCGAATGGCCGCCTGCCAAGCTGCCTGGCTGACCACCGCGTCCGGAGATCGGCATATGGTTTCGAGATGGGTTTTCTCCTCTCGATCCCAGACTTCGATCCGGAAATTGTCTTCCGCCGTCTCGGTCATTGAACCCGCGCCTTATGCCAGCCGCGAGAATAGCCGTTCGAGACTGCGGCCCGCGACAAGCCCAGTTCCCGTTCAAGGTCGTTGTTCCTGGCAAGGACATTCAGCAACGCGACCAAGACATCGCCGCCGGCTGCGGCTATGGCCTGCTCAGCCACCTCTTCCAGTTCGGACATAGCTTCGCCGGCCGGCGCGTTCTGGCGCGTTCCCATGCCTCTTTCCTGCTCAGATGTCATTCAGGAATAAGGAACATATTCCTTCCTCGTCAAGAGCAGTCTTGACTCAATGTTCTCTTTTCGTTCACTGTAGCTAAAATAGTTACCGGAGACAGACATGGACCTGGTTTTGACCGTCCCAGGCGCATCGCCTGAGGAGATTTCGCGCGGCATCGCGGCCGCCGAGACGGCTTTGGAGCGCGCCGGTTTCACAGCCGAGGAAGCGGCACAAGGCGCCTTTGCACTCGAAGGCTGGGATATAAACGGCTTTCCGGAAGATGGATTGGACGGTCGAGCCGGCGCCTGCGCACAAGCCTGGGGCCAAGCCCATACCGCCGCCCTGGAGGCGTGCTGTGCCGGCTGGCCTGAAGAACGCAAGCCTCTAAGCGTGGATCTGGAGCTACTGATCGATCCGGAAACCCAACTCGTCGACCGCGTCACCGCGTTGGCGATGCTTCGTGCAGATGTTGAGCGAGGCGGCAAAGACACGCTTAGCGGAAGGGATTCCATCTTGGCCTGGCGCATTGCGGCCGATGTCGAAGATCGGTTCAAAATGCGAGACCTCATCGGCGACCTAACCGTCGTCTTCACCACTCTTTCGCTTTCTCATTTCCACCCTGACGAGCCGGTCGAACCCAAGCGCCAAGCCGTCTGTGATGCAATAAACGCGCTTGAAGCGGCGACGGAAAAGCAGGCCTCGCGCTGATGCGAAGGAGAGATGATGTCCGACCATGTCCTGCCTGGCCAGAAGAAGCCAAAGCTGATCGTCGTCATTGCCTTTGATCGCGGCAACGAGGGCGATCTGTTTGCCGCCTACGGCCCGGCGGATCAGCAAAGCGAGGAAAGGGCAGTTCGCATAACCAAGGCGCTGGCTACCAGCATGTCGGCGTCATCGCATGGAGCCGCGATGCCGATCCAGCGCTTGGGGACTACGGCCCGCCTACAACGCTTTTCGTCAGCGGTGACGTACCCGACATGGAATGATCGTCAGGATCGGCCTCGTGTTACGCGCTTTGCGGGCGCACCGTTTCCACTCTAAGCGACCCCGCCGGAAGCGGCCGCAAGAGTTCAGATTCGGGCTTCGTCAGGTTGATCCAGGCAGCCCAATTCTGCGGCTGAAGAACAACGACCTGCCGGTTATGAAATGGTGCGACATCGGGCCCGGGATCAGTCGTCAGCATGGTGAAGGTAGGCGGCTTGTTGCCGGCGGCCTCACGCCAAAGCCCTGCGATGGCCATAAATGGAGAGCCGTTGAGCGTAAAGCGATGTTTCGCCTTCGGATATTTCGCACCAGTGAACTCGAAGAACCCGGAGGCCGGAATGAGGCATCGATTGCTGTTTGCGAATTGCCTCCCTTCGGAGCGAAAGTTGAACACCGGTCCCCCCTTTGGGCCCGCCGGCGGAAATCCGAACGTCATCGATGCCAATTCAATCGCATCGCCGGCGCCGCGCATTATTGGCGCCGGGTCATTAATGCGGATGTCATCCGCCTGCGGCAAATCGAGTTCGGTTTGGTGCGCCGGGATTTTGAGCGCCAGCGACGCCATCATCCGACAGTATTCAGCCCACAGGACATGCTGTTCATAATCGTTGCACATGGAAGGCTCCGGGCGACCTTCTTAGAGTAAGCCTATCTGGCTCTCGATGAAAAGGCGGCTGCCGCTCAACTCAGCGGGCCCCATTTAGCCAGAATATCCCCTTCGTCGCGGCCTCAATGAATAGCCTGCGGGCGTGATGGGCCTCTTTCAGCCCTTCGAGAACACGCGGTAAGGCTTTCCGGGCCGCAACATCTTTCGAACTGGTCATCGCCGGCCATCGGGCTCCCCCTGGGAGTAGATTAATGATCAGGCGATAGGTTCCGGTTCGCCGGCGAGATCCGTTGCGGCGGGATGCCGATGACAGATACCACGGCCTACCTCGACCATCGTGCAGTGTGCGGACCGCCTTGGCGGGGACAGTCAGTCCCGCGTCCAGGCTTTCAGCCGTCGCTATGCTGACGCTCCTTAGGCTGTCCCGTTCACCACCGCGGCCGAGGCGGAATTCCTCCATCCCACGCGCGAGGCTTGTCCGCCGTTGCGGACGCGCGCGGGATTTCGGTTTATACGCCCTTTGTCTTTTTTGGCGGCGGCCGCCGCTGGACTCGAATTTGCCGTAGAGGGAAGCACGGACCGGCCGCCGGCATGTTTGCTGCGACGCCAAGCTCGTTTTTGGGCTTTGTTGTTTTGGGTGGCTTGTTCTGGCATGCTGGCCTTTGGGAATGCGGGATTCGAATATAGCCAGCCCGTCTTGATGGCAGCTGAAAGATCCTAACGCTGCGCATATGAAGCCATTGATAGTGATCTGCTCGAAGGACGCGGAATTTTATCTGCTCCTCAGCCACATTCTCGAGGTCGACGGCTTCGCCAGTACGCTGGCCGGTTCCATCGATGAAGTGCTGGAGCTTGCAGCGGACATGCCGGTTCGGGCCGTGGTGCTGGATTGTCGACCGGACAATCAGCTGGGGGCCAAAAGTGCCGGGCTCAAGCAGGATGCTCGCACAGGCGCCCTCCCCTGTGTCGCTCTGGTGTCGCCCGGCGCGGAAGCTCAGCACATTCAGCTGCTGAGGTCTGGCATTGACGAATGCTTTGTCCGGCCGTTTGCCCCGGCCAAGCTGCTCGAATACCTGCGGGCCAGGCTGGCGGTGGGCCAAGCATCGGAACAGGGATCCCGGCGTGGCAGGTCGCTGGCATATAGCGATATCGAGATGCAGCTCGATACCCATCGCGTGCGCTGCGCCGGCAAGGAGATATCGCTCGGGCCAATCGAGTTCAAGTTGCTGCGCCACATGCTGGAAAATCCGGAAAAGGTGCTCAGCCGCGATGAGCTGATCGCCGTGGCCTGGACAAATAGCGCCAGTGTAAGCACGCGCGTGGTCGATGTTCACATAAGCCAGTTGCGAAAGTTACTCAGGCGGTCATCACGAAGCGTTGCCATTCGCACTGTAAGGCTCGCCGGATACGCGCTCGAAGACCAGTCGGCCTGATCATTCCCGCAGCACATATCGAGGAACGCCGGCAGCCGCCCCTGCCCGCCTGGTCGGGCTCTACATTTGTGACCAATATGTAAGAGGAAATAAATGCGCGTCATGTACTCGCAACGTTTTGGAATACAAAAGATTATCAACTTGGTTGTTGCTGTAGACGATCCGGCCTGCGAAAATATTCACCGAGTAACTTAAGTGGTTGCTAAAGTATAGGGAGGAATGCCCATGTCTGAGGGCTCGGGATACGCTGAAGCCATTGGCCATCACGGGGAACTGGTTCAAGGCGTTTTCGAGGATGAGGGCGCACGGTTGCGACGCGCGCTGGTCTCGCTGCCCTGTCGTCATCTGAGGTCCAAAGCCAGGTTCAGCGCAAACGATAGCGATCACGTGACTGTCTGGCCAGCCTCGCGGGAGAAGGCTCGACGCGCGGCCGAGTTGACCATCAATGCATTCGGCCGGCCCGGCAGCGGCGGCCATCTCTCGATGGATAGCAACATCCCCATTGGCCGTGGCATGGGCTCCTCCACCGCCGACGTTCTGGCAAGCATCCTGGCGGTATTGAATTGGTTGGAGATCGATGCGGCGTCGGATGAGGTCATGCAGCTCGCGGTCAGCGCGGAAACGGCCTGTGACTCCACTTTGTTCAGGCAGCAAGCGGTGCTGTTTGCGCACCGGGACGGCATCGTGATGGAGGCATTCCGCAAGCCGCTGCCGCCGATCGACTTCATCAGCATCGATACCACCCCCCTGCTCACGGTCGATACGCTTGAATTCGAGCCGGCGCGTTACGATCACCTGGAGATCGAGACCTTTCGGCCGCTTCGAAGCCTGTTGCGAACAGCCATCAAGAATGCGGACGCCCGCATGCTGGGCAGGGTTGCGACGGCGAGCGCGCGGATCAACGAGCGGTTTCTTGCCAAACCACGGCTGAGAGAGATCGAAACCGTCGGTGACCGCTTCGGCGCCATTGGCGTTCAGGTCGCTCACAGCGGCACGGTCGTCGGACTGATGTTCGACGCTAGAGACCAGAATGCATCCGTAAACATCGATCGCGCGGCAGGCGCTCTGCGTCAGTCCAATTTCGAGCCGACGATCTTTCGCCATTGAACGCCTGGCACGCAGGAGTAACCCATGTCGACCCGTGCGCTGATGCGAAAGCTGGAAGATTTCGAGGGCCCGCGCCTTGTGGCGCTCGGCGGAGCTCTTTTCGGCGCCAGCTTCTTCCTGATGAAGCTGCTGCCAGCCCGGTTCATGCTCGAGCGGGCTGTGGAACGCGATCAATTGAAGCCTGAAGCCACGATCTGCGAATCCTCGTCGGGAACGTTTGGCCTCGCGCTTGCCATGCTGGCGGTTCAGCAGGGATACCGGCTGATCCTCGTCAGCGACTGGGCGCTCGATCGCCATCTTCATCGACGTCTGATCGAGCTCGGCGCCGATGTTACGATTGTCGATAGTCCGGCTGCCTCGGGCGGCCTTCAGCAGGCCCGGCTCGACCGACTGCACATTCATTTGCGCGACATTGCCGGTAGCTACTGGCCCTCGCAGTACGACAATCCCGACAATCCGATCTCTTACGCCAAGGTCGCCGAACAGTTCATAGATAGGCTCGGAAAGGTCGACTGCCTGGTTGGTCCTGTCGGATCGGGTGGCTCCGTGAGCGGCATATCCTGCTACCTGCGGACGTTGTTCGCCGACCTCTACGCGATCGGTGTCGACACACCGAACAGCGTCTTGTTCGGCCAGCCGAGCGGCAAACTCAACCTGAGCGGCCTTGGAGGCAACATTCTCCCGCGAAATGTCGATCACCGCCAGTTCGACGAGGTGCACTGGGTTACGCCGGCGGAGGCCTTTCATGCCACCCACGATCTTCATCGAAAGCATGGTCTTTTCATGGGGCCGACCAGTGGAGCTGCCTATCGGGTTGCTCGATGGTGGGCTGAGGCCAATCCCGGAAAGACGGTCGTGGCGCTGTTCCCCGACGAGGGACACAGATACGTCGAAACCGTCTACGACCACGAGTGGCTAAAGGCGGTCGCCGGATGGAGCAAACGACCGGCCGAAGGCCCAACAACAGTCAGCTCGCCCAGGTCGAGAATGGCTAGGTGGTCGCGGCTGCCCTGGGAGCGCAGAACGCTCCATGAGGTGTTGGCGCATGCTGGCGATGGGGATGATGCCGGACTGGCAGCTAAGTCGTAATCGGGCCGAGAGGCTTCCGCTCACGGCGGCCGGTCGGTCGGACAAACGAAAGCGCGAGGCCACGGCGTTGGTGCGCCGAGGATCGAGACCCAAGACGGGCAAATGCAGCGAGAAAACCCGGTGCTCGGCCCCAGCTTCCGCAACCAGCCCGCATAGCGGGCGAAGCAACGGTCATACTGTTTTGAAGGTTGGTGGCCAATGTTTCGGTATCCAGCGTTGGTGCACCAGCCGGTTAGCCCGATCTACGCGATGCTGTTCACGATGCAATGCGCGCGCAGCATGTACATCGTCCTGGTTTCCTGGTTTGCGCTGCAGATCAGTGGTGACATCGCTTCGGTCGGCAAGGTCCTGATCTGCTGGCAACTGCTGGCCTTCACCGTTGGTCCCTTCATCGGGCCACTGATAGATCGCTCCCGCCGGCGGACGATGTTTGCTACGGGAGAGATGATCCATGGCGCCGGTATCGGGCTTTTGGCGTTGATCGTCTGGTCGTGTTCTCCCGAACGCACGCCGATCTGTATCCTTTACGCCACGGCATGTTTTGTCTCGATCGGATCGCTATTTTCCTATCCGAGCAGCCAAGCGTTGCTGCAGCTGGCGGGCGCGCATTTTGTGACGCGGACCGTCTCGCTGGGCATTTTCTTCAGCCAGGTCGGAAATATCGTCGGCGCCGCGGCAGGCGGCCTCTGCCTGTCCTTATCGGGCTTGGCCAGCAGTCTCGTCGTCTGCGCGGCCTTTTCCTTCATGGCCGCTGCGCTCGCTGGTCTTCTCATAGAGGAAGATCACGCCTCCCCGGTGCAGCATAGTCCGCACATGCAGGACCTGATGGGGGGTCTTTTCGAGACTGTGAGAAACCCCCACCTCAGGGTTGCGGGGTGTGCGCTGTTGCTGGCCTATGCATCGGCGCATGCATCCAATGCTCTGCTGGCCGGCTTCGCACGTTACGAGCTCAAGCTGTCGCCCGGCCCCTACGGCTGGCTCGCTGCGACGTATTCGGGTGGGGGCTTGGTCGGAAGCATTACCTTGATGTGGCTCTCCGGTCTTGCGCAGGAAAGGATCCTTGTTGCCGTGGGAACTATCCTTCTCGCCGCGGCCACTGCTGCTTTGTCCACCTCTCAAACCACGGCGCAGGCCGTGTTCTGGCAAGGCCTGATAGGCCTGTCTTTCATGATGGTTCGGGCCGGGAGCGATGTGACGATTCTGAAGACCGTTTCAACTCGAATGGTCGGCCGTGTCAGAAGCAACATCGAGGCCGCCATCGGAGTGGTCGCTATCGGCGTCTACCTTCTTCCAACGCTCGCCTCGGGTGTTCCTGCCCGGCACATCTTCCTCGGTCTTGCCTGCGTGTTTGCTTGCGGCAGCGGTGCGATCTTATGGATGCAGCGGAGCGCGGCAATGCGAAGGATCGATCGATGAGGTCGCGATCGGGATCCGGCAAGGCGTCATGTCGGCAGCCGTTAGCGTTTCCAGACGCGGTCCGTCCAGATCCGATCAAGCTGCGACCAGTAACGGTCTTGGAGCGTGCCGCTATCAAGAAACTAATGCTCGATCCAGGACAGGAGCAGTTCGCCGGCTCGGTGGATGCGGTTTTCGACGGTCTGGAAGCCAGCCGGTATCCTGACCAGGAACATGCCTTCGCGATTATCATCTCCAAAAAGACGGTAGGGTTCTTCATCTTGCGAGAGAAACAGGCTCTGCCAGAGTGGGCGCCGCGCGGCGCTGTGACACTGCACAGCTTCCGGATTTCTTCCGCGTGCCAAGGAAAAGGATTTGGTAGGGCGGGAGTGGTTCTGGCCATCTCCTGGGTACGGCGGAACCGGCCCGAGGTCAAGGAACTGATGCTTGCAGTCAACGCACGCAACCTGCCCGCCAAGTCGCTCTATCTCAAGGCGGGGTTCGTCGACACCGGATCGATCTTTCGCGGTGCCATCGGTGACCAGCACATCTTGACGTTCCACCGTCTGCAAAGCGACGGCTGAAAAGAAATTTCACGGCCAGCCTTTCCATGCCAGAAAGCAAGGTATACTAGGTATATTTTTCTTTGGAGAGATCGATGCAGTTAATTGCCGAACAGCTGGCCGGCTTCGTCAGCAATGTGCGCTACGAGCACCTTTCAGACGAGGTCGTCGAAAAGAGCCAACGGGCCATCCTCGACACCCTCGCCGCGCTGATTGGCGGGGTGCCGACCGACAATGCCAGGCTCTCACGCATCGCCGCGAAGGCTTGTTTCGGGTCCGGCGGCGCACACGCTTGGTTCGCCGAAGGAGGGTTACATTATCTTGGCGCCCTGTTTGCCAATTGCGCTGCAGCGAGCTCGCTTGATGTCGATGACGGCCATTGTCTTGCGGCAGGTCATCCGGGGGCTGGCATCATTCCAGCCGTCCTGATGGAAGCGGCAAAGCTTGGCAGTGACGGTCATGAGGTGCTTGCAGCGACGGCCATTGGATATGACGTCGCCTTGCGCATTGCGGCTGCGCGACGCTTTTCCGACACAATGAGCTTTGCCAGTGGTCAGTGGACCGGGTTTGGAGTGGCGGCCGCCATTGGATGGCTGCGCAAGATGCACACGGATCAGCTTGCCCATGCACTCGCGATAGCGGGTGCCGAGGCACCGCAAAATCTGCCGCAAGGCGATTGCCAGGCAAGCTCCGTCAAGGGCAGCAGTCCCTGGTCGACGGTTGCCGCGCTGTTCGCGGTCGAGCGCGCCAGCTGTGGGATGAGCGGCTCGATCGACATGCTAGACCGCGCTCATGCCTACAATGTCGGTGCAATCACCGCTGATTTGGGTAGCCGCTGGCTGATCAGCGAGACCTATCTCAAGCCCTATGCGTCTTGCCGCTATACACACCCCGTAATCGATGCCGTGCTCGCGCTGGTCGCAGGCCGCGGCACAGATGAACCGATAGGCCGCATTGCGGTCGACATCTTTCCCGAAGCACGCAAACTCCCTAACGAATACGCGCCAAAATCGCTCGAGGGGGGACAGTTCTCGGTTCCCTTTGCTGCTGCACTCGCAGCGTTGCGCGGCGCGGAGGCGTTTCGGCCGCTTCGCCCCCACTCCCTTTCAGATCCGCAGGTGGTGGAACTCGCTCAAAGAGTGGAGGTTCGCTACCCTGACGAATTTGCCGGCATATTCCCGCAAGGCACGCCGGCGCGAGTTACAATGGTTGTCGGTGGATACGAGCGAACCGCGGATGTGCCGCGTCCACTCGGCGACGCCAACAATCCGATGGACCAATCCGCCGTCGAGGAGAAGCTCCACGACCTCGGATGGGACATCCTTTCGCAAGCCGAACTCGACAAACTCATCCAATCGGTGGCCTTGCTCAAGATGGGGGAAATCGCACCGTTGCTCGCATGTCTTACGGCCAAGCCAGTTGCAATCAGTGCCGCTTCTTGACCCGACGACGTGGATAGCGGCCAAGCCGGGTAAGGATGCCGGGGATGGGATTCACTTGACCGCCGGGAATGCAAACCGCAGGAAAAAGATGGGAAGTTGGCTAAGTCATCTTCCGACGAGCAGGTCGCGCGACATCGCCAACCCGCTACTCGGATGCTGCATTTTGGCCAGAAGCCGACTTTAGGCTGTTGAAGGCAATCTGCACAAACTAGCCATGCCGTGTCCGGCCTCAAGTCGGCCGCCAGGTCGCGCAAATCAATGTCGCCGAATAGGCGGCGGTGAACGCCAACGGGTGTCACATAGCTCAATCGGTGTTGTGGGTTTACATCGGCAGGCAAGCCCCTAGTTTTAGAGTTTCGCGCCGTGCATCTTAGTGCGCGGATGATCGAAAACGGGACCGTGAACGCTAGCCGGTCCGTTAAAAACCCCAAAGGATGACTGTCATGACGCAGGCCAAGAATGGCGACACCGTGCGCATCAACTATACTGGACGTCTAGCCGACGGCACTCAATTCGATGCTTCCGGTGGTGAGCCGCTGCAATTCACGCTAGGTGAAGGGCAAGTGATCCCCGGCCTTGAAACCCATGTCGAGGGTATGGAGGTGGGCGAGAAAAATACCGTCACCGTCCCCGCCGACGCCGCCTATGGTCCCCACCGTCCCGAAGCGGTCTTGAGCATCGAGCGCGTCCGTGTGCCGGATAACATCAACATCAATATCGGTACTCAGTTACAGGCCAGAACCCGCGAGGGGCGCCCTATGCAGGTAACGGTCGTTGGCGTGGACGACGCAAGAGTCAAACTCGACGGCAATCACCCGTTGGCCGGAAAGGATCTGATCTTCGACGTCGAACTGGTCGAGATTGTTCAGGCCGCCTAGGTACCCGTGCCTGCGAAGGCCACGACGCTATGATTTCTGGTGACGGATCTCCGCCGAACCTTCTGCGGCGCGTGGCCTGCCGCTTTGAGCCGCGAAGAGTCGTGCCCCCGATCCTTCGCTCAGAAATTCTATCAAATAATGCGGTCTTCTGCGCGCTTTAAGGCAGCGCGCCGTCGGCAGGCAGGTAGTGGGTTGCACAAGAAACGTCTCGTCTGCGGCCGGATCACGGCTCCGCTGCTGGGAGCGGTCACTACCCTCCAGAATACGATTCTTCAGCGCAAACCCGATCAAAGAGCTGCTTTAGAGCGTCAGGTCGCCTGGGTAGGCAATACTGTGTTCGGTCTTGGTGTTGGCCATGAGTCCTGCCGGTGGGGCGGAAGCGCGATGATCGCTCACAGCCGGCGATTCCCAAATGCAGTGTCGCCGATGCTGCACCATACGGCTGTCCGACGTCGGAGTCGATTTGATCTAACTTATATTAGATTTAGCTAATGGTTTCATTTCTCCCCCGCTGTCCCCATAGTGCCCGAGAGGGAGCTTGGGAGGTACCCAGTGGATCGCCTGTCGAAGTCCACCGAAGCGATCATTCAGAAAGCCATCGAGGAATCCCTTGAAGGCGACATTGTCTCCCTAAAAAAGACCGTCGGGCTGATCCGAGCAAAGCGTCCTGACCTTAAGGAGGAGCTAGACGAGATGGAGACGGATAACGAGCTATGTGAACAGGTAGTTCAGTTGGCCTCAGCGATTGGAAAGGTCGTCCTCTTCGACCTTCACGAGTAAGGAACCACATGAGCGTCCGGAAAGTTCGGCAGTTTCGTGCAAGCCGACCAAGGGACCTCTCGCATGGCACCGCAAAGATACGACCTCAAGATGGACCTGGACAAAACCTGGACCGTGTTTGACGTGTTCACCGGGTTGCCGGCCGACGCCTGGGGCGTACCGGCTGTCGGTCTCGACAAGGATTACGCCGACGATCTGGTAGCCCTCCTGAACAGCCTCGACGGGAAGCGTAGGGTCGCCCAAGGGGACGTCTGATGGCAACCCCAATGGTTCACCCCTTCGCTCGCCGTCAGTGCTGAGCAGTTCTGGATGGCGCCGGTATCACGATCATGGCGGGTGTGCGCGAGGCGCTGAAGGTGCTCGCCAATCAGAGCCTGGTAATCTTTGCGCCTAACCACGGCGACTGGGTCGCCCAGATTGGCACTTGCCGGCGAGCTCACCTGTGTCCGGGCCACCCGCACGAATCCAGGTACCCAGGCGATGCACGACGAGATCGTTGAATAGTACCGCTCCGGCGGCACCCTCGGCTATCTACGGCTCATCCATGAAGCTTTTTCGAGATCGCTGGCGACCGCCCTGAGCCACGCTCGACCAATTGTCCCGGACGACGGTGACCAAGGTCGGCGCCCCAACTGCACAACGGCGCGTAGATGGCAGCGTCCGGAACAAAGCCTCCGCCTGGACATTAGGGAGCATCGTCCTCTCTAATCAAGGAACCCATTCATGAAGAACAGTCTCCGCTGGGCATCGTTATCGGTCGCCACAGCAATGGTGTTTGCGCTGCCTGCGCTGGCCGCAGAAACGGCCCAAGATTTCGTAACCAAGGCAGCGATCGGCGGCATGTTCGAGGTGCAGTCGAGCAAGGTCGCCCAGGACAAGCTCCAGGATCAGAGCCTCAAGGATTTCGCTCAAAAAATGATCTCCGATCATGGGGCCGCCAATGCCAAACTCGAGAGTATTGCCGGTGAGCAAAAGTTGCAGGTCCCATCGGACCTGGATTCCCCGCACAAGGCCGATGTCGACAAGCTTCAGTCGGCTGCGGCGCCCGTCGATGCATCCTATGCGAAGATGCAGAAGGCGGCCCATGCCGACGCTGTGAGCCTGTTCGAAGGATATGCAAAGGACGGCGACAACGCCGCTCTGAAATCGTTCGCAGCCGACACGTTGCCGACGCTCAAGATGCATCAGGAAATGATCGAAAAGGTCGCAGCTTCGGCGTCAGCTTCCGACAGCACCACCCCAGCCGTCACCAACACGGATGCCACTGATCCAGCGGCGCCGGTGCCGGGCGCCAACAGCTTCACCGAGGACCAGGCCAAGAGCGCCATTGAGAAGGCGGGTTACGCCGACGTCTCCGCACTGACGAAGGACGACAAGGGCATCTGGCGTGGTACCGCGAGCAAGGACGGCAAATCGACGCCTATCGCGCTTGACTACCAAGGCAACGTTGTTGCCGGCGCCAACTGATCAGAAACCAAGGACCATTCAAATGAAAACGATAACAGGACTCTTCGACAATTATGACGACGCCAGCGATGCCGTGGGGGAACTTGAGGCCACGGGTGTGCCCCGCTCGGACATCAGCATCGTAGCCAACAACGCGACAGGCTGGCACGAGGCTGAAGCTTCCGAAGCTGGGGAAGATGCCGCGACAGGAGCAGGCGTGGGCGCCGTAGTTGGCGGTGCCGGCGGACTGCTCACCGGGTTGGGCTTGATGGCTATCCCCGGGGTCGGGCCCGTGGTTGCCGCCGGATGGTTGGCTGCCACCGCTGTCGGCGCCGTGGGTGGTGCCGTCGTCGGGGGTGCTGCGGGCGGTATCATCGGCGCAATGACGGAAGCCGGCGTGCCGGAAAACGATGCTCACGTCTACGCGGAAGGCATTCGCCGCGGTGGAACGCTGGTCACTGCCAAGGTCGAGGACAATCTCGTTCCGAACGCGGAACAGATCCTCAGCCAATACAATGCGGTCGATATCGCCGGTCGGCGCAAGGAATACGAAGCCGGCGGCTGGACCGGATTCAATCCGGCGGCTGATGCCTATACGGGGGCTGATCTGGAGCGCGCCAGTGGAAGACGCGACCGCTGAGCTTAGCCGGGGGCGGCGAACAGCCGCCCTCGATTTCAGCCTGAGCGACGATCACGCAGCGCAGCGGAAGCCAGCTATCCGTCCCATCAAAATCAGATCGAGATGCTCTCCGCGGGGAAGGCAACGTTCGTCTCTACTGCCGACATCGGGCGGTCGCCGCTAGACAGCTTAGGCCGCAATACGACTCTGGCCGGTTGCGGGTGGGACCCGCAGGGACCGGTTCGGGAACAGTTGTGGCGCCGCGGGCGCTTCAGGCGGCAAATGCCTGGGACGCTAGTCCTCGTCCGCGAGCGTGGCGAGAAATGACCGCCGCCATTTTGCTGCGTCATTGCGTCTGATGCGCTTGAGCAATGCACCGTGCCTTGCAATCCTCTCGTCAAGTGGCATGGCGAGCGCGCTTGCGATCGCGTCAGCAACCTCGTCGATCACATACGGGTTCACGATCAAGGATTCCGCAAGCTCCTCAGCCGCGCCCGCGAAACGCGACAATACAAGCACTCCGGGATTGGCTTGGTCCTGAGCAGCAATGTATTCTTTTGCCCCAGGTTCATTCCATCACGCAAAGGCGTGACCAACCCGACCTGACTAGCGCGCAATAGGCCAGCTAGCCGTGAGCGTGGGACGGCTCGATGGATGTAGCGGATCGGTGTCCAAGCCAAATCCGCGTATCTTCCGTTCACCGAGCCAGAGGTTGCTTCGAGCTGTGCCCGTATGTCAGCATACGCGCTCACCTCCTCGCGTGTAGGCGAAGCAATCTGCAAATAGGTTACCGCCCGTTCGTGTTCGGGGTGCCTTTCCAGAAGCCGGGCGAAGGCCTGCATGCGGCCGGGCAGACCTTTGGAGTAGTCCAGCCTGTCCACACCGATGATTTGCTTAAGGCCCAAAATCTGGCGGCGCATGGAATCAATCTGGACATCCTCCGCCGCCTCGTTAGCCATGCGTGCGAAGGAATCAACGTCGATGCCAATCGGAAAGCACCGTGACAAGACTGTCCGGCCATTGGCCTCAGCCGCGCCATTGATATCAAAGGTGGTGGGACTGGTCGCCTGCACCGATCGCCGAAAATTCATCACGTCCGTCTCGGTCTGGAAACCCAGCACGTCATACTCAAGCAGATCATCGATGAGTTCTTCGTGATCGGGTGCGGCGGCAAAAAGGTCAGGCGGCGGGAAGGGTATGTGAAGGAAAAAGCCGATCCGATTCCGGAATCCCAGCCGCCGCAACTCGGCCGCCAAGGGGATAAGATGGTAGTCGTGGACCCAAACCAGGTCGTCGTTCCCCAAGTGCAGTGCTGCGAGCGCCTTCGCGAAGCGTGCATTGATCTGCCTATAGGCGTGTAGATACTCTCCCCGGTGATTCACCAGGTCGAGCCGGTAGTGGAAAAGTGGCCATAGCGTACTGTTGGCATAGCCGTTGTAGTACAGCGAATACTCCTCGCGCGGCAGGGTGAGCGCAGCCGTCTCGATCCTCCCCACGCGTTCGAGTTGGATCAGAGGTTCGTCACTCGCGGCAGAGTCCTGATACTGGGCGCTTGCTCCTAGCCATAGACCTCCACGATCAGCCAACGCGTCCGCGACACCTACTGCCAGCCCGCCGGCTTGCGACAGGTCGCGAATGTTCCCGAGCCGGTTCGAAACGACAACCAGGTGCCGCGGGACGGCATCAATGGCAGATTGCTTGGCCTCACCCAATATGGCGTCGCCCTCAATTGAATCGCCAACCATTTGAGTGGCCTCGTTGGGGGGCTTATGTGATCGCTGCAACGAGCAAATCCTAGGTCGAAGATCGCTTTGGGCAACGGTCTGCGCATGCGATTGTTCCGCGCAATTCCAAGACTTTCGTGGCGCGCCAGACCGTTCAGGTCAGGTCTGCCATCACAGTTGCGCCGACTTAGGAACCATTTCCGGACAGGCAGCTTTGGAGTCCCGGGTATTGGGATAGCTGCCTCGCGCGGTGATCAACACGACCGGCGCCGATCCTCCTGGTCTGAGTGCGCTAGCCTACTGCGCCGACCTCGTGAGACTCCTCTGGACACAACGCGCGAGTTGGGAGAAGGCTTTCGCATGGATCGGCTTATCACCGTCGAGTACACGCGCCTCGCGGCGCCAGACCTTGGCCGTGGAGATGGCCAATCGCGGAAGCCGTTCGGCCTGGAGGGATTTCCTCGTCGCACTGGAGGCGCGGTCGCAGGGGCGTCGAGTCGGCTCTCCAACCACCATGCCAGCCTGATTCGCCGCAATCGGTGATCCCGGACGCCGCCGGGCAGCGCTGCTATGTGCGGTTCCTCAGGAATCGCTCGATCACCTGCCGCGCAAGCCTGACGACCATTGCCTGCCGGAACTCAGATGGCCCCACGACCGGCGCGATGTCGCTGAGGCTGGGCCGATCTTGCCGCATGGCTTTGGCAAATGGTCGGCCCCCTATCCGCGACTGACGAGCTGGGTCGAAGAGACCATCGAATGCACGCTGATCTTTCTTTTGCCTCCCGCTCCAGCACCAGATGCACCTTTGAGTCCACCAAAATGCTGGAACGCCAATGAGGAAATCCGGCCGCGCATCCATGCCGTGCGCATCTTTCTCAAACGCCGAACGCTCCCTGCGCCGGTCAGGGCGCTGGCGGTCGAAACCAACAAAACTGGATGGGGGCCAACCGCTGCATTTAGATGATGGGCGAGAGCACAAGAAGCGGCCAGTTGTGGAACATTCCCGCGCTAAAGAGCTTCGGCCTTGCACTGTTCCCATTCAGTGTATGTGTTCCCCAGACTCGCCCGCTTCCGAAAGGTGGCGGGGCCTTTGGTCATGTAAGCGGAACCTGACATTCGGCGATTGGTTTCGATGATGGCAGCGTTCCCTCACGCTGCTGGCCGAGGTTCTCAAACCTTGGTCGGGCCCGCATCGCCCCGCCAGTGGTGCGGGCCCACAAAGCGCCAGCACTGGAACCAAGCCCGCCGGCTCCGGCCAGCGTTTTTTTTGTTCGGGGGCAAAACGAAACCGCCTCGGGCAAGTTAGGACACCTCGCTCGATTGCTCGGGAATGTGGCCGGCATTCCCGAATTGCATGCACTGGATCTGATCATCGGCCCAGGCTGGAATTCGTTGCTGCGCGAAGCCGATTTCTCAAAGACCGGCCTTGACTCCTGTGTCGGCGTTAGTTCGACCCAGATTAGCTTCTTTTCTGTCTTTGGCTCGCGCGCAGAGCGATCGATATTGCTCGACCTCTGCCTCGGTCAGGTGCTCGATGCCTATAAAATCGTTCTTGGCCGCACCCGAGCGGATCAGTTCATCGAGCTTCGCCTGGAGCGCGGCGCCGTCCCGGTTTTGAGTATTCTGGATTAAAAACACCATCAGGAACGTGATGATGGTCGTGCCTGTATTGATTATGAGCTGCCACGTCTCGGAGTAGTCGAATATGGGACCGGTTGCCGCCCAAATGACAACTGATGCGACACAAAGCGCGAAAGCCCAAGGACGGCCTGTCGCATGCGCGACGGCACCTGCCAGATGGTTGAAGATCTTTTCCATGCTAAGTTCCCGAGGTGAGGCGACCCGCCGTAATAACAAGCCGCGCTAAACGATCCATCACTTGGCAGTGATTGGGGCAAGTCGTCAGATTTGCGTTGACAGTCAACCACAAGCATACGCTTCTCATCACGTCGGCACCTCGGGGCCACTACAGCAGCAGGGGCGTGTCACGCCAAACTGAAGAAGCTCTGTGACAAGGAACATGATCCCAATCCGCAGCCTATTGCCACTTTGACCCATCTTCTTCCGATTTTGGAGTTCTTTGGCCGTTGTTTTCGCGAATCCCGGATTTGGCCGCAAGACTATAAAGAAGGCCTGCCACGACAAGCACCAAAAACGTGCCGAGCGCCGCGACCTGCCACAGCCCGAGCCCGCATGCCACGCCAATAGCACCAGCCAGCCACATTCCTGCGCCGGTCGTCAGCCCGTGAACCTCGCCTTTCGAAAACAAAATGGACCCGGCAGCAAGGAAGGCGACGCCAGCGGTAACCGCTTCGACAACTCGGATCGGATCGACCTTGACGGATTCTTGCACAAACAGCGGAGCATGTACGATTTCAATCGTCAGAATGCCGAAAGTAGCCGCTGCCACGCAGATCAGGATGTGGGTGCGAAGCCCAGCAGGCCGATTTCGCCATTCGCGTTCGAAACCAATCACAGCGCCGAAGATCGAGGCCAACAGAAGCCTCGCCGCGATAACCGGAAATGGGACGTATGTCGGATGGCCGAATTCTTCGAAAAGTTCTTGCATGGGTAACCCAGGCTGATGGGCCACAACGTGCTCGGGCGGGCCAGGTTCCGAACGGCGGAGGTGCGGGCAATCATGCGGGCCGGATCGGCAAGGGGACTTCTCCTGTCATCTGCCGAAGATCCTTTCCCGGCCGACCTTCTTCGTCGAAGGCGGCAGCCTTCCCGGGCCGTCAATCAGTCTGTTCGGGCGTTTCAGCAAGCAGCCTCAAGGAAGCGGCTGCTTTCCATGACGTTGCATTCAGTATGCCAAACACGCTCAATGCATTGTCAGCCCACCGATTTGGTAACGGCAAAGAAAGATTGCGATCCCCCGGCATGTTTCCAAGTCCGGCGCCGCTCGCATGATGGATTCGTAGGTGTGTTCTCCAAGAACACCAAAGACCGGGATCAGAAGAAAATCCTGGGAGCGGTCGAGTCCATCGGCCGTGACGACGAATCTGAAGCCGGTGAATTCAGAATTCAGTCCATCCTCGATCTTCGTCAACAACAACGAATCATCAAATCTTGTGCCAATCGGCGGAACGACAATGAAGTCTAGGCAAGGCCCATCTTTGGTCGGCAAGAATTCCATAGATGCCCCCTGTGCCGGTAACGAGGTCCAGCCCGTCAGAATAGGCATAGGCCGGCCGACGGAGCAAATTCTACTCGATCTTTGTCCACAGAGTTGTGGTGTTGGCTAATTAAACACTAACAGAATCACCTCGATGCCAGGCTTCGCGGTTGCGCAGGATCGGGCCACCATGGCGAACCGATCTAGCCCCTATCCGTATTTTGGCTACGCTGACGGTATTGTATTGGCGGCGCTCGCGACCTAAACGAGGCAGTAGAGTCGCGAGTAGTTGCTGACCGCTGAGCTTGGTTATTGTTGACTTTCGGCCGGTATCGCAGGGCCGGCATGAACAGATCCGGGTTAGAATTATATAACTTTGATTTAAGAATCGAGCACACCTGTCCCATCCGGCTGGGGCGTCCTCAGATTTTCTAAAATGTAAACTGCCGCTCGAATGAACTGGTTCCCGACTATTCGTTTTGATCCAACAAACCCATGTTGGACACAGAGGACGGCGACCCTTCGTTTCAATTGTAGGAATGTGCGTCAACATTCTTGCGATCACCTTACCCGCGGTGTGCGCCTGCTCTAGCCGATCAGATGAAAGTACACGAACTGCTTGGGGGCGGAGCAACCGGCACTGCCTCAAATGGAGCGAGTTCCTCGGGTGCGGCGATAGGGGACGAGAAGGTCTGGAAATCGGAAAAGCCGCTCGACGTGCCGACAAGCACGACTGCGGCGTCCGATGAAATCACACCTTGGGGAACGAGTTTCTTCAGGCCAGTCAAAGCCGCGGCGCTCGAGAGTTCAAGATAAAACCCGCAACGCGCCAACCGCTTCTGATCGTCGCGCGCGGCCATATCGTCAACTGCCACTGCCGATCCCTTGCAAGAGGCGATCGCATCCAATGCCTGGTAGGTCACGGTCGAACCACCGATGGAAGTCAAGGCCGAGCTGCCTGCAAAATTGCCGCGATAGTCCTCCCCGGCAAGCACTCTCGAAATCCGGCCGAACGGCTCAACGGCATGGATTCGGGGCCGTTCTTCGACAAGCCCGGCGGCCTGCAGGTCGCAATATCCGCGTGCAACACCCCACAGCAGGTCCGCTCTCGATGTCGGAACGAGGATATCGCTGCATGCGCTGGCGCCCAGCTCGAGAAAGATCTCAAAGGCGAGCGACCTGTAGCCATCCACTCCGAAAGGATTGCTGCCGACGGGCGGAACAGCAAAATTGGTGGCCGGGTACCACTCCCCGGCTCTGACCCGATCTGCGACCACCTGCCAGCGACCCTGCGCGGTTTCGCTGGCGAGCAACGTCGCCCCGTGCATCTCGATCGCGTGGCGCCAGTTCGGGCTGATGTCGGGCGTCGTCACGACCACGCAATCGAGCCCGACATGAGCCGCGTAAGCAGCCAGCGACACACCGGCATTGCCGCTTGAGGCCGCGGCTACCGTCGACGCACCGATCTCCAGCGCACGTTGGACGACGAACCTGCTCATGCGGTCCTTGTGTGATCCAGTCGGGTTGGCGCCCTCATTCTTGAGGAAAAGCGCGCGAACGCCGATCTCTTTCGCGAGTCCCTCCAGTCGCACAAGCGGTGTGTTGCCCTCCCCGAGCGTTGGGTAGTTGCTGTAGACCTGCCAGTCATCGATGCGCTTCAGGGATTTGGGCAGTCCCTGATATTCGATCGCCAAGCTCGCCGGCAGATTTTGGCTCAGACAAATCGGGCAGCCTTCGAAGTGATCCGCGATCGGAAAGACAATCCGACAACGAATGCAGCGCAGACCAATCACACGCGGATTGAGGCTCGGAATTGGGCTAAGCATGCAAGGAGCCGCCGTCGATATCGGCCATGACCTTGAACAGGCAGTCACCGCGGTTCGTGAGCGATGGCACCCTACGGCACGCCACGAGACCGGACGATTCAAAGAACAGCGTTTCAGGTTCGCGGGTCGGTAGATCCGGAAAGTGGATGCGACCTGCGATCTGGCCCGTCACAACTTCATCGCCTATGTTCGCGGCCGGCTCGAAAACGCCTCGATCGCGCGCATAGACAAATGCGCTGTGACCGCTGACCGTCATGAGGCGCGTGGGGGAAGCGGGCTCGACGGCGACATCGCGCAGAATCCCCTGGTCTTTCAACACGCGCCTTAGTCCCGCCTCGGCAAGCGACAGCCCCCACCTGGACAAGGTTGCGCCCCCGCCAAGTTCGGTGGTCAGCGCCAGCGCGCCACGTTCCTGCGCGGCCGCTGCAAGTGTTGTAAGGCCGCCGCCGCCGGTTCCATCGCTTACGAAGCTGATTGGTGCTCCAAATAGCCGCAAAAGCCTGAGCAGTGATGTATGCTCGTCGGAGGTCCGTCCTGGACGCACCAGGGCGCTCGCCACATAGTTGAGCGAACGGCCGCCCGAGTGGAGATCGACGACGACATCGGCCATCGGGATCAAGACCTTGCAGACATAGTGGGCGATCATCTCGGTCGGGGTTCCGTTCGCATCGCCTGGAAACAGGCGATTGAGATTGCCTTGGTCAAGTGGCGATACGCGGCGTCCCGCCGTGACCGCCGGAAAGTTGAGCGCCGGAAGGATGAGGAGCCGGCCCGAAACCTGGTCGACGTCGATCTCTCGAGCCAGATTGGAAAGGGCGATCTGGCCCTCGTATTCGTCGCCATGGTTGCCGGCGACCAACAACGCCGTCGGCCCGGACCCATTTTTGATGCACACCAGCGGGATCGGTATCCAGCCATAGGCGGACAGGTCGGACGAATGGGGCAATCTCAGACAGTCCGACTGCTTTCCCTCAGCCTCATAGTCGATCGGTGTCCAGATCCGTGTTTCGCCAGTCATGGTCGATCCTCTTTGTTCAACGAAGCACCTTCTCCAGGAAGAGCCGCGTCCGCTCCTGGCTCGGCGCGGCGAAGAAGTTGGCGGGCGACGCCATCTCGACGATGGTTCCCTGATCCATGAACACCACCTGGTCGGCGATCTTGCGGGCGAAGCCCATTTCATGGGTGACGCAAAGCATCGTCATGCCGTCCGCGGCGAGGCCGACCATGACATCGAGCACTTCCTTGACCATCTCCGGATCAAGCGACGATGTCGGCTCGTCGAAGAGCATGATCTTCGGATTCATGCAGAGCGCGCGCGCTATCGCTACGCGCTGCTGCTGACCACCGGAAAGCTCGCCCGGATATTTGTGCGCCTGCTCCGGTATCCTGACCCGCTCGAGATAGTGAAGCGCGATGGCGGCAGCCTCGGCCTTGGACTTGCCGAGGGCACGTCTTAAGGCAATCGTGCAGTTAGACATGACTGTCAGATGTGGAAACAGATTGAATTGCTGGAAAACCATCCCGATTTCGCGCCGAATTTTCTGCAGCTGTTTCTGATCCCGGGTGATATCGGCGCCGCCAATGCGAATGGCGCCGCTGCGGAAGCGCTCCAGCCCGTTTACACACCTGATCAGGGTTGATTTTCCCGATCCTGACGGACCGCAAATCACCAACCGGGCGCCTTGCGGAACGGCAAGATCGATGTTCTTCAGAGCATGGAAGCTGCCAAACCACTTGTTGAGTGCGATGATCTCGACGGCCGGTTGATCCGGGCGGGCCGGGTTACTGCCTTGCCCGATTTCAGTCGGCCCAAGGATCGGGTGTTGCATTGCATGGACAGCGTCGTTCATCGGCTCTCTGGGCCCAGCAACTTGCGTTCGAGAAGCTTGACCATCTGAGCGATCGTCAGGGCCAGAACGAGAAATACAATGCCGACGACCGTTAGCGGCTCGGCATAGCGATAGGAGTCGGAGGCGATGTCTAGTGCCCTGCCCAGCATTTCCGGCACGGCGATGACGGCCAGATAAGGAGTCGCTTTCAGGATCGAGACAAAGTGGTTCCCGACAGGGGCCGCGACGTTGCGCAGCATCTGGGGAGCCAGGATGAAGAACACGGTATCGATCCGGTTCAATCCCACTGCCTTGGCGGCTTCGGCTTGGCCTTTAGGAATGGCGTCGATGCCAGCCTTGAATACCTCAGCCAGATATCCGCTGAAATAGATGCTCAGGCCCAGTATGCCGACCACGGACGCCGGCAGCGTGAAACCCCAATGAGGAAGGACGAAATAAAGGAAATAGAGCCAGACCAGCACGGGTGTCGAGCGGATGAAGTCGATTGCGAAACGCATCAGATATCCGGACACGGATCCTGCTCGCCGAGTGATCTCAAAGCTGAACCCGAGGATAGAGGCGCCGGCGCAACTCAGCAGCGCAACGCCGATGGTGGTCCCGATGACGCTAAGGATCGTCGGAAGGGTCGAGGCGGCGAAGGCAAGATCAAAATTCATTTGTCAGGCCCCTCCCCGCGCCAATGCGCTGCTCCACCCATCGGCCAAACACCGTGACAGGATAACAGATCACGAAATAGGCAAGCAGAAGTGACGTGTAGACGCCGACAGGGTTGTATTGGAGTTCCGCGATTTCCTTTGCCCGGAACGTCATGTCGGTTAGAGTTACAAGAGAGACCAATGCAGTGCCTTTGATCAACTGGATGAACTGGTTGATGAAGGTCGGCGCCATCCTGGTCAGTGCTTGCGGCAATTCGATCAGGCTGAGGATATGCCGGCGCGGCAGCCCGAGCGCAGAACCGGCTTCGATCTGACCTCGATCGAGTGACTGGAGACCGGCTCGGACGGCCTGGCTTCCATACCCACCGGCGTTCAACCCCAGCACCATAGCGCTCACGGCGATCGCTGGAAGTTGGATGCCGACGACCGGCAGGACGTAGTAGAAGACAAAGAGCAGAATGATCACCGCGGAGCTACGCCAGAATTCTATGACGGCAGTGATGGCGAAGCGTGCGACGCCGCTGGTCAGATATTGGGCTACGCCAAAAATCAAGGCGAAGGGCACGGCAAACAGCACGCCCAACGCGGTAACCACGGCCGTTATGCGGAACCCTTGGAAAATGCCGACGAAAATCTCGATAATGGTCACGCTTGAACGTCCCTGGATCCTGAACGCCTCGATGAAGCGGGGCGTTCGCTCGGTCGTATATTGGGCTTCGCTGGCCAAGATGCGGTGGGGCTAGGCCGTAGGAATGCAGGCTGTCCAGCAACGCTTAATCTCGCCTGACGCCCCGATTTTCTCCCGCCGCCTTGCAGCCGGTCAGTCCTGCCCCTTGCACACCTGATCGCTGGTCAGATCCGGCGCCTTCTCCTGATCGGTAAATCCGTTCCTGGCCATTATGCGCGCGACCGTGCCATCGAGCTTGAGCGCCTTGAGCCGGGAATTGTACAGGTCTCGCAGGTCACCATCGTCCTTGCGAAACGCAATCGCCGAATAGCCGAACCGTTCCTTGCCACCTTCCTGCACCCCCTGGAAGGGCAAGGCGCGTTCGACCCCATGGATGTTCTCGTCGGCGAGAATGCGGGCCACTGTCGGCGCCGAAAATGCCGCAACGTCGATCCGGCCGGTGAGCAGCGCGGAAACGTTTGATTGGATATCGGGGAAAAGCTGCGTGCGTTGCTCCACCAGACCTGCGGCCGCCGCATTCTTCGCAGTCGTGCTGCCGCGCCCCACACCAAACTTGATCTCGGGGTTTGCCGCGATTTGGGCGTAGCTGTGAATCTTCTTCGGATTGCCCTCGGCGACCAGGGCGGCATCCGCAAGCTTGAGATCGGGGTCGCTGAAGGCGACGAGCGCGCAACGCTCCGGCGTGATGTAGAGACCGGCGGCGATCGCATCAAAACGCTGTGCTGTAAGTGCGGGGATCAACGCGCCGAATTCGGTGACAACGATTTCCACCTTACCCACCCCAAGACCCTCAAAGGCAGCCTTGATCAGATCGGGATGAAAGCCCGCAGGGTCGCCATTCTTGTCGCGAAATCCCCAAGGAGCGCCATTGGAGATGCCGATGACGATCTTGCCCTCGCCCAAGACCCTTTCGCGCGTCGTCTCGGCTCTCGAAGCGCCAGCCGTCAAAAAGAGAAAAGCGCAGGCTGCCGCTGCGGCCGTGATCTTGCTGAAGAGCCGGTACTTGCTTGCCATGCGGCTTACTCCCTGAGCATCGAATGTCCTTAAAGGTAGACCAGGTATAACAGGTATGTCAAATTTTTATGAAGATGATATTTGAGTTTTGTAAAATTCCGCTGCGCGATGGATCCAGCAATGCGAGCAACGTGACGGGGATAGACATCCCCCACTGCATGCGCTAGGTATCCCTAGTATACCAAGGTGGGAGTTGAAATGAACGGACAAACCGGGACGGTCCTTCACGAGAACGTACGCCATGAAATCATGCGCCGGGTACGTGCTGGAGAATATGCGATCGGCGAATCCCTGCCCTCAACAGCGGCTTTGGCAGAGGAGTTCGCGGTAAGCCCAATCACCATCAAACGGGCATTGCGCGATCTCCAGCCTACCGGGATCTTGCGTTCGGTGCCCGGGCTGGGGACCTTCGTGCGGGAGCAACGAAGGTTCGTTCGTGACCTCGATTTCTCGCTTACCTCTCACGACGACGCTTTGCGGCTTGGCCTGAAGCCCACGATTCGCCTCCTCTCGCTGACGCAAGAAAAGATACAGGATCCGGCCTTTGATGCGCTTGAGCCGCCTGATGGGCTGATGTTGTGTGTTCGCAAGGTGATTTCCACCGACGGCACGCCTATTATGTATGACACCTCATACCTGCCCCGTTCCCTGAGCGACGAGGTGGTTGGTGAGTTCGGGGAAAAGTTCATCAGCGACGCGTTGCGCGCTCATGGAACACAATTCACCAAAACCAAGTTGCTGATCGATGCCGCACCGGCTTCCGAGCAAGCCCAACAGACCTTCACGATCAAGAACGGATATCCAACGCTGCGTCGCCTCTATCGGTTGAGCACGACCGACAAGTCCTTCTCGGTCTTCGGCGTAACGGAATCGCCCTTCGACCGCCTGGCCTGCGTGGTGGAACTGGATGCGAGGAGCAAAGGCTCGAAGTCGAAAAGGTAGGGGGCGAGTGAACAGCTCGGCGAACCGGGCTGCGCGACGATAATCAGAGACAGTCCAGGAGCAGGCGACCATGCTTCCAGCACCACCATCACCCGATGTGCCCCTTGACGAGCTGGCCACGCGGCTCGCCGCCGTCCGGCGCGAAATGGCCCACGACGCGGTCGACTTCCTGGTTCTCACCAATCAGAAAAACATCGAGTATTTCACCGACTACCGAACATTGTCGTGGGGCTATCATTCGCGGCCGTTGTTCGTGGTGATCGACCAGCGCGACATACTCGTCATAGCCAACCGGATTGAGTCCAGAAACCTTGAATCGAGGCCGAGGGCTTTTTCGATCATCTACTATGCTGGCTATCTTGCGGAAGGCGCGCGCGCCATCGTCCAGGAGATTTCCGCTCGCGATCCGGCTGCTACGACAAAAGCCGCGATCGACTATGGACAGGACATGCTTGGTCGCGGTTCTCTGGAGATCGTGGATGGCTTGAGAGCGCGCGGTGGCCGGCTGGAGAGCGCCACGGATCTTTTGTGGCGAACCCGCATCATCAAATCGCCGTTCGAAGCTGGCCTCAAGCGCATCTCCTTCGAGATCGTCAACGCCGCCTTCGATGATGCCGTTTCGCAGGCCAGTCTAGGCATTACCGAAGTCGAGCTTTGTCGGCAGATCCAGTCGCGTATTATCATGAATGGAGCGGAATGCGCCGATCCGATTGCAATGACCTTCTGCCGGGGGGAGTTCAACTACAGCCGCCCACCCCGGATGCAGCCCCTTGCGGTCGGCCAGTACGCCTGGACCGATTTCCGGTCCACCTATGGTGGCTATCCGGCTGATAGAAATCGCATTGCCCGCGGCGGCCTACCCGAACGCTGGGAGATCGATGCATACGAACGAACGCGCGGGCTCACGGTCGCGCTCGCAAATGGCGTCAGGGCGGGGATGACGTCCGGAGACGTTTTTTGGGCCTTTGAGCAGCTTTGGCGCGATGCAGGCTTGCCCCCCGCTTATGGTCTCGTTTCCCGGATCGGCCACGGCGGAGGGCTCGACGTCACCGAGCCGCCATCCATTTCTAAAGATAATCCCGAAATTATAAGGCCGGGCATGATCCTTCACCTTGAGCCCAAGCTGGAAATCAATGGCGCCGTCTTTCAATTCGAGGAAGTGATCTACGTTCGCGAGAAGGAAATCGAGTTCTTAAGTGAACTTTCCCCCGAACGGATGCCGGTCATCAATTAGGGATTTAGTGGGCGCGCAGGTCGTACTCGTTCGAAAGGCTAAGCGACGCCTGAGGGCCGACTGGTGACCCGTATCGCAGGTCCTGCGAGGCACGAAGCCAATCGACTGAAAACCGGAGACGTTTCGGAAATCCGGCAGTTGCCTGGCAGTTGGGGTGTGCCAAGAGACGGGCATTGCGCCACGCCGCCTGAGAGAACTGAACCGCGACTATGAAGCCACTCATCGTGATATGCACGCATGACGCGGAGTTTTATCTCGTGCTCAGCCACATTCTTGCCGTGGACGGATTCACCAGTGCGCTGACCAGCAACGTGGATGAAATCTTTGAATTGGCAGCCGAGACAACGGTGCGGGCCTGTGTGCTCGATTGCCGGCCAGACAATCGTATGGCCGACAACTGTGCCCGACTCAGGCAGGACGCCCGGACAAGCGCCCTCCCCGTCGTTGCGCTGATTGCAGCTGGTGCCGAGAACCAGCATCTGGCGTTGTTGAAGTCCGGAATCAACGAAAGTTTCGTGAGGCCATTGGCGCCGTCTAAGCTGCTTGACTACCTGCACTTCAAACTTGGAACCAGTCCAGAACCCGGCGTACGGACCCCGCCTGCCATGTCGCTGAAATATGGCGACGTCGAAATGCAGGTCGACAGCCATCACGTGCGTTGCAACGGCAGAGAAATTCTACTGGGACCGATAGAGTTCAGGCTGCTGCGTCATATGCTCGAGAACCCGGAAAAAGTGGTCAGCCGCGACGAGTTGATTGCGGTGGCCTGGCCGGGCAATGTTTATGTCGGTCCGCGCACGGTGGATGTTCATATCAGCCGGTTGCGCAAGTCGCTCAAGCATTCCTCACATGGCGATATCATTCGCACCGTACGGCTTGGTGGATACGCGCTGGAATATCACCCGTTTTGATCGGTGCCGTTCACCGGCAGGTAAAGATCACTTTCTCGCTAGAATAGGACTGTGCAGAGCCGGCCCACGCTTGGCGCCCATGTCGCCTCCTCCGATATCGATGTCGCTGCAGTCGAGGAGTTGGAAAAGGTGTGGAACATTGTCGAGTGCTTCGTCGGCAAAGCCAAAGCCTGAAGCCACGGATGTGATGCGACATTGCGTAGAGATCGCAGCCGGCCGCGCGTCGATGTCAGTCGTTGAAGTGTTGGTGAGGATCAGATCTTTAGCGCATGACCACCCGCGAGAAGCGCCTGTTGGAGCGCAATGGCACTTAGAGCGCTGCCCATAGCCGCGTCACACCTGATCCTCCACCGTATGGCTGAATGATCCCGCTGCGGTCACGCCTCACACACGGTGAGGCATTGGTGGGAAGGGTCGCATCCACGCCGGACGTCTGATGCCGAGGTGATGCGCTGCGCGACTTTCGCGACAGAGTGGTGGAAATTCCTGGCTTGAGCGTTGGTTCGCACCGCATTCCGTTCCTTGACGCGATGACAATGTGGAATTGCCTGTGCCATAAGGCCAATCGTTAAATCAACTCAGAAGGGATGGAAACGATGGCTGTAAACACGATCGATATTGCCGAACGCCTTGCAGACGCGCACGGCCTGTCGAAAACCCAAGCGAAATCCGTGGTCGAGGATGTGTTGAAGGGCATTGCGGAAGCCGCTGCCAAGGGCGAGGAAATTAGCCTCAATGGCTTCGGCAAGTTCAAGGTCCAGAACAAACCAGCACGTGATGGCCGCAACCCGTCGACTGGCGCCACGATCAAGATCGCCGCATCGAAGAAGATCGTCTTCCAGCCGGCAAAGGCTCTCAAGGACTCGGTGAACGGCTGATCATTCAATGACGATACATCTCGTCTGATGGTAACGCGCTGTCCTGTTGGGCGATGGTGTCTCATGCCAAGATCATCAGCTTCTCATTGCTGCCGTTCTTAGGTCGAGGTCCCCGGCCGCGCGCCAATGCGCGGCCGGAAAATTCTCCAAAAGCAAGCTGGCCGGAACCGCGCGGCAGCTCCGGCCGTCGCGCTTACTCGGCGGCGATGTTGAAGGGTTCGCCCCCCTCGGCCAAAGCGCTGCTGTCGGAGCGCGCACCGTTCATCCTGTCCGGCTCGGGGACTTCCGGCTCCAGTTCGGCAACGTTCGCCGAACTGACATCTGAACCTTCCTGCCGTTCACCAAACACCACAGGTTCCTGGGTCCGCAAGACAGAAGGCAGGCATCCGGCTCTGGCGAGCAACTGCTCGGCGGCTTCCGCCATTGGCCGCCGGCGAAGAGGCGGCAGAGGGGCTGTCAGACCTGAAAAAGCAGCGTCGCGCGCGGCGTCGAGGACATGTGCCTTGGTGGCGTCGGGACGGTTGACGTCCAAGAGCGATAGCGACACAAACCTGCACCGCGCTGCGTATGTCCAGCAGATGCAGCGCTACCTTCAGGTAGCTTAGGCGCCACGCGGTGCGATCGTGTATATGACCACCGGCGAAATGTTGCCTGGCCTGCCGGTGAATCGAAGTTCAACATCTACGCATCACAATCTTCGTTAGCCGCGAGCTGACGGTCAGCTTCTGGCTTTCGCAACGAAAATTGCCGACATTAAGTCTGCTGGAACCGTAACAACGAATTGACCCGATCCTGACGACCAAGCATTCGCGGCGAATGCCAATTTCGCTGGCAATAGGAGCCTTCAAAGATTCCGCCACCGATCAAAATTTCACGGAAAGATCCGCCCTGAACCCGTGGTCACTGGTGCCGTCGCCGATCTGGCCGGAATAGGAGAGGCCGAGCGAGGTCTTTTCCGAGAGGGCGAGATCAAGCCCGGCTTCGAGAACGAGCGCGTCCTCAGCGATCGGTGTCCCGGCGACGGTGAAGGCCTCACCGCCGGTGAAGGCAAAATCGGCGAGCGGCGTGACGTCGCCGAAGGCATGTCGCCAGCCGAGCATGCCGCGCGCCCTGGCCTTCATCCCACCAAGCCCGAACTCGGTCGAAGCACGCAGGCCGAGCGTGGTGAAGGTGGCGTCGGTGGTACCGCTGGCGCCTGTGAGCGCGGCCGCCCCGCCATCCTCGGTAAAGCCGTAGCTATGCACGTTGACGTAAGCGAGATTGCCAAAAGGCTCCAAGGCGAAGGAGCCGCGGTCGATCCGGTAGCCGAGCTCGCCGAAGACCTGAGCCGTGCCGGCGTCGTAGTCGGCGGTGAGACGGTCGGTGAAGCCGGGAAAACTGACGGAGCGCGCCGTCTCGATGGCGTGCCATGTGTAGGCCGCACCGGCCCGCAGGCCAAGCGCGCCCCACTGGCCGCCACCATAAACACCGAGATGGTAATTGTCGCTGTCGCCGGAGGACGCGCGATCATCGACATCGAACGAGCTGCGGCTGTAACCGGCAAGCAGGCCCAGCCGCCAGTTTTCGGCGATCATTCCGTCTGCGCCGACAAGGAAGCCGCCGGTCGAACGGTCAAGCGAAGCGGCGTTGCCATCGCTGTCCCATGTTCCCCATGAACCGAAGGCCTGCCCCCACGCCGCAAAGCGCTCCGTATCGGCCGGAGCGGGCGCTGCCCCTGGAGCACTATAGCGCGCGCTCTTGCCTTCTCGCACCAGCGCCTGTTCCTCAGGCGTCAGGGCGGAACCATCCGGCCCATAAGCCAGCACCGGCGTGGAGGATCCAGAGCCATCCCCGAAGGCGGCCCGCACCCTGTTCGTTGCCGCCTCACGCACGAAGCGGCTGTCGTCCAGCATGGCGCCCTTTATCGAAGCGTGTATCTCACCAGAAAGCTGATCGAAGGCATCCCGGGCCGTTTCCTCGTCGGGCAAGCCGACGATCGCGTCATAGATCGGATTGCCAGGCCCCTGGCCCTCGGCGCCATCGCCGACCGCACACTGGTTCGCAGAGATTGCGACATCGCAGAACGACGCGTCGTTGCGGGCTACGTCGAGATAGACGGCGTTTGGATCGTAGGCGAGCGAAAGGTCGACGAAAGGCGCGTTCTGGTCAAGTGTGCCATAGGTGCCGGTAACGCCGCCAGCGGCGGTCAGGATGGTGTAGCGGGTGCCGGTGTCGTAGCCGCCTGGCGCCTTGAGCGCAAAGACGGTGCCGCCCTCGATCCCGGCAGCACCGGTCACATCGATCAGGTCGGAACTGCCGTCCGGGTCGATTTCGGCTTCATAGGTGGATCCGGCAAGCTGGGTGTAGTCGCCGTCGACCGTAAGCGTCCCAATGGAGTTGCCTGGTGCGATGGTGCCCGCCACCGTTGTGGTTCCAACCGTGCCGTTGCCTTGCAAACGGCCGTTCGCCAGAACATCGATCGTGCCGCCGAGCGTTCCGTTGACCGCAAGCGTACCAGCATCGACGGTCGTGGCGCCGGCGAAGGCAGCGGAATTGCCGGTGACTTCCAGAAGGTCCGCACCTGTCTTCAGGAAGTCGCCGGCGCCCGAGATGCTGCCGGCGTAGGTTGCATTCGCACGTTGCTCAAACGTGAACGACGCGCCGGAGCCGATCGCGACATCGCCGCCGAAACGCTCGCCCGCGCTGACGAGGTCGCCGGCATCGACGGACCAGTCGAGCGTACTCATGCCGGCGAGAACCAGTGTGCCAGTGCCGTCCTTCACCATATTCCCCGAGCCGCCGATACCGCCAGCGAAAGTCGCGTTGCCATTCTGGTCGAACACCACCGTGCCGTCATTGCCGATATTACCGCGGAACGATGCGGCATTGCCGACAAGTGTACCGACCTCGATAAGCGTGTTCCCTTGGTAGCTGTTGGAGCCGGTGAGCGTCAGCGTGCCCGCGCCATCCTTGGTCAGGCTGCCGGAGCCGGAGATCGCACCGGTCACGGTGAGATTCGAATCGGTCTGGAAGATGCCGCCGCCAGCCTCAAGCGTGACGCTGCGTCCCGTTGCAAGCGCCGCCGTATTCTGCAGTGTGCCACCGTCGAAGGCCAGCCCGCCCGAGGCGGCGCCGAGATTTGCGTCGGCTGAAACCTGCAGTGTGCCGTTCAGGATGGACGTGCCACCCGTGTAGCTGTTGGCACCGGACAGCGTCAGCGTGCCGGCGCCGGTCTTGATGAGGGAGCCGCCGCCTGTGACGACACCGGCGGCGGTGAGGTCGGCCCCAGTCAAAAAGGTGCCGCCGCCTGCGTTCAGCGTGACGTTTCGCGCTGTCGTGAGGGCCGCCGTGTTCCGCAGCGTACCCCCGTCGAAGGTAAGCCCGCCCGACGGGGCGCCGAGATTGGCATCGGAGGAGATCGACAGCGTGCCCCGATTGATGGTCCAGGGTGTCACCGTGCCTGTTGCTCCCGTCAGTGTCCAAATGCTGGTGCCTGTCTTCGAGAACACGCCGAAGCCCTGGTACTGAGCGGCCACGCCGATCTGTGAGACGTCGAAGCTGGCATTCGCGCTGCCGCCCAATGCCAGGGTGTCGGCGCTGCTGAAGGCGACGACGTTGCCCGTGATCATCGAGCCGGCTTCAAGCATCAGTGTGTTGGCACCGCCAGCAAAGACAATCGCGTTGGTCCCGGATGCGCCCGAAATCGAGCCCCTGTTGACAATCGTCAGATCGCTTCCGCTCACCCCGAAGCCGGCGGACCCAGCCGTACCGTCATTGGTGCCTCCGGTCCCGGCAACGCCGCCAGTACCTCCCGTGATTGTTCCGCTGTTGCTAATTGTTGCGCCACTTCCGGTGACGCCTATCCCGCCATTGCCGCCATTGCCGCCCGTGGTGGGAGCCGCATTGTCGTTGCCACCGCTGCCGCCATTGCCGCCGGTGATCATCCCGAGGTTAGTGAATGTGGCTCCGGAGACAAGCGAAACGCCGGCGCTTCCATTGCCGCCATGACCGCCGAGCACCGGGATCGTTTGCGTCGAGCAGCAGCCGACGTTGTTGCCGCCGTTGCCGCCGTTGCCGCCGGAAATTGTGGAGCCGTTGGTAATTGTCGAGGCGCCCGCCGTGGCAAGTCCGATACCTCCATCGCCGCCGTTGGCGCCAAACGGATTTTGAGAAATTCCGCCGTTGCCACCGTTGCCACCGGTGATTGAGGCGTCGACTCTGACAGTCGCGCCATTTTCGACCACCACGCCATAGCCGCCGGCGCCGCCGCCTCCGCCTGCGCTACCAAGCCCATTGCCGCCATTTCCGCCATTGCCACCAGCGATTGGGCTGGACACGCTGGAATTCGTCGTCACCATGCGGCCGTGCGCGCCACCGCCACCACCGCCGCCGTTGAAGGTTAGAAAGGCGTCGGCATTCGCGCCGCTCACGCCGTTGCCGTTGTTGATCCCCGAGACGCCGCCGGTGCCGCCAGAAGCGCCATTTTGGCTGGTGCCACCGGTGCCGCCGGTCGTGCCACCACCACCGCCACCGCCGGCGGCCGTGTTCGTTTGGCCGTTCCCGCCATTCACGCCGGCAGTCGTCGCCTTGCTCGCACCGCCAGGTCCACCCACGCTGTCGCCGTCGATGAAGTTTCCACCACCCGTGCCGCCGCTTTGTGCCAGCGCTGGAGCCGAAAACGCCAGCGGGCCGACCAGCGTTGCGGTCAAGGAAACAAGTGCAGTGGAGCTTACAAGCGCGGTGCGCCAGGACAGGTTCCGAGGCATGAGCCCCTCCATTATGTCCGGCTTCGGCATTCCCGACCCGATGAAGGCGGCCCCCCGAAAGCCTGTCGTCCCCAAGACCAGCGGAGGCGCGGAGGCGATCAAAAGTCGCCACCCGCGCCAGCCCGTCACCCGCGTTCGCGCACGTTAACTCAACCCAAGGCTGTCGTCCCCGCAGAGGTGGCGAATGAGCTGTCTATGACGTGATCATGATGCCGCTTTGTCGGGGCCTGTTACCATAATACAACAATCTGCGCGGGTATCGTTGCAGGCCCGGATCTACGGGATAGGAGCCAGGGCGGGATGCGAACGAAATGGAGGCCGATGAACATTTATTGCCGCTGTTCTTCGCGACAGATTACAGACACCCGATGCACAGCTTTCCCGCGGATCGCGACGCTCGCTGCGTCCCGCGCAAATGTCGGCGGTTGGCGCAAACTCGCCCGTGGCGTTGACACCAGCGATATCCGCTTCTGGAGAAGGGCAGGGGTCACCCGAACGACCGATTGGAGGCGCGAAGCTGTCGTTCGCGTCGTGGAAACGTTCGTCGGCTTCGGGTCAGACTTTCCCGTTCCCCACCAGTCTTTGCAGCACCAAGACAGGTCCATCACGCCCAACACCGTACAAAATACTGCAGTCTTCTGAGTGGGGGGAAAGCGGTAGCGCTCTACCGACTCGAACCCCCATAGATGCTTGGATCAAGGTTGCACCACAGCGGATCCAGACACCCCGACCTCCTTCAGAAGCGCGCGCATCTCGACGGGAGCCGCAAGACAGAAAGTTCGAAAAGCTTCTAGGAACCCCAGGCAAATTGGATGCGCTGTGGACAGTTTCGCCCTAGCGGGATCGCTCGACGCCGCTGCAGCAGCCGATTCTGCAAGTAAGTCAAAAAGTTGCCTGAAGTTTACACGAACTTCGCCGCCATCTCATTCGCAGACACTCTGGTTGGCGTGGTTCCAACGAGATACTCACAAATACATAGGCACCCACCTCGAACCGGCGCGTTTCAGTTTCAAAACCGGGCTGAGGCAAATGCCCTATAGCGGGCGCAATTGTTCGTTCATATTCGGTGGCTCAGTACTCAGTACAAGGTAGATTGCGGGGACTAACATCAACCAGCCCCCCATTCCCAGCGCCACCAAAATCGCCACGCGCTCGGTTCGCCTGACAAGGTCGACAATGTTTTCCTCATTCGTCAAAGAAACAGCGTCCAAGAGCCCAGGCGCAGGATCATCGTTGTCATTTGCCGGTTGGTTTGCTTTGCCACTCTCATTGGTTCTCTGGATCGATGTCATTGTCTTTTGCTCACCAAACATACTGAAATAGAGGGCCCGCCAGCCACCGAGGCGGCTTGCGGGTCCTATCAGCACAGGAAGGGACGTAGCTGTGCCGATCCACGACATGTCAGCCAAGGAATATGCCGATCACCAAAAATGTGACGGCTGTCGCGAAAATTGGCGCGAGCAACCAACGCGCTTGGCCAATGCTTTTATCCATCTGCTTTCTCCGAATTTGGAGAAGCAACTACCCTGGCCCCTAAGCCGTTCCGACTAGTCTCAAGAGGTAAGACCATCGCGTTTTGTGATCGGCCTTTGGTCTGGTCAGCGTTCAGACTGAAGTCCGCTAGAGGAACGTTCGGCCTGCCGACGTGTTCAGATGGCTGGCGCGCAGAAAATTTGTCGCCGGAACAACAGGAGAAAAACCATGAGGATACACCTTACCAGCACTGCTGCGGCGCTATTGCTTTTGGCCGGCGTCGGCGCAGTTGCGGCACAGGATGTGGTCATCACACCGGAACAGGACACCGTCGTGCGCCAATACGTGAAGAAGCAACCGCTGGCTTCCGTGAACCTTCTCGGACTTGAGCTGAATGTCGGCACGGCTCTGCCGGACACGGTCGAGCTCCATGAGGTTCCCAATGTCAAATACCGATATGTGGTGGTCGACAACCGCACGGTTTTGGTGGACCCGAGCACCCGCAAGATCGTCAAAGTCTACGACTGAGACCTCGAACGAACCCCACAACCCGCCGCCACGTTGGCGGCGGGTTGTGCATGTCAATCGCCATTCAACCGGACAAATGAAAATGATGAACCCTAAAGTCGAGACGTCGCTAGCCCTCGTCGCGCGCCTGGTTGATCTCCAGGCGAGAGAGTACGGTACGGCGCGTACCACTAAGGCCTCCCGAAAGGTCGCGGCATCGGGGATGACGGTCGCGGCCAGATTGCTGGCGACGATCTGATCGCCGCATGGTTCCTGTCGGACCGGACGCCTCGAATGGGTAAACGCTAGGGGTCGGTCTTGTCGCGGCTCCGGATGGCCGGCGCCGCAGAGCTGGTTTGGGTCTATTTCTGCGAGTCGTCGTATGATGTACGAAGCCATCGGTCTGTCACCGATACTGCCCCAAAGTTGCTGCGCCGATACGCACAGTCAGCGGATGTCAAAAAGCCCGCCACTGCGGAAACAGTGACGGGCTTCATGGGAGCCGGCCAGCGGAGGATGATGCTGGCGAAGGGTAGCAACGCTCCCCCAAACCATCAGTTGCACCTAAGCGAACAAGGCCGCCCATCTTTCGAATAGCCGCCTTCGTGCACCAGCACCTTAGCAAGCAATTCCTGTTCACCAGCAACAGCCACGACAGTTCCGTTCGAATTCGGACTTGGCTAGGATCGCCTCGGAGAGATCGGGCCGATGGCAAGTTTCAAAGTTGAGGCGATGAACGGCACGAAGGTGATCAGCACCACCTCAGTGGAAGCCCACAGCCATGTTCATGCCGTTGTGAAGGTCGTCCAGCGACCACTGAAGCCCGGGCGAACATCCGGCAAACCCTGGGTGCGCGTCACCGATCTCGGCACGCGCAAGATCAGTGAGTTCGAATTCGCAAGTTACCGGAACCTCAAGTCTCCAGAATAATTTGCAGCACTAGAGGCCGAGCACTGGATCCAGAAAACCGCGGGATACGGCTGACGCGCTGGGCGGGCTTTCAGGAGCCATCGATGGCCGAATTTGTCGTGGAGGAGTTGACAAGATTGGGGCGCCAAGCGCCATTCAGGCGGCGTCCTCATCGAAGGGTCGACGGTGACGACCGGACGCCAACCCGGTATGATGTCGATACGCGTCACACACGACCAAGGTCAGGTCAGCGACTTTCGCTGATGACCGAATATGATGAAACAGCACGGCAACCGGGCTGCGCCGCTCCTGCCGCGAAATGCGGACCGGCGGTTCGCCGCCGTCAGCATCGTGGAGCGCGCGACGGACATCCGCGTCGCCAGCGTTCGAGATGCGGCCCCTGAACGTCGATTGAAGTGCAGGACTGCCCGCACCGCGACGTGAAGCCGAATTAGGCCGCAATTTCGAGGCTTTGGCGCGATCTTCTGGTCGCCTGGCTTTGCATCATCTTGAGAGTATGACACACCGGGACACCCGCCAGCGCGGTCGTATACGATCGCGCCAATCTACAACCGCAGAACGTTTTGCTCTTTCGCGAATTGCGAAGAGGCAAATCCCAAGTAGAAGGTGCCGAAGCAATAGGAGTTCCAATAATTGCCGGAGCGGACCAATAGTGTCACTGAGATTGTCGAGCTAACCGCGGGTGTTGTCGCCGCATATGTCAGCAACAACCCCGTGCCGGCCGGCGAACTGCCAAACCTCATTGCGTCTCTACACGCTTCCCTGCCTGGTCTGAGCAAGCCTGCCGCGCCGGCAGTTGAGATGCAGGTCCCCGCGGTCAATCCAAAGAAGTCGGTTACTGCGGACTTCATCATCTGTCTTGACGACGGCAAGAAGTTCAAATCGCTGAAACGCCACCTTCGTTACCTTGGCATGACGGCCGATGAATACCGTGCCAAGTGAAAATTGCCAGCCGACTACCCGATGGTGGCGCCGAACTATGCGGAACAGCGGTCCGCTTTGGCAAAGGCGTCGGGTCTGGGGCGGAAGCCGGTCCCTCGGAAGAAACCTCCTGCCAAACCCACGGCCAAAGTCGCCTGACGCGAACTAAATCCTGCCCTTGTACTGGGCAGGCCACCGCCGGTGTGGCAAAAATGGAGCCATGACCCGCGCATCCATTGCCGAAGAGCTTGAGCGTGCCGCCGACCGCATCGCGGACATGCCGCGGCCGGATCTTCAAGTTATCCTTCGCCGCGCCGCCTTGATGCTGCGAAACGTCGCTGGCGTTCCCCTGGAGCCGGCAACAGAAGACGCGCTGAACTCGATCGCCGGAGAGATGAAGATCGGCCGGTCAGATCTCATTCAGATTGTGTTGCGCGAGTGGCTGGAAACCAACGCCTACCTGCCGGTGCGCCAAATCGATGAGGATAGCGAAACGGATGGGAGCGCTTAGAAACTTCCGCAATGATCATCGCGCCGATCAAACCAACGTGCGCCACCATCTTCCCAGCCCGCCTCTCCCGATTATAGCGGAACTCGAGGGCGATATGTCCGTTCTTCCGATGTGTGATTCGAAGGAGAAGCCACGATGGATTGGAACCGCGTCGAAGGAAATTGGAAGCAGGTCAAAGGTAAAGTCAAGGAACAGTGGGGCAAGCTCACTGATGATGATATCGACCGCATTGGCGGCAAACGCGATCAGCTCGAGGGCCTGATCCAGGAACGCTACGGCATCGAGAAGGATCGCGTACGCCGAGATGTCGATGACTGGTATGGTCGGCAGGGCTGGTAGATACCAGGTTATGGAATTAGGTTCCGCTTGTCTCAATCGATCTAGATGGACTTCCGGGATCGAACCAGGGAGACTGGCCTGCGCTTCGCCGCATGCCGCTGCTGGCCCTGTACGGTGCGTCGAGCCGCGCACCACGTCGACCCTTTGCCTCCGCCGAAGCTGAAGCTCTGGAGATCCCAATGGGTTGGTTCTTCCTGCGCCCCTGCCAAGCTTGCGGCGCGCCTTGCGGCGGTAAAGGCCAACCAAATTTCAGCCAGCCAGCGGAAGCCCGCATCCAGTCACGCATCGAGCGACGTGCAATGGCCCGACGCTTATGTTAACGCTCGACACGCCGTCCTCCATCTCCTCGCGCCCAGCCGCCTTCCAGCATGCAGCCTAAGCTTCGCGTATAACCTTGCCCACCCGCGCCTGCGCCGGCGTTAGATGCCGGCATTTCTTCATGACGGTCGTAAAGTGGCTTTGGCTAGAGAACCCCGCTCACATGGGCGATCTCCGCAATGGCCATGCGCTTGTCGGCAAGCAGTCTCTCCGCCAAGTCGAGCCGCAGATTGAGAACGTAGTGATGCGGCGGCGCCCCGACTGTCCTGGAGAAAGCCCGCACAAAATGAGAGGATGAAAGCCCGCAAACCGCGGCCATATCGGCAAGCGCTAATTTGCGCGAGAAGTTCGCGCTCAGGAATTCCTGCACCCCGGGCATTGCGGGCAGAAAGCCCACCTTTTTCGTTCATCTGTGGATGCGGCGCTGCATCAGTTACGGAAATCCATTCCGGAAAATCATCATTGCGCCGCATCTTCGACCTTGTTACCTCCCGGTGGGAACACCCTGTGGCGCCTCTCAGCTCCCTCACGAAAAACAATTCGTTATTGTTCGATAGTCCACGCATAGCATACGCACATTGGCGATCCAGAGAACCCCGCGCGGTAGCCTTCTCGAAATCAGGTCGAAGAGATATCGACCGCCTCACATCCAAGATCCAGATGCTTGCAACGGTACCTCGGCCGTTACGATAGGCGATCTTTCCCTCTGCGTTGTTGTCGCTATGGCCCTCCGACGTTTCTTTGCAGGAAAAGTCTCGTGGCCGGGCTGCTTCTGATTACAGAACCGTTCAAGGACCGCACCGGAGAACGAACCCGCAGCTTCGAAATACAGATCAGTCCGGGGAGAACGTTGAGGTGCCCGGTTGCATAGTCGGGACCGATCCGATGCAGACCGTTGGCTGCGTCGCTCGAGCGTCATTTTTAATGTGCAGGTCAGACGCAGGCAGATCCCGTCATATCAACTGGACCTGCCTGTGATGTTTTCATCGCTATTGATTCGACCTAGGCGGCACGTTGGAGAAGAGAGCTCCTAGTCCCTCTGCGATCGTCAGGTGCGTGATGACGGCATCGCGAAGCTTCGGGTACGGCAGCTTCGCCAGCATGGCAGTCTGGATGGCAGCCAAGACCTCGCCGGCTTCGGAACCGATCATCGTGAACCCTAGGATACGGTCATCATCCCCGCCCACGACAGCCTTCATGAACCCTTGGGTTTCCTCAGTTGCTTCGGTGCGCAAGACGCTGCTCATCGGCAACTTTGCGACGCGCACGCTGACACCCTGGCGTTGTGCTTCGCCTTCGCTTAGCCCGACACGGGCAAGCGGCGGGTCGGTGAACATCGTGTAGGGCACCAGCCGATCGCGCGCGCTGCGGTTGCCGCCTGCCAGATTGTCCCTGACGATGCGGAAGTCGTCGACGGAGACATGCGTGAACTGCGGGCTGCCGGCGCATTCGCCTAGCGCCAGAACATCAGGCGCGCACGTCTCCAGCCGCTCGTTGACCCGAATGTAGCCGCGTCCGTCGATTTCGACGCCAAGTTTTTCGAGACCAATTCCGGCAGTGTTCGGCACGCGCCCCGCCGCAACAAGGAGATGGCTGCCCTCCAACGTCGGCTCGCCTGATGAGGTGCGCACGGCCACGCTGATGCCTTCGCCAGAGCGGCCATGCACATTGAGAGGCTCCGCCCCTATAAGGAACTCGATACCTTCGCCAGCAAGAAGCCGACGCATCTCATCGGCGACGTCAGGATCTTCGCGGCCGACGAGTTGAGGACCGGCTTCTATTACGGTCACGCGGCTGCCGAAACGGCGGTAGGCCTGCGCCAGCTCAAGGCCGACATAGCCGCCGCCGAGCACGATCAGATGCGGTGGCAAGACATCGAGCTCCAGGGCTTCGATGTGTGTAAGCGGTCGTGCCGCCTCAAGGCCGGGAATGCTCGGAATGGCCGCATGCGTGCCGACATTGATTGCGACTTTATCACCAACGAGCAGTCGCGTGCCGCCGCCGTTCAAAGCCACTTCGAGCGTCTTTGGCGCCACAAAACGGCCGCTCCCCATGATTAGCTCCGCGCCGCTGGTTTCGTAGGCGTTGAGATGGAAGGCGACCTCCCGGTCGATCATGTCCTGCTTGCGGCGGCGGACCTGCGCCATGTCGGTCACAGCGGGTCCGATGACCGTTCCGAACTCCGCGGCGTGACGGGTGAGATGTGCGACCCGCGCGCTCCAGAGTTCATTCTTACTCGGCAGGCAAGCGACGGCTGGACAGGAGCCGCCGATCCATCGGCGTTCCACGACCGCAACCTTCTTTCCCGCGCGGGCCAGGTGCCATGCGAGCAGCTTGCCGCCTTGGCCGCTGCCGAGGATCACCACGTCATATTGTTCGGGCTCAGACATGAGTTCTCTCCGTCAGTTCTGGATGAAGGATATGAGGGAGGCCGACTCCAAGACGCTCCCGCAGTGCCGTCGAAGAAAGGCCGGCCGCCTAACGCTGGCCGCCGGAGGCCGTGATGCGTTCGCCTGTCAGCCAGGCGGATTGGTCCGAAGCGAGGAAGATTGCGACGCGCGCAATGTCATCGGGCCGTCCCAGTCGGCCCATCGGCAAGGTTGCTCCGATATTTCTGGCAGTCTCACCTTCGATGCCTGCCACCGCCAGACCCTCGGTCTCGGTCATGCCGGGTGCAATCGCGTTGACGCGGATATTGCGGCCCACGAGCTCGTTGGCGAGCGCCTTGGTGATTGTATCCACCGCGCTCTTCGAGGCGGAATAGATGACCGAATTCGGCACAGGATTGGTGCTCGAAATCGTACTAAGATTGATTACGCTGCCGCCGGCAGGGCCAAAGGCGTTTACGGCTTCCTGCGTCGTTAGGAGGATGCTCAGCACGTTGGTGTCGAACTGGCGATGGAATTCTGCTTCCGTCACCTCCTCCAAAGGGGCGAAGCGGTACACGCCCGCATTGTTGACGAGGATACTGGGCCTTCCGAACGCGGTCTTCGTTTCGGCGAACAGCCGCTTAACGTCGGCGCTCTTGCTTACGTCCGCCTGGATCGCAACGGCCTTGCCGTGGCCGCCCAGGATCTCGCCCACCACCTTGTCGGCATCGCTCTTGTTCGACGCGTAGTTGACGACAACGGCCGCGCCCGCCTCGGCGAACTGCCGGGCGATTTCCGCGCCTATGCCCTTCGATGCGCCGGTCACTATTGCTACTTTGCCCCTGAGATTGTCCATGGTCTTACTCCTTTCAGCTTTGTGAACCGCCGTTGAGTGGCGTGTTGCTCAGGAGTTAAATCATGCGCAAATCGGCGAGTAGCGCTGCCGATCTCATATAATGTATACGTATTCCGTATGAATGATCGGCTCCAGCAACTCGCGATGTTCGTTCGCACGGTGGAAACCGGCAGCTTCTCGAAAGTGGCCCGAGAGTTCGGATTGTCGCAACCCTCCGTCTCGCGGACGGTCGCGGCGCTGGAAGAACGGCTGGGCGTCAAGCTACTCACGCGTACGACCCGCGAACTTTCGCTAACTGATGCCGGCGAGGCGCTGCTTTCCCGGGCGCGCGAGGCACTTGCTGGGATCGAAGAGGCGGAGAGCGCAGCGCGTGGGGCGGATCAGTTGTCGGGGATATTGCGGGTGGCTCTGCCGGCGACTTATGGGGTGCGGCAGATCGTACCGCTGCTGCATGGTTTCTTGGAGCGGCATCCTTTGCTCAAGGTCGATCTCATGATGTCCGACCGCTACGAGAATCTCGTCGCAGAAGGCGCAGACATGGCGCTCCGCCTGGGCAACCAGCCGGACTCCAGTTTCGTGGCGCGTAAACTTGCCGCTAGCCGCCGTTTGTTCGTGGCCGCGTCTACCTATCTCGCACGACGCGGCACACCGACAAAACTCGCCGAGCTTAGTCAGCACCATCTCATTGGCGGTCCCAGTGATACGGGCGATCAGAATTGGACCGCCCATCGCGAAGGCGTTACCGAGGTTCAGCCCGTCAGCCCGCGCGTGCGAACCCGCTCTGCCGCAGGTGCTATCGCTTGTGCGAGCGCCGGCCTCGGTATTGCGATCGCATCGAGGTGGATGTGCGCGGACGAGCTTGTCTCGGGAGCTCTGGTTGAAATCCTTCCTGACTACAGCCTCGAGCCGGTGACCGCCTTTGTCGTGTTCCCCGCCGGGCGACGCCCTTCGCAGAAAGCCCGCGCCTTCAGCGACTATCTGGAGCAGGCACTGCGCTAAAAGGCAGAGTGCAGCCGCTACGCTGAGATCGACTGTTCGCCTGGCACTTTGCCGCCATTGAGAGCCGCTTCTGGCGCGCGTTCAGCACGCGCTGGAGCCTAGGAGCAGATCCGGCGCCTTCATGATAAATCGAGGTCAACCGGCCGAAACGCTGAACTCCTCTTGGCGGCACTTCACGGCCGCTACTGACCCAGCGAGACCTCCTCGCCGGCCTGCATAGGAACCGGTGAACAGGCCGGCCTTCAAGAAGGCCAGAAGCTCGCCCTGCGGTGTCTCGACGAAGATCGGCAAGCTCCGCACGGTCCTTCAGTTTTTTGGACATTCAGCGCTTTCTGAGGACGTCGCGCTCCATCGCGCTGACGCAATGTGGGCGAGCCACTCCTCCGGCAAGAGCGACACGATGAACGGTGGCAAGTTGCCTGGGATCGTCTCGCGAATGAGCAGCGTGCCGCCTGTTCGGTGAGCAGGCTTCCACCGCCTCTCGAAACCGTCATGGATCAGCTGTCCAAGCGAGATCCCGTGCCAGGCAACGAGAAACTCCAATGCGGACTTGTTGCCGGCGATTTGCCGGCGTCGGCCCGCGCCGAAAGATAGCGTTCTGCCCCCTGCCCTTCCCGACACCAGCTGTTCTCACGGGCGAGCGCCCAAACCGCGTCCGCGGCTGCTTGCGGCGATCCAAACTCACCGATGAGACGCACAGCAAGTTGTGCCCGCATCTGCCCGGGTATCGCACTCGCATGCTCGCCGCGCAGCCGGAACGCTTCCAAAAACCCCTGTCGTGGGGACGAAGCATCGGTGCGCAACTCCCCCATGTCATCTCCAACAACAACGCCCATCGTCGACGGGTGGGCTGGCGCCTCATTTTGAATAATCTCGAGGGTGCGTAGGCGGGTGCGCTGGTTGCGTCGCCCGCTGATAAAAAGCCGCCCGTCCGGCGTAGGTCCGAGCAGAATCGCACTTGCCGATGACAGATACGCCGTTGGATAGAGATAACGTGCGATCCGAACGGCATGGTTCAGGATCGTGGTCTCGATGTCATCGGCAGCATCGACATAGATACCGCGAACGAGCTGAACCAATTCGCCTGCTTGCGAGCGCAGATGGGCACGCTTGGGATTTATTGTCTTTCCGGCCAGATGAAGCAAGGAATTATCTCGCATCTCAGATGCGTGATAGTTCCGTCAGGGGGCAAACGATGTCAACGAATATCTCCGAACATCTCTATCTGAGGTCGGTGATAATTCCGCGGACCCAGCAAGAGCAGCCATTCTTCAGAACGGACCTGCGAACCCATTGTCCTAATCGTGCGACTTCACGAGGCCTTCAGAAACTTGGCTCCTCTGACGTACAGCTGTGGCATGGGCCGTTTCAATTGGTCGTGCGCGCATTCGAAAACGCCGAGGCATGTTTGCAAGGCGGGCGGCGGTGCCCGATCCGTGGTCCAGCCCTGACTTGGCTTCTCGTACCGATCCAGCGCAGTCTCGGCAGGCAGACGCAGAGTGCTCCACCGGCGGGGCAACCCCACCTCGCTATCCTCTGCCAATTCGAGAGCCATTCATATCGGCACGTCTAGAGTGCAGGCTGCTCAACGCAGCCGTTCAACTCCTTCTCTCAACGCAACACCGGTCGCGCCGCGATCGACGATTGCGGCCTCTTGAAGTTGCTTGTCACGGCGCCCTTGCGCCTGCGTCGCCATCCGGGTTTGCGGTCGGCAATGGCAGGCAGACTCGACCGGCATCGCTGAAGTCGCAAGGGCAGCCGCCCTGCCCTACCAGGATCGCTGCAATGTGAGCTGCCCAATGATCTCAGTGGCTCGATTTCCGACAGAGCCCTTTACGACATGTAAAACTGGATTCCCGTGGATCGATCGCAATCGGGCGCGCCAATGAGGATCAAAAATTGCAGCGCCCCTGTGCGGTTTGAGCAGCGCTTGGCGGATGGCGTCCGTCAGCGCTGGGCGGGTTGGAACCGCCCTGCCAGGCACCGGTCCGCTTGTGCCACCCTCGACCTTTGACTGGCGCGATCTTTACTGCGGTAAAAACTTGCCCTTGTCGCAGAGAAAACATGCATTTAGCCACGCAGCGGCAGAGTCCTGGGTTCAGACGACAAGCAGCCGCTATGGCGACGATCTCGCTATTCGGCAGTAAGACGCCTGCTGGTGGCGTTAACCTTCTGTTAACCCAAAACTTCTTGCCGGGCTGTCCGAATCGGAGCTTAATGGCGCTTGTTGAATAGTTTCTTCGCAAAAAGCGCCAATTCAGGTTTCGACAAGAATGAATATCGCCATGCGGCTACCACGCTTCGAGTTCGATGACAAAATCCTCGAGCAGGGTGCTGAGATATCGCGACGCCTCAATCAGTTGCGCATGGAGAAATTTCCACCCAACGCGACCAAGACGCTGCGTTCATTTTCGATGGCAGAAGTCGCCCACTATCTCGGTGTGTCGCAAAACAATCTGAAGCGGCTACACCTTGAGCGCAAGGGTCCTTTGCCGGAACAGATGCCTTCCGGGCGCCGCTCCTACACGGCCGCGCAGATACTCGAACTTCGCCATTTTCTGGACCAGCATGGCAGGACCGAGGTCAAGAAGTATGTCCCGCACCGCAAACCCGGCGACAAGCTCCAGGTCGTTGCGGTCGTCAATTTCAAAGGCGGCAGCGGCAAGACAACGACTGCCGCCCACCTTGCCCAGCACTTGGCTCTGACAGGTCACCGGGTCCTCGCGATCGATCTCGACCCGCAAGCCTCGCTGTCTGCTCTGCATGGATTTCAACCGGAACTCGACCGCAACCTCTCGCTCTATGAGGCGATCCGTTACGATGACGAGCGCCGGCCGATCTCCGATGTGATCGTGCCGACGAATTTTCCTGGCCTGGATATCATTCCGGCCAATCTCGAGCTGCAAGAGTACGAGTATGACACGCCGCTCGCTATGCAGGACAAATCCTCCGCTGCCGGCCGGCAGTTCTTCGTCAGGATTGCAAACGCCTTGTCCGAGGTGGACGACCGCTATGACGTGGTCGTCGTCGACTGTCCTCCGCAACTTGGCTATCTGACTCTAACGGCCATGTCGGCGGCGACGTCCGTTCTGATCACCGTTCATCCCCAAATGCTCGACCTGATGTCGATGAGCCAGTTCCTTTTGATGCTCGGCGGCATCTTGAAGACCATCAAAGCCGCTGGCGCGGCGATCGAACTCGATTGGTTCCGCTATCTGATCACGCGGTACGAACCGACAGACATTCCGCAAGCCCAGATGGTCGGCTTCATGCAGTCCATGCTTGCTGGCCAGATCCTCGAAAATCCCATGCTCAAATCGACAGCGATCTCGGATGCGGGCCTGACGAAACAGACGCTCTATGAGGTGGAGAAGTCGTCTTTTACCCGCTCAACCTATGACCGGGCGATTGAATCGCTCGACGCGGTGAATTCGGAGATCACGACACTTATTCACCGCGCCTGGGGACGGACATGACGACGCGGTTTACGGCAGTAAATAGTGGCAATTTTTGCCGTGAATTCAGTCCAATAGCCGCGAATCGGAGCGATTGAATGGCACGCAAGGACATTTTCGGAAGTGTCATGGGTCCCGCATCGGCAGTCGCCGATGCCCAGGACGTCTCGAGCTACGCCGTTCGTGGTGCATCACGGTCGATCATACAGTCGTTCCAGGAGCTCTCGAAGGGCTCAGTCGTCGATCTCGATCCGGATTTGGTCGACACCTCATTCGTGTCGGACCGTATCGACGATGACGATGAAGCGTTTCAGGAGCTGCTGGTTGCAATTCGGGAACGTGGCCAGGATTCTCCTGTGCTGGTCAGGCCCCACCCTGACATTTCGGGACGTTTTCAAACTGTCTTTGGCCACAGGCGCGTCAGGGTTGCCCGGCAGCTGGAACGGCCTGTGCGCGCCGTCGTCAAGAAGATGGACGATAGGGACCATGTCATCGCCCAAGGCCAGGAGAACGCCGCCAGAGCTGATCTGTCCTTCATCGAACGGACGCTTTTTGCCGACCGCATCCTCAAGCGGGGCCATTCGCCTGATACGGTGAAGTCGGCCCTCGCGCTCGACGATACGACCTTCTCGAAGATGCGCTCCGTGACCAGCACCATTCCAGAACAGGTCATTTTGGCGGTAGGGGCTGCCAAAGGCGTTGGCCGAGACCGCTGGTGGCAGCTTGCCAAGCTTATGGAACATCCTGGTGCGGCGGCGAAGGCCATGGAGTGCGTGAGCCGCGCCGATTTCGCGCAGCAAGGCAGTGAGGCCCGTTTTGCCCGTCTGTTCGACCTTGTGAGCGCCTTAGAAAAGCGCCCACGCGCAGCAGCGAAGCCCAAGGAGCGGGCGTGGATGCCCCAGGACAAATCCGTTCAGGCCAAGATCACCGACACGGGAAAAGTGTTTACGCTTGCCTTTAAGTCCAAGGAAGCATTGCCCTTCGGTACATTCATTGCCGGCAAACTCGATGAGCTTTTCGAGGCATTTCGGGAGTCGGAAATGGCGAAGAAAACAGGAGACTAAGACCGCAAAAGAAAAAGGCCCCCGAACGTCACCGTCGCGGAAGCCCTTCTCACGTCTGTAGCAAGCTGAGAATCGCATTTCCCCGAATCACTGTCAAGAGTCGTGGCGCCGTTTCGGCGAGCAGATTTCTTTTGCCTGATTGAAAGGTGAGGGAAATGGAGAGTGGGTACGCGACGACGCCCTTTGGGCGGCGGCCGATGACGCTTGCGCTGGTGCAGGCGAATGCGGCATCACGGGAGATCCCGCAAGGATCTGCTGTCGAAAAATGGCAAGTCTACCGTTGGCTATGTGAAGGTAAGTCCATCATCGGCGTGGGTGACCGCGCCCTGGCAGTGCTGAACGGGCTGTTGTCCTTCTACCCGGATGACCAGGTCAGTGAAGAAAACGGCTTGATGGTTTTTCCGTCGAACGCACAGTTGTCGCTGCGCGCGCACGGCATGGCCGAGTCCACGCTTCGGAGGAATCTGGCCGAGCTGGTGAGTTGCGGGCTGATTGTCCGCCGCGACAGTCCGAACGGCAAAAGGTTTGCTCGCAAGGGGCATAGCGGGAATATTGCGGAGGCATTTGGGTTCTCGCTGGCGCCGCTGCTGACACGGGCAGCGGAATTCCAGCGAGCGGCGGAGCAGGTCCGGTCCGACGCTCTGGCGCTCAAGTTGATGCGCGAACGGATCACGCTCCATCGACGCGATATTCAAAAGCTTGTCGAGGCCGCGATCGAGGAGGGCGCCGCGGGCGATTGGGGGGCGGTCTGGAGACGGTTTAGGGCTATCGTGGAGGCAATACCGCGCAGGGCCGGCCTGTCCGATCTGGAGAGCATCGTTGCAGATCTCGCCGATCTCCACGATGAAGTGGATAGGATGTTGGAAAGCTTTATGAATTCCACGAATCCTAGCGCCAATGAATCCCATAATGAGCGGCAGCAATCTGATTCAAACACAGACTCTACTTTTGTATTTGAACCGGCTTTCGAAAAAAGCAGGGCGGCGGCCGAGCCAGCATCTCCTTCGGCTGAGAAGCCGAAAGGCTACCCAATTGGACTGGTGCTGCGGGCTTGTCCCGAAATTGCGGACTATGCCGTTAACGGGATCGGAAACTGGCGCGATCTGATGATGACTGCCGCCCAGGTGCGGGGATACCTTGGCGTTTCGCCCTCAGCTTATGAGGAGGCCTGCCATGTGATGGGCCAGGAGGTTGCCGCGATCGTGATTGCGTGCATCCTGCAAAGGGCGCAGCACATCAATTCGGCCGGCGGCTACCTGCGTGTGCTGACCGACAAGGCGAGGGCGGGAGAGTTTTCGGTCGGACCGATGCTCATGGCAGCGCTGAAGGCCAATGGGGTAACAGCAAGAATGACCGGATGATGATGAGCACCACAATTTGTGCGGGCGCTCGACCAAACGACCGCTCTGCCTGTGGATGCTTAGCCGACTTTGTCGTGTGAGACCTTGCCCCCTGCATGTCATCGCACGACCGGGCAACATTCTGATCAACCCAGCTTATGCCGTTTTTTACTGGGCCGCGGCTGTTTGGCTCCTGATCAGGGCAGGGGAGGGGCGTTACAATCCTGAAGCCACCGGGCTCAAAAATGCTCCAGCCGGCGGCATAGGCGCGACGGGTGTTTGCCGAACTCGCTACCTCGACATGCTCGCGCGCACGGTCGGCTCAATCCGCGTCCGTACTCGGGCGGTGGCAGCAGCCCGGGCTTGAAAGCTGCCGAGAACTGCCATATCTTTTGCACAAGAAATATGACTCTCAATATGGTAGGACGAATTCTGTGGCCCCTGCATTCAAGATCCTCGAGAAGAATGGACCTCTCATCTTGTCCTATATGGACCGGAACGGGAAGATTGCGATCGAGCAGGTCGCGGACGGTTTTGGCATGTCCAAGGGCCAGTTGGCCCAGACCGCCGGTCTTGCGCGCGAGACCCTTTATCGCTCAGAGCGCAGCGCTGCGGTAAAGACACAGGGGCGTCTGCGGGAAATGCTCGAGATCATCAGTCGCGTGACGGATTGGGCGGGTGGCAAGGAGCAGGCGATGGCTTGGTATCGGGCTCAGCCGCTTCCAGCATTTGGCGGACGCACCGCTGAGGCGCTGGTGAAGGATGGCAAGGCCGCAGCGGTCCGTGATTATCTCGATCACATGGCCGTCGGTGGTTTCGCTTGAGGTTCGTTGGAACCTGCTACCGGGCACACGATCCACGTTGGGCATTCAAGCCGACTTCCGGCGAAGGGGCGGCGATCAGAGGTGCGCGATTTAATCCCAAAGGCGTGCCGGCGCTCTATTTGGCGCTGACCATCATGACAGCGGTCAAGGAAGCCAACCAGGGGTTCGCGCACCGGATCGATCCTTGCGTGCTGTGTTCCTATGAGATCGACTGCGATGACATCGTGGATTTGACAACGGACGAGGCGAGGGGAGAATTTTCTATCGCGCTCGAGGACATGGCCTGCGCCTGGGCGACGGCGCTTAGCGACGGAGAGCGCCCGGCGTCCCGGTCCGTCTACGGCAGGCTGCGGCCTCGGAATATTGCCGGGATTGTGGTCCCAAGTTTCGCGCCGAGCGCCGAGAAGGAGGATCGTAACCTGGTCCTTTGGGACTGGGGTCCGGGTCTGCCGCACAAGGTAGCCGTATTCGACCCAAGCGGCCGGTTGCCGAAGGACCAGCTGTCCTGGAGATAACGCACTTTTCCGCATCCGAAGGGCAGGGGAGGGGCGAGCCCGGCCTATAGTCCGCTCGCCTTTGTGAGGTTGACACGGAAGCGATCGCGTCGGCGCTGATAGCGGCGAGTCATTTCAGCCGAGGCATGGCCGAGCTGCTTTTGCACATAGCGCTCATCGACTTCGGCCGAGGAGGCGAGGCCAGCGCGTAGCGAATGTCCGGCAAAGAGCTTTGCTCGTTCACCTTCCGACAGATCGCCGCGCACGCCGGCCGCCAGCGCAGTGCGCTTGACCAGGCGCGCGACCTCCTGATCGTTGAGCCGATCGGCGCCGACCGCCTTGCCCTGCCCGGTGACGCGCCTGAAGAGGGGACCGTGCGCGATACGGGCGAGCTTGAGCCAGGTCTGCACCGCGACAACCGGGCAGGTGGCATCGGACGACCCGCGCCCGACTTCAACCTCCCGCCAGCCGGTCTTGCCGCGAAGCGAAACCAGCATGCCCTTGTCGAGGATCTGGATCCAGCCGCGGCCGTCCTCAGTCTGGTCGCGGCCGACGTCCAAAGCCACGATCTCGGAGCGCCGCAGGCCGCCGGTGAAACCCAAGAGCAGCATGGCGCGGTCGCGCAGGCCGCGCAAGGTTCCGCGGTCGAGTGTTTCTAGCATAGCGGTCAGATCCTCGGGAAGGATCGCCTCCTTCTGCCGGGGCGGGGCGGCGTGCTTGTTGCGGATGCCGGCCATCACGGTGGCGATGTGCCGATCCTTGCGGTCCAGCGGCTGGCCGCGCTGCGTGTAGTTCCAGGTCAGGGATGACAGGCGGCGCTCGATCGTCGCTACCGCCTTTTTGTCCCTTCCAGTGCCCGAAGCCTGCGCGGTGATATAGAGGCCGACGGTCTGCGGGTCCGGCCGCGATGGATCAAAAGACTGGCGCCGGCACCAGGCGCAAAAATGCTTCCAGTCGGCTGCGTAGGCGCGACGGGTGTTCGCCGAACTTGCTGCCTCGACATAATCGCGCGCACGGTCGGCGAGCTTTTCGAGATGCGTAGGCAACGATGTCTGTCGCGGGTCAAGGACCGACGGGGGAGGGGAGGGGCCTTCATCCGACCGCCCCATCTCCATGACGACGTCGACAATGTCCGGCAGGTCATCGGCGTCGATTGCGTCGGTGGACACCATCAAATTACGGGCTTTGCCCATCCAGCCTCGTCCATTCTAATGTCGCAGCAATGCGATTCTTGCGAGCGAAGGTGCGGCCAAAGTCCGGAATTGTCCACCGCGAGCTGTGTGACGGAATAGCTGAGGGAATTGTGTCCGCTCCGGTCTTGGTATCGCATCAGCGGGAGCGCAACGGGCCTGTCCGATCCAGGGATGGCCTCTCAAGGGCGGTCTCTCCTTGTTTTCATGTTCAACATCCTATTCCGTTCAACAGATGGAGATCCCAAGATGACCATACGTGGCGCAGCGACAGCCGCAAGCGAGGAGCGGATCGCCCACACCCGCAACCGTCTGGTGCTTGAGCAGGCGAGGGCGGTCGGCCTGCTTGGCGCGGCCAAGAACACCCGCCTTTCCGGCAGGGTGTCGTCGGAATTGATCGAGGCGGCAAAGAAGCGCGCCCATGTGAGCTCAGACACCGAACTGCTTGAGCTCGCGTTGTCGCGGCTGGCGCTCGAGGATGATTTCGGCGCCCGGCTCGTCGGCCGCAAGGGCAGCATCTCCGCGGACATCGATCTTGGCATTTGATCTAGGCGGCGCACTGCGGTCCCTAAAACCACAGCGGCGCAGCGCTGGGCTGGAACGGCGACCGGATTCCGCCCTGTCCTGGGCAGGTGACCAGTCGCCTGTCGGCGGCGTATTGCTCCTCGACACCAGCGTCTATCTGGATGTCCTGCAGGGACGCACGCCCGAAGCGGTCGATAACCTTCTGACCTATCGGCTCTGTCACCACTCGGCCGTCTGCCTTGCCGAGCTCAGCCATGTGTTCGGCCGGCTCGATCCGGCGCACCCGACGACAAAGTCGGTCCCGGGAGCCGTTGCAGATACGATTGAGGATATTCCGGCGCACCGGCTGCATGCACCCGACGCCAACGCTTAGGGACGCGCCGGCATGCTGGCCGGCCTGTTGTTCCGGCTGAACCATCTGCCGAAAGGGGAGGGGCATGAGCGCCGCTTCCTCAACGATGCGCTGATCTTTCACCAGGCCGGTATGCTTGGGGCGACGGTCCTGACCGGCAATGTTGGCGATTTCGATTACCTCAGCCAGCTTGTTCCGTCGGTGCGGGTGATCTTCTACCGGGCAGCGCCAGGTTTGCGCCCGCAGGCGTAAAAGTGTCAGTGGGATGCACCAGCGCTATCGTTAGCCGTTCCAGGAAAGACCGTCGCGCTGTGGGATGGTCCGGAGGGTCGCTGGGCGTGAATTTTGGGCTTCTGCCCGACGAAAACGGCCATTTGTCCTTGTAGCCCACTAACGAACGATAATGCAAGATTATCATTCGTTTTGGTGCGCCGACAGGCAGTGCGTTTTGGTGCGAAAACCATGGCGCAAAGCGCACGGGCGTTTTACCCTCCACATCATGATTCGCCTCGATCCCGCGACCGCCAGTCCCGCCGCGCCGCCGACTGTGCCGGCCTGGGCGCTCGCCGTCGGCACCCCCAGCGACGCCGACGCCGCCTTCCAGGCCGGCGCCGCCCTGGCCGCGCTCGACGCGCTCGCCCGCGCGCAAGCCAGCTGGGCCGGAGCCTGGCGGCAGCGGCTGGCGCTTCGCTGCGCCGCCGCCAGCATGCGGCTCGCCGGCCGCGCCGAGGACGAAGCCGCCTTGCGCGACGCCTGGTACCTGCGTCCGGCCGGCGCCGATCCCGGTCCCGCCGGCACCATCTTTGGCGCCTGGCGGCAGTTGGCCGGGCAGCCGCCCGTCGCTACCCCTGACCGGCTCGAAAAGGTACTCGACCAGCTTGGCCTCCATTGGGATGTCGAGGCGCTGTCCGCGCTTTGTGAACACATCGACGAGCTGGCGCGCTCGGGGCGGCCGGCGCCGTTCGCCGCCGCGGCGATCGCCGCTCACGTCGTCGCCATGCGGCCCGATGCGGAGCTTTTGGCCTGGTGGCTCGCCGACCTGGTGCTGGCGCAACGCCTGCCCTGGCCGCGACCGCTGCCGCTGTTGATGGCGCAAGCCTTTGGCCCGGCTTTTCGCGGCGAGGCCGGCGGCGGCAAGCGCATCCGACCCGGCGAAAAAGGGTTTGAGCGCGCGGTGTGCCTGGCGTTGGCGCAGGCTGCGGCTGACGCCTGCCGGCTGGCCGCCGAGTTGTCGCGTCGTGCCGAAAGACTCATCGCCATCGCACCAAAATTGCGTGCCAAGGGCGCCGGCGAGGTGATCCAAAAACTGCTCGACGAAGACGCCGTTTCGGGCTCGTTGACGACCAAAAACCTGTCGCGTTTCGCGGCGCGGCGCTTGTTCGACCGGCTGCAACAACTCGATGCCGTGCGCGAGCTTTCCGGCCGCACCACCTTTCGGCTGTTCGGGCTGTAGCGATGAGCGAAGCCTCTGCCCGCCGCAAGCCGAACGAACAGCCTGTGCTGTTCGACACGGAACTGGACCACCTGCCGCCGGAGCTGCGCTGGCGCGAATGGATGGGCCGCGTCGAAGCGGTGATCTTTGCGGCAAATGAACCGGTGACACGCAGTGTCCTCGCGCGTGTGGTGGGAAGAAGTTGCAATATCGAGCTGATCATCGACGACATTCGCGCCGAGCTCGCCGGCCGCCCCTACGAGCTGGTCACGGTCGCCGGCGGCTGGCAGCACCGGACCAAGAAGATCTTTGGCGACGCCATCCGCGCCGCCTTTGGCACGGCAGCGGGCGAGGGGGCAAAAGAGGCAAAAGAACTGTCGCAGGCGGAGGCTCTGGTTTTGATGTGCATTGCCTATTTCCAGCCGATCACCCGGGGTGAGCTGTCGAGCTTTTTCGGCAAGGAGGTGTCGCGTGACCTGATCGGCGTGCTGCGCGCGCAAGATCTGATCGCCTCGGGGCCGCGCTCGCCGCAGCCGGGCGCGCCCTACACCTATGTGACGACCAAAAATTTTCTGTCGCAGTTCGGGCTCGACACACTGCGCCAGCTGCCGGATTTCGAGGCGCTCGAGGATGCTGGGCTGTTGTCGAAGGAGAAGCTGCTGGCCGGCGATATTCCGGTTGGGCTGGCAAGCAGGGAAGCGGACGGCGAAGAGGAAGAAGAAAGGGTCGATGTCGTTGGAAACGAGACGGCCTAAATGGATTGGCGCGTTGCGACGCTCCGGTCGGAAGTTTACGGCCAGGACGACTGGTCGTACGGCAGCCGGCGATCGGGATCATGGACCGCGACGTGATCGCCTTCGACAAGGTTGGCCGGAAGATCACCAGATTAGTGCCGCCGGCGTGGCGCAGCGACGGAAACAGGATGCCGCGGATTCCGGCCGTGATGATCAGGTCCGCGAGCTTCCATGGTGGCGGGATTTTCTTGTCGATTCGAGCGATCTGACGCCAGGCACAGTCCCATTCTCTCCAGGCGCCGTCGCAGCTGTCCGGGTCGAACCCCTGCGAAAGGTCGCTCACCTCGGCGAGCGTGATCTTGTAGGCCGCAAGGGTGGCGGGCGGGGTAATGCTGGCGCCCTGCTTGTATTCATCAAGCGCTGTCTGCGTCGAACGGGACAGGTAAAGCGCTTCGACGCCTGACCGGTTGAAACGACCGCCGTCGATCGCCGCGCCTGCGCCGCTGGTGGGCAGGAAAGCCCATTTGGGTGTCAGATAGCGATGGAAGATCTCGTCCCGGCCCGACGCGGGTGACGTTCACCCGCGCGCCCCGTTCTCGAGATCCCGGATGAAGGCCACGACTGCTTCGACCTGGCCGTCCGCGACGAGCTCGGCCGCCGTGCGATGGCCATAGTCGGCGATCGGCTCATTGCGATACCAGTAGATCGCCTTGTCGACGTCGCCGGTGAGCTCCGTCGCGGCCGAGATCACCTTCACCATTTCGCGCATCCGACCCTGCAGGCGCTCCGATGACGGATTACGAAGCGTGTTGCGGTGGACGCCGGTCAACTGGGCCAAATTGGCGACCTTCACGCCCAGCGCCTGCGACAGGCGCTTCGGCGAGATATAGGGTGTGCGCGGCTCCTGCAGGCTATCGACAAAGCCCGAGATCACCGTGGAATGTGCTAGCTGTGCGTGGGCCATGACAATTCTCCGGCCTCTAGTACGCACAATATATGCACATATCTAGGCATAGCAAGTGAACGGAGGCCTGATCCCTTCCAGCGCACTGCCTGTATGCCGAGACAATGTCCGCAGTTAACTCAGCTAGTTCGGCAGAGCAGGTAGGCCCGGCGACGATCAACGGCGCGGTCTCGGCGTTGCGTTTCCTGTTCACGGTGACGCTGAGGCGGCGCGATCTGGCGCGCGCGCTGGTGGTCACGCGATATGCGCGCAAGCTGCCCGATGTGCTGAGCGTGGAGGAAGCGGCACGGCTGCTCGAAGCGGCCAGGCATCAAGTACAAGGCCGCGCTCGGTGTCGCCTATGGCGCGGGCCTGACGTCCGTCCGCCTTGCCCTTGCTGCGGCGGACGCATGGTTGTCATCGAGAGGTTCGAACGGTGGTGCTAGCCTCGTGCACCGCCCGCCTCAAGAGCGCCGAACCGGGAGAACGTCCCATGACCCGGCATGGCCAAGTTGCTCGTACGACCGTGCCGCGCCGGCGCCGGTCAACGGGATGTTATGTGCACGTTGCCGTGGCGCCGGCAGTCACGCACACCAATCCCGTCGGAATCAACGCTACCGGTTCTGCGACCTGGCCCGGAAGCCCTTCCACGACATGCCCACCGCATCCTGTGCGGAAGTTAGCGACAGGCGCTGGCACACCCCGAGGCACAAATCCCCATAGGCAATCGTCTGCGGCCCGCGGGTTCCTGCATGAGAGACTTTCGTACGCCTGACGGCACCCGAAACCCTTCAGCACGTCGGACATTGAAGTCAGCACTGCCACTGCCTTTAAAGCGGACATAACAGGCGACTGTGCGCGAGGTCGTGGTTGCCCATGAGCTGCCATTTGCTTTGGAAAGATCGAACGTCGCGATCGGATCAGTACCGCGACGTTCGACGAATTCGGGCGACAAGGCGCGACTGGTGCGGCAACGCTGGGCAGGCGGAAGTACTAAAGTTTCGCGCAAGTAGGGTGCGCTTCGGCCGCAGCCGAGCGGAAGAGCAGACAGCAAGTGCCATATATCGTTAGATAGATGGCCAATGGAGACGCCTTCACCTATCGTTCCCGATGCAGTGGGAGGCGATCAACATGGCTGATTATTTTCTTGGCGTTTTTGAGGGCGGATACGATCCTTCCGCAGCTCTTGTTCGTTCAGGAAAACTGCTGGCATTCGCGGAGGAGGAGCGATTTCTGCGGAACAAGCATGCAAAGGACTGGTATCCCACACAGGCGATCAAATTCTGTCTCGAACAGGCCGGCATTGGAGCCAACGAATTAGAGGCTTTGGCCATAAACTGGGATATTCCCTCCTACACCAATGGCGCGATGCGAGAATTCTTCGAATCCATGCAACGTGAATGGCCGCTCGACCGGAATACAATCGCTTGGCAAAATCGACTGCTGGGCCATTTCTGCGAGCAGAACGCAATTGATCGTCATACGATGGCATGGCGGCGGGCCTTCGGGACAGATAGGCTACCGTCGATCTTTCCACTGCCGCACCACTATGTCCATGCAATGCAGGCCTATATGCAATCGCCATTTGACCATGCATTGTGCCTAACGGTTGATGGATCGGGTGATCGGCATTGCACCGTCCTCTGGCATTGCGAAGGCGACCGGATAGTGCCGATATACGAAATTGCGATGCCGCATTCGCTCGGCTGGTTCTATGCCGCCGCCACCGAATATCTCGGTTTTGAAGCCTACGATGGTGAATATAAGGTCATGGGCTTAGCCGCCTATGGTCGTCCTGACGCGGGAATCCAAGCTGCCGTCCAGCGCATGATCTTCGAGGCCAAGGACGGTATCGGCTATTGCATCGACCCGGCGATGATTCACTATGGTCCGCACGGTTGGTCAAATCGCTTCACCGACAATCTTGCTATCCTGATGAACCACCGGCCCAGAGCAGAAAGCGAGCCGTTGACGGAATGGCATTTCAATTTTGCCTTTGCCGTGCAGGAGGCGCTGGAGGAAGCCGCGCAGCGGCTCGTCCGTTGGGGATGTCGGCAGACGGGCGCGACAAATTTGTGCATCAGCGGAGGCGTCGGCCTCAACGTCAAGATGAACACGAAGCTATTCGAGCTCGACGCCATTGCGCGTATATTCCCTCATCCCCTGTGCAGCGACAGCGGGGCGGCGGCAGGCTCTGCTCTGGTGGCTTGCTGGCAGCGAACCGGCAGTCGACCTGAAAAGCTCCGGACACTGGCACTTGGCAATGAGGAAAGCGACGAGCAGATCGAGGATATGCTCAAACGCTGCGGCATCGCTTATGACCTGTCCAACGACATCGCTAAGACAGTCGCTTCCGAACTGAGTCAGGGCCGGATCGTCGGTTGGTTCCAGGGTCGCATGGAGGCAGGTCCGAGGGCGCTCGGTCAACGCAGCATATTGGCCGATCCGAGAACGGTAGAGATGCGTGACAAGGTGAACGCCGTGATCAAGTATCGTGAGCCTTGGCGTCCGTTCTGCCCTTCGATGAAGGCGGAGGCCGCCGACCGTTATCTGGAGGCATGGGACGATGCGCCATTCATGGTGATAGCATTCCGCGCGAAGCCCGCGCTCAAGGAAGCGGCGCCAGCAATCGTGCATGTCGACAGCACGGCACGTGTCCAACTCGTCCATCGAGATGCGAATCCGCTCTATCACCGGCTTCTCGATGCTTTCGAGGAACTCACCGGCGTGCCTGTCCTTCTAAACACATCGTTTAACGTGAAGGGCGAGCCCATTGTCTGCACCGCGGTTGATGCCGTGCGCACATTCCACGGGACCGGGATGGACGCTCTCGCCATCGGCAACTTCATCATCCGGAAACCCGCAGAGCCCCTGCCGATTTGATGCGCGCGATGAAGGGCCATCTGTATCGGACTGCAGACGTTATCATCTCTCTACTTGCGCTCGTCGCTTGCGCGCCGATGCTTATGCTGTTAGCCGCCGCCATCTGGACGAGCATGGGACGACCGATATTATTTACGCAGTTGCGCAGCGGCAGGAACGGCAATCCCTTCACATTAGTGAAGTTCCGCTCGATGACGGACGCCCGTGATTTCGAGGGGGCTCTGCTCCCGGACGCCGATCGCACGACGCCATTCGGTGGCTTCCTGCGCCGAAGCCGGCTCGATGAACTGCCCGAGTTGTGGAATGTGCTGACCGGCCGAATGAGCCTGATCGGGCCGCGGCCAATCCTGCCAGACACGATCGCGGCCTTTGGCGCAGACGGCGCGCATCGTGGATCGGTTCGTCCGGGGCTTACAGGGTGGGCCCAGATCTGCGGTAATTCGTCGCTCGGCAATACGGACAAGCTGGCGCTGGACCTTTGGTACATTGAGCATCGTTCGCTGAGGCTGGACTTCACCATTCTGCTGGGAACGATCAAGCTCATGATTTTCGGGGAAGCCATCGACCACAGCCGGATTCGTGCTGCGTCGGGGCGGAAAAGAGGGGGCGTCTCGACCTGAAACAAGATGGAGCCGTCGATCCAGTGTATTGATTTCGACGTTTGGAAACCGCGGTTCGGGCGGCAATGATTTCGTCAGGCTTGACTTTCCAGATGAATGGTTGCGGGCTCTCGGCATTGTATTCGCGGATCCAGCGGCTGACAGCCCTGCCGTGCCTTAAATCGGCAACAACGGCTGAACAACTTTCCCACGGAGTCGATCGTTGTCAGCATGGAAGCGTCGAGTTGAAGCCATCTTGCCGAACTTCGCAACATCGTCGTCGAGCAGTGCCGGAGCTGAACTCGCGGGCCAGATACGGCGACGATCTATGCCAAGCGACAGCAAGGAAGCGCGGAACGGCTTCGTTGCGGCGAAAACGACCTCCGCCGCGAATAAGGCCTCTTGCATCCGAACTCCGTTGTCCATGCCAAGATAGATGACGCCGGGTATCGTTAGTGGCAAAAATCGGACGACAGGATCCAGTATTTTGTTAACGACACGCGGATCGACCTGATTCAGGATGAGTGCTACGATGCCTGCTTGGCTGGCTCTGTAGGCAGAGCAGATTAACGTGGCAGGCGGGCTGCCGTTTGGAGTTGGCGCGATCTCTACTGCCGCCCACGGCCGCTTCTCTTCGGCAAAAAGCGGAGAAGACCAGGCAGCCGATAGATAGGGCTGATATGTTCGTCGGATTGACAATGATCCCCCAAATGCACCTGAGAATTGCCAGGTGGTCAGGTTACATTCCGGAAATCCCGCCGTACATATACCCAACGATGTATAGGAGGTTCTCAATGTTGCCGTATATATTCTCTATGGGTACGCTGTCGTACAAACCCGGATGGCAAGAACAAACACGGCCTAAGGAATGTATCATTGCTTGGCATCATTCCGCGATGTGACGACGTGAAGCCGTTCGGTCGAGCCTGCCGATGAGAGGCAGCGGCGTTGCGAGCGAACTATCGAAGGGAAGCGGCCGAACAGCTCTGTGGGGACATCGGACATGTTGTGGCGCGAACGGCCGAGTTATTCTGTAGGACACACCGTTCAGAGCGCCGTGGCATATCTTGGCAAGTTGCTCCCGCAACACTTCTCAAGCAGAGAGAATGTTGTTGTCGGCCAAAGGACCTGGATCAACACCTTTCGCGCTCGCTCCGATAGGGTTATCGCAGCCGGCCGCGTCATGCTGGCAATCGGCAGTCTTTATATCGCGTGGCTGGACGCGACCCACCCACCACGTTCGACGGAGCTCATATTCGCGCTTCTCCTTGCCTATTTCTGCTACGCCGTCCTCGCTGCTATTGTAATCTGGAGAAGCGAGATCGCGCGCGTAAGTGGGACGATGATACGGCACGCAATCGACGTCGTCGCGATCATCGTTTTCATGTCCCTGACAGACGGTGCCTCGAGCCCATTCTTTATGTTCATGCCTTTCACGCTTCTGGCGGCCACATTGCATTGGCGGTGGCAAGGTGCGCTGTGGACTTCTCTGATCTTGGTTGGAGTTTTGCTCGCTCTGGTTGCGACCGACACCACCATAATCATTGATCTCGACCACGACAGCACTACGGATGTGTCTCGACTCTTATTCATGCTGGTCACGGCCATCCTGTTGATCTGGTTGGGCGCCCACCAAGAGGCAGTCCGTACCGAATTGCTGCGGCTGGTCGAGAAGGCGCCCATCATACCAGCTGGCGGCGATTGGCCAGCAAGCGCAGCGCTGGATTACGTCGCTCATGTGATGAGGGTGCCGCGCGCGTTGCTGTTGTGGAGTGATGCCGAAGAGCCGTGGACCTATGCCGCGTCTTGGAAAAACGGCGTTTCATCCGTGAAACGATTGTCACCGAGCGCATATTTTCCATGGACTGCCGAGTGCCTTGTCCGTGCAAGCTTTTTGATCAGCGATGCCGAGCGCGGCCGCGGGGTGCTCGTTCATCAGGGGGAGGGTCGCTTCGAGCGTTGGCAGGAGGAAGGCGCGCCTATTTGCGCCGCCCTTGTCCTCGACCACGCCATTTCGAGTGCGATTTCGGTGCCATTCCAGGTGGACGATCTCGAGGCACGCCTCTTCGTGCTGGACCCTCCAGCCCTGACGCTCGATGATGTGGCCGTTGCGGAAATCGTCGCCGATCGGATAAGGGCGCTCTTCCTGCAGGCGATGCTGGTCCGCCAGTTGAGCGACGCTGCCGCCGTCGAGGAACGGATAAAGATCGGGCGCGATCTTCACGACGGTGTCTTGCAGTCGCTCGCGGGCACAGTTCTGCAGCTACAGGCACTGCGGTTTCAAGATACTGCAAAGATGGACCAGCGCCTGGCAGCGATTCAATCCATGCTGATGGAGGAGCAACGCGAGCTACGCGCCTTCATCCGTGCGCTCGAGCCGGGGCACGAGCACAATATGTCGGGCAATTCCCAACTCGCGGTCCAGTTTGCGGCCCTCGCAGAACGACTTCAAAAACAATGGTCGATCGATTTTCATTTCACGCTCACCCCTGGCGATCTGCAGCTTCCCGCGACGATGATCTACGAGCTCACACGAATGGCGTCGGAGGCAACTGCCAATGCCGTGCGACACGGTGCAGCGCGCACAATCAAGGCAAGCCTGCGGCTGGATGAATCGACGATCACACTAATGATCGATGACGACGGAGCCGGGTTTGGTTTTGACCGCCGGCTCGAGCATGGCGATCTGGAGACGGACCAGCTCGGACCGCGCAGCCTGCGCCAACGGGCGGGGGCCTGCGGAGGATGCCTATCCATCGACAAAGTCGCCGATTGGACGCGGGTCGTCATCAGCTTGCCAGTAGCAGGAGCCATTTCATGAGCACCCGTATTGTCGTGGTCGACGATCACTTGATTGTCTTGGACGGGCTGCGTCGGTTGATCGAAACGCAGCCCGATTTGCATGTCGTTGCCACCTGCACCAGTGCGCGAGATGCGCTTGAGGTTATAGCGGCCGAGCCGGTCGACATCGTGCTTCTTGATCTCAAGATGCCCGAAATGAGCGGGCTCGAGTTCGTTCGTCGTGTCCGCACTAATCACCCGGAGCTAACTGTCGTCGTTTTGACGGCCGATCTTAGCGACGAGGACTTCGCGGAAGCATCGCGCCACGGCATCAAAGGCATCGTGATGAAAGAGCAGGCGCCGGTCGTCCTGTTCGACTGTATTCGCGCGGTTGTTGCCGGCAACAGCTATTTCATGGACAGCAGCTTGAATGCCGCTTTCGTTCGGTTCCGCGAGCGCGACAACGAGCGCGATCGGGTTCTGCGCTTGTTGACGCCGCGCGAGGCGGAAGTTTCACGCCTTGCGGCTCTCGGTTTGCGCTCCAGGGAAATCGGCCAGACGCTCGGCATATCGCCTGGCACCGTCAAGCTTCATTTGCACAGCATCTATAACAAGCTCGAGATCGCGACACGGGTGGAGCTCGCCAATCTGTCCCGGAAGCTCGAACTTGGTGTTGATCGCCACCCTTGATCCCGTCGGCGCACGTATTTTTATTCGAGCCGAATGTGATATGGCCCCAGAACTTGCCGATCCCTTTCGCTCGGTCGGAAGCGCGATCGGTTGCAAAGTAGGTTGCTCCGCGTCGGGGGCGAAGAGGCCCGGAGCTTCCCATGTCATCTAACGGCCCGCGAAGGCCAGTGTCTTCCTATTGGCCACCAGCTGCTGGGCACTCCAACGTCACCAACTGCTTGATGCTGTCCATAACGCTCAACCAAGGTCGCACTTGCAGCGTTCAAGCCAACGACTTCAACCTGATGCCCGCGACGGCGCGCTTTCAGTACGACGCGGTCAAGGGCACTTACCGCCGAGATATCCCAGAAATGGGCGGCACTGACATCGATCACGATCTTTTCGACCGGCTCCAGGACATTCATCGAGTCGGCAAATGTCCCTGCCGAGGCAAAAAATATCTGACCTTCGACGACGTAAGTTCTCATGCGGCCATCCATTGAGAGCATTGAGGTTACCCGGCTGAGCCGAGAAACCTTGCCCGCGAAAAACACACCGGAGAGGAAGACCCCGATCAGTACGCCCATCGAAAGGTCGCCCGTGGTCACAACGGCGACAACCGTGGCCAGCATGACGATGGACGACGGCCAAGGATTTGTGCGCAGCCTGCCGACCGAAGCCCACGAGAAGGTGTTGATCGAAACCATTATCATCACCGCCGTCAACCCAGCGACAGGGACGACAGCGAGTATGTCTTGGAGGAGGACGAGCAGCACAAGGAGAAACGCACCCGCCACGAGCGTGGACAATCGGCCGCGTCCGCCAGAAGAGACATTGATGACCGACTGACCGATCATCGCACACCCCCCCATTCCGCCAAACAGAGCGGAGGCAATATTCGCAACGCCTTGACCTGCACACTCCCGACTTTTGTCGCTGGCAGTGTCAGTCATGTCATCGACTATCTGAGCTGTAAGCAATGATTCCAGCAGTCCAACCGCAGCCAAGGTCAGCGCGATTGGCAACAGGATGCGAAGTGTATCAATCGTTAGCGGCACCTGCGGGACGCCGAAAGTCGGCAAGGTTGTCGGCAACTGGCCGAGATCAGCCACCGTTCGCACGTCAAGCTTGAAGACCAGGCTGACGCCAGTCAGCACGACGATGGCCACCAGCGGCGATGGCACGGTCCTTGTCAGTCGCGGGAAGAGATAGATGATCGCCAGACCAAAAACGATCAACACATAGGTGGTCATCGTCACATGCGTCAGCTGTGGCATTTGCGCTAGAAAGATGAGGATCGCCAGGGCGTTTACGAAACCGGTCATGACGGATTGCGACACGAAGCGCATCACGCGTCCGAGTCTAAGCAGACCGGCAATGATCTGAACCACGCCCATCAAAATGGTGGCTGCGAACAGGTACTGCACACCATGGTCTCGGACGAGTGGCCCCATGAGAACAGCAGTGGCGGCAGTCGCGGCGGATATCATGGCTGGTCGTCCACCTACGAAGGCGATCACCGACGCGATGACGACCGAAGCGTACAGTCCGATCTTCGGATCCACGCCTGCGATGACGGAAAACCCTATCGCTTCGGGTATCAGCGCAAGCGCAACTACGATGCCCGACAGCAAGTCGGCGCGGATATTAGAAAGCCAGTCACGTCGGACGGTGTCAGAAAAAACCATGATGAGGAAGTCCCGCAGAAACGTATGATCTGTCGCCTTCCTGGCGGCTGATTGACTATCGTTTCAGTTGCGTGGTCCGGCGGATCGGCGGCCGGAAGAGCCACCCGGATTTTCACCGGATCCAGTCGAATGATCGGCTTATAGGGGTCAGGACAAGAGCTGTTCAAAATCTTGCGTTAAGGGCTAACGGATCGGGAACTCTATGCTGCTCGACGGATTGGGGTAGGCAGTCTGAGCGATCGGAAGCCTTCTGGTATTTGATGCTCTGCGTCCCAGGTGTAGATGCCGGTCAGGTTGATGTGCTCCCAACTCAACGGCGAGACGTGCTTAAGCAGATGATCCGGAATCTCCGACGTGCACTGCGCAAGTGGGTGACGGCCCGCTCTATGTAAACCGTATTCCAGTGCACGATCGCGCTGACGACGAGATTGAGGCCGGATGCGCGGAACGCCTGGCTTTCGAATGACCGATCGCGGATCTCGCCCCGCTCATGGAAGAACACGGCGCGCTTGAGTTTGTGTGCCGCCTCGCCCTTGTTGAGGCCAGCTTGACAGCGACGGCGCAGTGCCGGGCTGGAGTACCATTCAATCGTGAAGAGGGAACGCTCGATGCACCCGAGTTCCCGCAGCGCCCTGGCGAGTTGGCTCTCCTTTGGCGATGCCGAGAGCTTCTTCAGTATCGTCGACGGCACGACAGATCGCGTGGTGATCGACGCCGCCAGGTGAAGAAGATCGTCCCAGTGGTCGACTATCAGGGCGGAGTTGATCGGAGCACCGATATGATTGGCGAGCGCTGGATATGCGCCGCCTTTCTCGAACGTATGGAACTGCCGGTCTTTGAGATTGCGCAGCCGAGGTGCGAAGCGTTTGCCGATTAGGGCGAACAGGCCGAAAACGTGATCGCTCGCGCCACCGGTGTCGGTAAAATGTTCTTGGATATCGAGAACCGTATCCTGGTCGAACAGTCCATCGAGCACATAGGCGGTTTCGCTCTCAGTCGGCCTGATGGGAAGAATGCTGAAATAGCCGTTTTGATCGGACAGGTGGCTGTAGAACTTGGAACCGGGCTCACTGCCGTAGTGCAAGTTGATTTCGCCGCGCTTTGCGGCCCTGTCGCTTGCACGGAAGAATTGGCCATCCGACGACGAGGTCGTTCCGTCGCCCCAGAGCCGAGAATTCGGGTGCCGAGCATGCGCGTCTGTCACGCACACTTGCGCCGCGCGATAGGTCTCTGATCGGGCATGGAATGTACGCATCCAGCCGATCTGGTGAGCGCTGATGCCCTTGGACGCGCTCGCCATTCGCTTCGGCCCAAGGTTGGTCGCATCCGCCAGGACTCCCGCCAGCATAGCCGAGACATTCCTAGGACTGTCGCCCGTTCGAACATGCGTGAAGCAGTCCGCAAATCCGGTCCACTCGTGCACCTCTCGCAGGAGATCCGGTACTTCAACTAACGGATAGAGCTCGCTGATCTCGGCGTTCAATTCTTCGGCCGCCGCCGGCACCTCACCGGCGGCGTGACGATCAGCGTTCCCCCTTCAAGACGAACACCTTCAAGCTTTCCGGAACGCGTTTTGTGCGCCAGCCGCTTCAGGTTGAAGTCGAGCATCTGCCGCGCTTCCGTTAGCCACACGGCGGCATCACCTTGTACGCCCAGTCCGAGACGATCCTGCTCCTTGATTGTGATAACGTTGATCGTGGCATCAAATGCTCGTCGATCGGCCGGAAGGATCGGCTGCCGTCGACCCAGATGTCAGCGGATCGAAGCCTGTCTCGCAATGCCGTTAACGTCGCAATCTCATATAGGCGGCGATCGGGCTTATCCTGCCCGAATATCAGCTTCCGATCTGTCTGGCTCAGGTGAGTGACTGGGACGGTCTCCGGCAATGTCCGACGCTTCTCCGAATAGAGCCGCTTCAGCACCCCGACCGCAGCAAGAAGCGGGTCGTAGCGGCGCGCCGAACGGAACGTGAATGCCTGCAGGAAGACGCCGGCGTACTTGTTGACGGCCGGATATTGTTCGGCTGCCACGGTCAAGGGTGATGAGCGACCCGAGACATAGGTGACGTTTTGTACCGGACACATGGGTAACACTTTTGGCTTTTGGCCGGAGGTGTTGATGCCGTGGAGAGAGTGTTCGGTGATGGAGGAACGTCTTCGTTTTGTAGCTCGCCTTCTCGACGGAGAAGGCATGAGTGATGTGTGCCGGGAGTTCGGCATCTCGCGCAAGACGGGCTATAAGATCTTCAATCGCTACAAGGATGAGGGTCTTGAGGCCCTGACGGACCGCTCTCGGCGGCCGGTGCGCTATGCCAACCAACTGCCGGTCCAGATCGAGCGGATGATTGTGGAAAACAGGCAAGAGAAGCCGCACTGGGGCGCCAGGAAGATCAGGGAGTTGCTGGTGCGCAAGCTCGCCGGCGAGGTGCGCATCCCGGCCAAGAGCACGGTTCATGCCGTGCTCGACCGCCACGGCCTTGTGAGCCAGGCCCGCAAGAGGAACCGGGCGAACAAGGCCGCGGGCACGCAACTGTCACAGGCGATGCAGCCCAACGATCTCTGGTGCGCCGATTTCAAGGGCGAGTTCAAGCTCGGCAACGGCCGCTACTGTTACCCGCTGACCGTCACCGACCAGGCTTCACGCTATCTGCTGGCCTGCGAAGCCCTTGAAGCGACAAAGGAGGTTCCAGTCATCGAGGCTTTCGTCCGGCTCTTCAAGGAACGTGGCCTGCCGGACGCGATTAGAAGCGACAATGGCCTTCCCTTCGCAAGCCCCAACGGCCTCTACAATCTATCGAGGCTGTCGGTGTTCTGGCTGAGGCTCGGCATCGCCATCGAGCGCATCCGGCCTGGCAACCCGCACGAGAACGCTCGCCACGAGCGCATGCACCGCACGCTCAAGGCCGAAACGACCCGGCCGCCGGGCATGAACGCCCTGCAGCAGCAGGCCAGGTTCGATGCTTTCGTGAGCGAATTCAATGCCGAGCGACCGCACGAGGCCATCGGCATGAAGGTGCCAGCCGAGCTCTACAGAGGCTCTTCAAGAGCCTATCAAGGCCTCCCCGGGCTGGAATATCCCTTCCATGACAAGGACATCCTCGTCACCGCCTGCGGCCGCATCTGCATGCACAGGAAGAAGATAACACATCTCCACCGTGCTCGCCGGCCAAAGGCTCGGAATCACCGAAGTCGACGACGGCATTTGGCTCGTCAGCTTCATGCACTATGATCTGGGGTATATCGACCTGGAACAGAGGACCTTGCAGACCATAGACAACCCGTTCGGCACGAGGTTGTCACCCATGTCTTAGGTACATTCTGTTACCTATGTCTCCGGGCCATACATGATGCCTCGCTGACCTCGACCAAGGACTCGAGCTCCGGCTTCATCCGAAGCAGTCGATGCCAGCCAACTTTCTGGTCGAGAACCTCTAGTGCATTCCGGCCATAGTCGTTCGCCGATTGCAGCGCTGTGATGGTGTCGAGGAACATCCGTAGCGCCTTGGTGGCGTCCGGCCGACGGTCCATGTGCCGCTGCTTCTTGCGGCTGTTGGCTTGCGAGAACAGCCTCCCCATCAACTTGATAAACATCGTCACGGCATCATCGGTAAGCTTCTGGCCGAGTTTGATGACTTGAGCCACGATCAAAGCGTGACGGCGACTGGCGTTGAAGTCGTTGGCCAGCCATGCTGGCGTGGCATTGCCTTCGCGGATCATCTGATCCCAACGTCCCGAAGAAATGCGGATCTGTAGTGCGGGGTCGATCTCCAGCGTCCGCAGAAACGTGATCCGCTCGGTCAGTCCGACCAGGTTTGACGCGCCAGGCGCTTCTGGCGCTGATCTCAACCAATGAAAGCGCGTTTGACCGATCGTCGGGTCAACCTCCAACAGCCCGTCCAATGATGCAAGCCGATCAGCTGGTATCGCTTCGATCAGCGCCCTCTCTGCCCGTCGCCGGGCAATGGCCCGCGCCGCGATCCCCATCCGCTCAATGATGTTGGCTGCCGGGAGTAGCGAATTTCGATTGCGGAACTCCGCTACAATGGCGCCAGCTATCGAAGCACCCGCGTCTGTTGTTGAGGCCATCTCGATTGCCGACAGCAATGCGGCACGCTGATCTTCGGCTGTTGCGTTTCGCTTCTGCAGAATACCTAGGAGGTAAGCAATGTGATTGCTGCGGGTTTCCTCACGACGGGCATACAACCTGAATGCGGTCGAGCTTGCACCTATTTGCCCGGCAACATAGTCGAGCATCGCTTTCGGCGGAACCTCGTTAGGCAACAGTGGCCGGCCGGGGTAGCGCATCAGGCAAAGTTGGATCGCAAAGCCGAGCTGATTGTGTTCACGGCGCCGTAGCTGGATTTCCAGCAAATCGGCCGGCGAAAGAGAGTAGTGGCGGATCAGACTGTCTTCATCGACCGGAATGTCGAATAGCGTCTTTCGCTCGTGTTCTTTGAGAAGCGCTCGTCGGGCCACTTTCCACTCCACTCCAGAACGGTCGTGGCAAAGCCTCTGTCCAAAGCGGCCTAACGGTACAGGAGGCAAATGGCGTATCCACAGCGAACATCCGGGCGCTCACTCTCCGTTCGACCTTAGCGCAAGATTCTGAGCAGCTCTTGTTCTGCCCCCAGTTTATTCAGATCCACAAAGACAGGCGTCTTATCGTTCTTGCCTGCACGGATAGCGAGGGCGGGCCCATCCCTGGTCTCCACCCTGAAGCCCATCACGGTCTCGTAGACGCTGCCGATCTGCTCCACGTCGAGCGTGCGGTAGGAGAGCTTCTCGCCGGAAAGCACCAGCAGGCGGTCGAGCACCTTTGCCAGGCATTCATCCAACACCTCGGCGGGCTTCGGCGAATCCTTTGGGTCGTCCTGGCCCTGCAGGAAGGGAAAGGCGGCAGGGTCGAACAACTAGCCGCCGCGCCCGCGGATCCAGTCGCTGGACCGGTCGCCCCGATGCACGAGGCGGAACAGCGCGAGCAGCCGCGCCCGAGGGCGATTTCATCGGCCGCGACGCGGTATTGAAGAAGAAGGAAGCCGGATTGAGCCGCCGGCTGGTCCAGTTCCGGCTGAAGGACCCGCAGCCGCTGCTCTTCCACAACGAGGCGATCCTGCGCGACGGCAAGATCGTCGGTCCGATCACCTCAGGCAATTACAGCCACCATCTCGGCGGCGCGATCGGGCTGGGCTATGTGCCCTGCCAAGGCGAGACCGAGGCGGATGTGCTGGCCTCGTCCTATGAGATCGAGATCGCCGGCGAGCGGTTTGCGGCCGAGGCATCGCTGAAGCCGATGTATGATCCGAAGTCGGAGCGGGTGAAGATGTAGTGCGGTCCGCTGCTCGACGTTGAATAGCCGAACGGGAGACCTAGCTCGGTATGGGAGTGTTTTTTTCTCCAATAGGCTCGTCTTCGGGCGTTGAGCTCGAAAGTGGATATAGATTCATACCTAGTTTGAAAGAGTGGACTGGATGACGCGATCTGAGTTCGACACACAGGCGTTTTTGAAGGTCGCAAGGGCAGCCCTTGAAGGATGTTGCCTCCGGCTTAAAGATCACGGTGAAGACCAGCAGGACCTATCTGGAACGGATATTCGCCAAGACCGGAACGCATCAGCAAAGCCAACTCGTCGCGCTGCTCAAGAGCACCGAGCCGCTCAATCGCAGATAAGACGCTACATGTTTTAACCCCCTCAAGAGCTCGGCTTCTGCCGGCGTCAGGTCGAACAGTCTGCGCACATGCACCTCGAAGCCATCGGGAATGCGTTGGCCAACCTCCGTCATCGTGATCCGCGCATCGGCCCGGCGCCAAGCCGTAGGCGGGGCATCGAATGGCGCTGCCGACAGCACCGATCGCGTCATGTCGGATCGCTGGCGATTGGATTGCACCAGCAAGGTTCCGCCGGTTCCTGGCATAAAAACGCCCACATTTGCGGCATCAACTGGAAGAGCCTTTTAGTCGACGTGGTAAACATTGCAAAGTAGACAGGGTCGCCATGCATCAGATAAATAGTCCGCTTTTTCTGGAGGAGGCCTACTATTTCCCGATCTTTATTTGCGGACGGTCTGCGCCAACAGCTTTACGCGCCCGGTGCCTGAACTCTAGCGCGGCCCGTTCCGCCTATGTCGTGGTGAGCTCTCAATTCCAGCCAGGTTTGCGGGTTAGTTCGCCATCTACTCGACCCCGTCATGCTCCTGGGTGCACTGGACTTGCTTGGCTGCGAATGAAGCTGCCCACCGGTAAACCTGAACAGCCGACCCAATCCTCAGCTAACGCAGTAAGGTCGTCATGAGAACTCAATCTGTCGTCTCCTTCAAGCTGGCAAAAGAGCTCCGGCCGGCGCCGGCTAGCCTGCCAGCGCCGCAGTGCCAACCCAATGCCGCAGGATCGGTGATCCGATCTGTGCACTCCTCTTCTCGGGTCAGAGCCCGAGTGTCTGACCTGCTTCGAGGTGAAGGAAAGCTGCCGACGAGTTCCTGAAAACCGCGTCCTGAAATGCCACGACAGCAGAACCATGGGTAACATCAATCAGAACGGCCGCCGCACGCTCAACCTCATCGGCCAAGCGATCAACCCGGCCCATATGGTTCACGAGGCGATCGTGCAGCATCGACGACCGAGCGGCGTGGTAAAGGACGCTGCGCTTGTGACCGTCAGAGTTCAGTGGCTCGAACAGCATTGTCATGGCGGCAAACCTCAATGTGTCTTTGCGTCCGCAAGCTCCATTAGAAAATCGTCACTTAACCCTTTCGTTCCGCTGGCGGACCCAAAAAGCGCCGCACCAAGTGCAACATCTGGGGCGGGTGCAGAATGACGAACACCGTGCGCAAGCTCGCACGCCTAAGCCGATCGCAATCACGCCGCCGGTCGGCGGGCGAATAACAGAACACAAACCAGCAGCGCAACCGTAGTCCTTAATCTTTGTCCTCAGTCCCGGGACAGCGGACAAGCATGGGATTGGCGGAGCACACCAGGATAGCGGCTCATGCTCCGTTCCGACACTGCGCCGATTACCAAGAACGGCGGTCCTGTCGCCTCACACGACGGCGTACTTCCTTCCCCGCAATTCGAAAGCTCGCATTCCGCCTTCCATTGTTTCGGGTTAACCCTCGCATCCGGACCAGGTGCGGATGACCGCGACCCGCGCGATTACCGGCACCAGCCGCGCGACCGCGCGCAGTTGCAGCGGAAGGCGCGTGGGATCGGCCGTCGCATGGCCCGGCTCCAGGTCCACCTGCACCCTTTTGGCCGCGCCGCCGAACACGATATTGCCCCGCTCGACTTGACGGAGATAGGCGCCGTGATCCTTGTCGTGGGTCCAGATGCCGACCACTGGCAGGATCGATGCGGCAGCGGTTCGGTCACCTCCATCTGCTGGCCGCGGGCATCGAGCGGAGCCTCTTCGCCGAATTGTTCAGCGATGCGCGCGCCCCAGGCTCCGGCGATGTTGAGGTGCGCAAGCTGCGCTAATACCTGTTGGAATCAGCCGCTACATTGACAATAAGGCCGATCTCATTCCGAACTATGCCGAACGGCACCGCTATGGCGAGGTCGTTTCGACGGCTTTCGTCGAGTCAACGTTCAACCAGGTGATCGCCAAGCGTTTCGCCAAGAAGCAGCAGATGCAATGGACGCCGCGCGGCGTCCATCTCCTGATGCAGCTGCGAACCCGCGTCTTCGACGGCCCTCTCCACAACGACTTCAAGCGCTGGCGCGAGACGCGGTAGAAATCTGAAAATGCACTCAAGCCGGCCGCCTGATGACCCCCAACTTTTTCATGCTCCCCAGATTGACCGTGCGGCCCTGAACCAGCGCCAGGATCAGAACCGCCAGCGTTTCCAGTCGCGAATCGCGCAGCACGAAATGACTTTTTGGGGTCTCGACGAGGCGGCGTGAACCGTTGCTTGACATGGGAGGATCCTTTTGGCGAAGAATCCCCTATTCAATCACTTCAAACCTTCCTCGCCCTTGACGTCGTGTACTGTGGCCGAGGCAGGGGTGCGTGAGCTTTTCGCTGCAGGCGCGTACCGGTGCGTCACTGTCGCATTTCTAACTTGCTGTCGATGTCGCGTCTCTAATTCGCTTGACACAAATAGAGATTGGAAACGAGACTTCGAATTACCAAAATTCTCGTTCGGAATTGTTCTCGAAATCGTAGATCTCGCTCGCCAATCTGTTCTGCAATCGCTCCATCTCTTTGACTGTCTGTCCGCCGGATAGACCGTTACGCTCGATGCCATCGCAGGCTTTGGCCAAATTCTCGGCGGCATCCTGAATTGATTCGGTGTCATAAGAGCACAGGAATTCCGCTGTGCATTCTTCATCTGCAACGGTCTTGGCCCGCTTGAGCGCCGCTTTGGCCATTTCACACCCGAACCGATTTAGAACCATGGTCTGCGAGGGGTTGGTGCTGACCCAGTACGCGGGGTCTCTGAAGAAGCCCGTCAGGTTCTCGAACGTCAGATCCCCTGCAATCTTGTATATCCCCAGAGCGTCTTTCGTTATTGCAAGATCGTGTTTCCTGGCGAGGCTCTGGACAACGGACAAATTGTCCTCCGAGATGGTCGGGACGTTCAGAACCCAGTGCCCCTTTGTGAACTGGAGATAGCCGAATATGGTATCCCCATCCTTGGGCATAAGAGCCACGGCGTTTATTTCCTCTCCCTTCACACCACATTGCAAACAGCCGAATATTCCAAGGGCTCCAAAATGCGCCTCTGCAGGGTCTTTGTCGGGAGCGGGAAACGCAATCTGGTAGAGTCCTTGCTTATCATGATGGACGGTGAAGACCTGCACCTTCTCGTTCTCTCCCGTATAGTAGATGTCATCCAGCGGCTTTTCGGGTTTGAAGTTGGCGGGCATCTGATTGAGTGGCTCGCTCTCCACGCAGCCGATCAAGAGCAGTGCAGCCGCTAGACTGCTGATGGTTCCCAACGAGGACAGGATTTGCACTGTACGCCCCAGCACATGTTGCGCGGGAACAGTAGCACAGCCGAAACTGGGCTAGAACACCTACTTAGGAAGGTAGCAGCGCACCGCTGAGAGGGCGCCGGCACGCGGCCAGTGAATCGCGCCTGGTTTGCCGGAGGCTATTTCGTTTGAGTCATGCTGCCATGGCCGGCTCTTCCGGGACGGCATAGTAGCGTTCCTCGCCTTCGGCCGGCGGGATGCTGCCGACGGGTTCCAGCAGCCGGCGATTGTTGAACCGGTCGACCCATTCCAGGGTAGCGAACTCCTCCGCCTCGAAGGATCGCCACGCCGGCGCGCACGCCACCGTCCACCTCCGCCTTCTTGATCCACTCATTGAGCGACTGCGCCGTGCAGCCGACCTTGGCCCCGATCGAACAAACCGCCGCCCAGCGCAACCGATGCTCGCTCTCGTGATCCAAAACCATCCGCCGCTCGGGCGCGGACCTCCGGAGAAAACCTGTTCGTCATCTTGCTTGTCATGGCTCCACTTTCTCAAGGTTCGGAGCCTCCGGCAAACCCGGGGCGGTTCAGGACCTTTAGTGGAGTCCAATTTCGCACGCCGATTTACAGAATGCGTATGGAATCGCTCTTTCTTACTCTGATGCATTTCAGTTGTGGCCGCGCCGAGTGCTTTCGCTGCCATCTTGAGGTCGTCGACGCCGTGAAAGATCAGCCGTACAAAGTTGTGCGCTGCACCTTCGTCGTTGGGAGGTCATGCTTGATAGTTCCAATCGTCAGGGATTCCCCTGAACCGAACACACTACTCCCTTCGGCTAAAATGACTTCCTGAGATTGGAGCTGTATTCTGGTTCTTTTCGAAGGAGACAGCTGGTCCGACGCGGTACGGATAGCCAATTCCAGGTCCAGCCCCGCGCCGTCGCAAAAGCAAGCAAGGGGGGTCCATATGACTGACCACACATTGATCCATGGAACGGCTTCGATAGGCCGTAACATCCTATGGTGTGCAGGGATCGTGTTGGCGAGTTTCCTCAACCTCGCGCCTGCGGCAGCGGCAGATGCTGAAGCATCCGCCCGGACAGCGGGACAGACTGCCGCGACATCGCAGCTCGAAGGGACCTATTCAGTCCAGGGGACCAATCCCGACGGCTCGCGATATGCGGGTGCCTGCAAGGTCACGAAGGTCGGCGAGAACCGCTTTCGGTTCGAATGGTCAGTTGGCAATAGCTACAAGGGCGAAGGCTTGCTGAAGGGTGATATCCTTACCGTCGACTGGGGAAGCGACGCGCCCGTTGTCTACCAGGTGAGACCGAATGGAAAACTTGAGGGGAGTTGGGCAAGGGGCCGGGCAACAGAGGTCCTCGCCGAGCGGAAAACGGTCGTAACCCGTACTCCCGATGCCGCGGATGGTTCCGGTTCGGTATCTGATCCGACCGTTGAGGTGATGAAAGGCATTCTTACAATACTGGGAGCGGCTGCATTGAGGAAGGCGCAGCAGTCGCCTGGCCCCGGCGCCGACGATTCCAATGCGGCAATCGAGGAAAACCGCAAGACAGAGGAAGAGATGCGTGAAGATCAAAGACACTGGAACTGCCTGACCGCGCAGGGCTTAGGCGACGAGTCGGGAATGGCACTCAACGGATGCTAGAATCCTTCCGTGCCAACGGGAAGGCGAGGTGCTTGCGGTCGGCAAGGCCGGACCCGGAAAGGCTGTAGCTTAACTGGATAGCCGCCCAAAGCGGAGCTGCCTATTGCGAAGTTGCGCAGCATACCAAGGCTATCAGGCCGATGTTCCTGATGCTGCACGACGCCTACGGCGTCCAAAAGAACAGCAAGCACACATACGATCTTGCGAAAGATTGCACGAACTTCTGGGCACCCGATACGGCCCGACGCGTCCGTTGCTGGTGGACGAATATCAGAACTTCACACCCACTGTTTTGCGGGAGCTGCTCCATCTTCAGGAGCGCTGCGGCTTCGCTTTACTGCTCGCCGGCAACACTTATCGGTTAGCGGGCACGAGGCGTGATATCCACGCTATGAATCAGATCGAAAGCCGTATCGGCATGCGTTTCGAGATCGGGCAGCCGACGCGGGAGGACTGCGTGAGGATCGGCGCCGAACACAACGTTGAGGGAGCCGACGCCGACGAAGCGATTGTTATCTACGGTGAGAACACCTCCCTTCGCGCGCTTTGCCATCTCCTCCAGAACTGCGCCCCCGCTACCAGCGGCGACGGCAACATTCGTCTTCCCCGAATCGAGACCATGCTTCGCGGCAGGTCGTGCGGCAGCGACACTAAATTCGGACGACGACAGAAAATTCCGGACATCACACTGGAATTGGTGCAATCGCGAAGTTAGCCCGCTTGCTGATCAGCCGTATTTGCCTCGCTCCTCAATTTTTCAAGCCGTGATCGGCAGATCATTTCGATACGATCGATCAACTCGGAGACCCGCTCGGCAAGCCACTGGAGCGCTTCGCGAGTGATCTCGAAGTGCCTCGAATAGCGCGCTTTCACATAAGCCTCGTTGATGACGTTGAACCAAGCTACGAAACGCTGCTGGTCGCGGGGCCAAACTTCGGCAAGTTCCTGTGCTTGATCTTCAGCGAGGCTGCGGAGGAATTTAACGTTGTGAGAGGCAGGGCTGTAGTTGGTTAGAACAAGCAACACAACGGCATAAGCCTGTTCGATGGCTTGGTGGAGGAGAAAAGCTGCTTCTTTGAAGTCGCCCTCTTGTAGATAGAACATCGCACCTTTCGCGAACTTCTTGGAATGGGGCAGCCTGTCTTCGAGGTGTTCGGCTGCTAATCGGAATGCATCGGCCGGCTTCGTAGGTGCCGGATGCGCCAGCGGTTCTTCGTCGAGCTCGTAGAGGACAATTCCCTCGCGACGGATGTCGACAAAGAAGTACTGACCCTCCCTGAGGGCAGTGTTCACCTCCCGGCGGGAATGTACAATGAAGCTGACTGGCGTGCTGATTTCGCGCATCAACCGGTCTGCTGCCGTCTGCCAATAGCCGGCGAAATCGGTCAGTTTGCGATTGTTCACAACCACAAGCAGGTCGAAATCCGAACGGTAGCCCTTCCTGGTATGCGGCTCGTCGACCCAGCCACCACGTGCATAGGACCCGAAAAGTATGATCTTGAGAATGCGCCCGCGCTTTTTGAAGTCGGTCGTCCCTCCCTTGAGGGCATCCTCAAACTCCTCGAGGAGCAGCTCAACCGTCTTTCTCAGCTCGCGCTGCTTTGGTGGCGGGAGGTGGTCGATGCTGGATTTCATAAACAAGGATCTGTCGTCCATCGTGTGTGCATAGCCGAGACGAGGCCCCGAATCCACACACTGCCTCGTTCGGCCGAATTGAGCAACGCACACCGTGCGACATCAAATGGAAGAGTTGTTAAGTCAGCATCCTAAACATTGCAGAGGGATTTAAGCTCATCACGTATCACTGCAATGTTGGGGGTATCCTCAATACATTGCCCCACCATTTCCCAGCGCTTTTATCTGTGGAGGGTCTGTCCCGCAGCGTCGCGCTCGGTCCTCGAATAAGCGAACAGACTTCTAGCTCGGAAGATGTCGGCGAACTCATGCGGAAGGGGTGCGGCGGTATCGGCCGCCGGATTTTCTTAAGATTTTCCCTGTCGAGCCGCGGTCGAACACCGGTATGTTCAAACCGGAGATTTCCAATGCCATTTCGATTCGTCCACACCGCCGACATCCACCTCGACTCGCCGCTGCGTTCGCTGGCGATGCGAAACCCCGACCTTGCCGAACTCGTCGGAGACGCCAGCCGTCAGGCGTTTGTCTCGATCGTTGACCTCTGCCTTGCGGAACATGTCGATGCCCTGGTCATTGCCGGCGACCTTTATGATGGCGATCAGACGTCGGTGAAAACGGCCCGCTTCCTTGCCTCACAGATGACACGGCTTCACCAGGCCGGCATCAGGGTTTTCAAGATCCGTGGCAATCATGACGCCCTGTCGCGGATATCGAAACAGCTGGTGTTCCCTGACACGGTCACGATCTTCGGCGGCCGTCCCCAGACCGTGCTGCAGACAGCCGGCGGGCTTGACGTCATGTTCCACGGCTTGAGCTTTGCCAGCCCCAAGGCGCCGGACAGTCTACTCCCGAAGTACTCAGCGCCGCGCGAGGGCGCGGTCAATGTCGGCATCATGCATACCAGCCTGGCCGGATCGCCGGGCCACGACGTCTATGCCCCCTGCAATGTCGCTGACCTGCACGGCCACGGTTTCGACTACTGGGCGCTTGGGCACATCCATGTCCGCCAAGTCCATCCCGGGGCAAGCACCGTGGTGATGCCAGGAATTCCACAGGGCAGGGACATCAACGAGGCCGGCGAGAAATCCGTCACCCTGGTGACGATACAAGACGACCGCACCATCGAGATCGAGGAAAGGCTCACCAGTATCGCGCAATTCGAGCGGGTGAACGTCGACGTGACCGAAACGGTGGAATGGTCCGAGATCGTCGAGCGTGTCCGATCCGCGCTCGAAGATGTGCGCGCCTCCGTTAGATCCCGTCATGCTGTGGTTCGCCTCGGCCTGACCGGGGCGTCACCTCTATCGTGGGCACTGATCCGCGACCGGGATCTGCTGCTCGCGGAAGCTGAGCAGGTCGCGGACCAGGTAGGCGAAACCTGGGTGGAGAAGCTCGAACTTAACGTCTCGCCACCCGCAGCCGAAACATCCGAGGGCGTCGCCGATCCGATTTTCGAGCTCGCAGAGTCCATGCGCGCCGATGCCGGCTCGGAAGCCTTCCGTGCCGAGGCGAGGGCGTTGGTCCAAAAGATGATCGCGGATCTTCCGCCTGACGGACGTGATTTCGCCGGCAAGAACGAGACTGAGCTGGAGTTGTTCCTGGACAGGGTGCTTGCCAGCGGCGCCGACCTGGTCACCGCGCGCCTCAAGGCCGGTGGGTCGCAATGAGGCTGCGGCGACTTGATCTCATCCGTTACGGCAAGTTCACAGACAGGACGATCGACTTCGGGCCAAAACCGGAAGCCGGTCCCGACCTGCATATCGTCTTCGGCCTCAACGAGGCCGGCAAGTCGACAGCGCTTTCCGGCTATCTCGATCTGCTGTTCGGCATCGAGGAGCGCAGCCGCTACAATTTCGTGCACGAATACAGCGCCATGCGCATCGGCGGTGTGCTCGAGCTCGGCGGCGCGGAGCAGATTTTCACGCGCACCAAACAGCGCACCAACTCGTTGCTGAACGCGACTGGCCAACCAGTCAGCGAAATGGCGATATCATCCCATCTCGCCGGCCTGTCTCGCGACGCATACGAGACCATGTTCTCGCTGGACGACGAAACGCTGGAAGCCGGTGGAAAATCGATCCTGGAATCGCGCGGTGACCTCGGCAAGCTGCTGTTCACGGCCAGCGCCGGCCTCGGGCATGCAAGCGATACATTGAGCCTGCTCGAGGCCGAGGCCGACAGGCTCTATCGCAAGCAGGCACACGGAACCGAGCTTGCGCTGCTCAAGAAGCGGCTTGCGGAACTGAAGTCCAGGAGGGAGGCGATCGACACCTTGGCGTCGACCTTCGAAACCCTCGAGACAGAGCGCCTGGACGCGACAGAAAAATACGACCGCAGCATCGCTGAACGGTCGGCGCTGTCGGCTCGGCTCGATACCATCGCGAAGTATCTTAGGGCGATCCCGATTCTTGCCGATATCAGGCGCAAGCAAGCTCAATTGGCCGAGCTGCCTGAGATCGCGTCACCGCCACGGAGCTGGACGGGCAGCGTCGCCGACATGATCGAGGCCGACGCCACTCTGAGAACGCGGCTAGCCGCGAGCGAAGACGAGCTCGATCGGGTGACGACGAAAATCGCCTCGGTCCATGTGGACGAAGCGGTCCTTGCGATTTCCGAACGGGTTCGCGGCCTGGGCGACCGCAAGGTGCGCCACGTCTCGGCCGGGCTGGACCTGCCAAGTCGCAGGACCGAGCTACAAATCCTCGACAATGCCGTGGCGACCTGCCTTGCCGCTCTTGCAAGGCCCGCCGAGCCGGACCCTGCCAAGCTGCTCCTGCCTGCCGCAACCATTGGCGCTGTGCGCACCATGCTCGAGCAGCGATCGGGGATCGCTACCGGCGTGCGTGTTGCGCGCGAGGAGGCGGCGGCCGCTGCTGATGCGCTTCAGGCGGCACGCGAGCGGGTCGGCGAAGAACGGGCCGTGCCAGAGCCTGCCAGGGCAAGGCTGGTTTCGGTTTTGTCGACGGCAAGGGCGAGCGGATATCTGAGGGAGATCAAGGCGGCGCGCGAGGCCGCGGATGCGGCAGCGATCCGATGGCGGGCCGCGATCGCGCGCTTGCATCCCTGGTCGGGAGATGCGCAAGGCTTGGCCAGGATCGCCGTTCCGAATGCTGGACAGCTTGGCGCCTGGAAGGCGCTGGCTGCGGAGTTGGGGAAGAGCAGGGGCGTCCTTGCCGAACGTCTTGCCGAGCACCAGGGCAATCACGATCTGTTTGCCGCGCGGCTCAATGCCCTTCGTGCCTCGGTCGATGTCAGCGACGATGATGCGGCCGGAGCCATACGGCGCGCCCGCGACGAGGCTTGGGCGCGGCATCGCGGTGACCTGACTGGCGAAACCGCGGATGATTTCGCGGCGGCACTGGCCCGAGACGACAGTGTCGCAGCAGGCCGTCTGGCCAACGCCAGGGAGCTCGTTGAGATTCGCAGCGCGAACCGCAACCTCGCTGAGACCGCGGCCAACATCGCGCATACGCGCGACCAACTTGCACGCATCGGCTCAGATCTGCAGGCAGTACACTTGGAAATGCGGGCGGCCGCAAGAGACTTGCTCGGGCCGTGCCAGGAAGCTTCCCCCGAACAGCTGATCGACATAATAGAGGATCGCATTGCTGCTCGGAACGATGCGCTCGCGGGATGGGAGGAGATCGAGCTTTCCCGTAAGAAGTCCGAGCGCGCGGTTGATGAGGAAGGCCGAATACGCCTGGCGCTGAGCGGCGCCCTGGCGAGCGTCGGCGTCGGTTCGGATCCTGGTGACGGCCTGGAAACGGTCATGGCCGTGGCAGAGCTGTTTCTTGACAGGCAATTCAAGGTGGACGCCGAGCGCGCCGAGGCGCTCAAGACCGTAGCCACAAGGCAAGAGGATCTGGCCGCCAGGCGCCGCGCCATTGAAGTCGCTGAGCGGCGTGAGGATGAATGGCAGGCCGGCATTGCCGAAGCGCTCAAGGGCACCTGGCTCGAGAGTGGCATCTCGGCGTCCGGCCTCGGCGGGGTGCTGGATCAATTGGCTGAGCTGTCCAGATGTCTTCAGGACCGGAACGCCATGCAACTGCGTATCGACAAGATGGAGGCCGACAGGGACAGTTTCCTGGTCGAGGTTGCCGCCGTTGCAGCCGAAGCGGGGGAGGCGGCCGATGACGACGGACCGGAACAGTTGGCGATTGGGCTTGCCGAGCGCCTGGAGCGCGCGGAGCGCACACGCGAGGCCAAGGCAAGCCTCGTCAATGACCTGCGGCGCCTGCACGATGCGCGTGAGATCCTCGATGGCGAGATTTCGGCGCATGAGCGGCGAAAACACGAGGTTCTGAGCGTCTTTGGCGTGGCCACGCTGGCGGAGGTCGTGCAACGCGACGAACTGCTGCGCGACAGGGACCGCCTGCGCACAGCCGTGGCCGAACTTGAGGAGCAGGTGTCGTCCGAACTCGCGGTGGAACGGTTCGAGCAGGCGCGTTCGATATTGGATGCTGTCGATCTCGACAGTCTTGCAATCGAGAAGGCCGAGGCCGAACAAAGGCTTCGCGCTTCTGACGAGGCGATACAGCAGCAGCTCATTCGACAGACGCGCGCGACCGACAAGCTGGACGCCATTGGCGGTGACAGCGCTGTTGCCCGAATAGATGCCGAACGGCGCACCGTCCTTCTGGAAATCGAGGAAAAGGCCGTCCGTTATATCGAGCTGAAATTGGGAATAATGTCGGCTGGAAATGCTCTGCGTCTCTACCGCGAGCGTCACCGCTCCGGGATGATGGAGCGCGCATCAGACGCATTCGCCCTCATGACGCGCGGCCAGTACTCTGGCCTGACAACTCAGCCCGTGAAGGGTGGGGAAGTGCTCATCGCGTTGCAGCGCGATGGACAATCCAAGGTCGCCGACGCGCTGTCAAAGGGCGCGCGCTTTCAGCTCTATCTGGCGCTGAGGCTTGCCGGGTACTACGAGTTCGCACAATTTCGACCGTCTGTTCCATTCATAGCCGATGACATCATGGAGACCTTCGACCATGTCCGGTCAGAGGAGGTTTTCCGGCTGTTTGGGGAGATGGCCAGTGCAGGACAGGTAATCTACCTGACGCACCACCAACACCTGTGCGAGATCGCCAAGGCTGTAGTGCCGGGCGTAGCGGTTCATGAGCTCGGATGAGACTGGACTTCTTGATGTGCTGCGGAAATACCGTGCTGTTCGATTTCCCTTAGCTAGTCTAATCGACATTTCCAAGCGCCGGCTTTGGCGTCAGCTTTGCGCCTGATTTCGGACGTTCAAGGGCCGGACCCTAATCTCCCAAAAGCTGCCTTACCATGTCGAGGGCGGTCAATGGCCGAGAGGGGGTGGGAAGCGGACTGGCGGGTTTCGGCTGGCCGCGCCGAGAAGCTGACCTTTGACAAGCTAACGAGCTTTGGCGGCAACGCCCCAAGCTTGGTCATTCAGAACGCGAAGCTTCTTCCTGAACGCGGCCGCGGCAGATCTCAAGGGTCGACGCCGTATCAATCTATATGCACTCTGGATAGAGGTAATGGACGAGTATAGTTTGCGCTGACGCACTGGCGCACATCCACGTTGCCCAAGAACCTCTTCTCCAATATGGCTGTTGATCATGCCGGATAGCGCCACGAGCACGAAATCCAAGGTCACCTTCCTGGAGACGGTCTATCCGCCGATTTCCAATCAGGAGGCCATCTGGCTACAGAATGAACCGGAGGTGGAGGCGCTCCTCAGGCAGAGTGACCTCTATATGATTGGAGGTCGCGCCGAGGCGAAATACTTGAACCTCGCCATCGACCCCGAGACCTGCGTCATCACCTTCGACTTCGCGATCGGCGACGATTTTCGCGACCCCGTCCAGATCCGCATCGGCGATCTGCCGGCCGTCGAGGAATCAGACGCTGAATCCTTTTTCATCGAGACTGGCGACAAGTTTATTAGGGTATGGGACGGGCCGATCGGCGAGCCCCGCTCTAACGTTCTGGAATGGTTCACGACCGAAAAGCTGATCTGGGATCACTCGCGCGGCCGTGCCGGTATCGAGCGATTCGATCGTTACCGCGAGGCCGCGACCTACGATCTCCTTTATGTCGGCATCGCCAAGGTCGGAGACAGCTTCGACCGCCTCATCAGCAATGGGCACAAGGCCCGCATGGAGATCCTCGGCAACGAGCCTCAGCGTTATCCCGGCGCGCGGGTGACCGACGAAATCTATTTGTTCCTGTTTAACGTCCAGCCGCTGATCATGACGACCTTTGAGCCCGAGCATGACTTCGAGAACGAGGATTTCAGCGGCGCCTACGAGCAGAAGCGTATCGTCGCCGATGCCGAGAAGGCCTTCGTCAGCCTCCTGAAGCCCGAATACAACGTGGTGAAGTTCGCGAGCTATCCAAAGGGCGCGGACGGCCTCTACGGCTCCGACTTCGTTCGCTACGGCTACGCGATCTGCGAGGCGATTTCCTTGAACACGGCGCATGGTCGTATCAGGGGAAGCCGGGACGCAGACACCGGCTTCATCACCAATGATGCCGACAGCATCTTCGTCGAAGGAAACACCGTTAAGCTGTTCGTCTCGGGCGTCGACTTCCCGGCCGAGCCGCAGCCAGCCGCGGCGAATGCGACTTCGCAAGACAAATAGAAGGAAGAAAACTAGGGGGGTGTATGATCAATCGCGGTTCCGAATGGCATCGATGGGAGCCGCATATCCATGCGCCCGGCACCCTGTTCAACAACCAGTTCAAAGGCCCGAACGCCTGGAGCGACTATCTCACTAGCCTCGAAAAGGCGACCCCGATTATCCGCGCGATTGCGGTGACTGACTATTATTGCACCGACACCTATCAGGACGTCGTCCGAGAGATGAAGGACAACGGCCGCCTGCCACAGGTCGCGCTTGTTTTCCCCAATGTCGAGCTGCGGCTCGATGTGGCGACGGTGAAAGAGCGCTGGACCAACATCCACCTGCTCGTCTGCCCCGACGATCCGAAGCATGTGGCGGAGGTGGAACGATTTCTCAGCCGGCTGAGATTTGAAGCCTTCGGTGACAACTTTGCCTGCACGCGAGAGGATCTCGCCAAGCTGGGCCGGAAGTCCAAGCCAGAGTTGAGCGACGAGCGGGCTGCGTTCCGCCACGGGGCTTCGCAGTTCAAGGTCAACTTCGGAAAGTTGCGCGAAGAATATGGCAAGAGCGATTGGGCGAAAGAGAACATCCTGATCGCCGTCGCAGGGGCCGAAACCGATGGCACGTCCGGAATCCGCGATGCCAATGACGCAACCCTGCGACAGGAAATCGAGAAGTTCGCGCACGTCATTTTTGCCAGCAGTCCTGCGCAGCGAGATTTCTGGTTGGGGCGGAAAAGCGGCGTCGGAGAGGACGTGCTTCGCGAGCGCTACGACGGCTGCAAACCCTGCCTGCACGGCAGCGACGCGCATGAGCAAGCTACCGTCGCCAAGCCCGATGGCGACCGCTATTCCTGGATCAAGGGCGCGTTGGAATTCGATGCGCTGCGCCAAGCCTATATCGACCCCGCCGGTCGGGCCTATGTCGGCCCCCATCCCCCGTTTCGGGCCACCCCTGCACGTGTCATTGCGGAGATAGAGTTAACGGGCGCGGACTGGGCACAGACGCCTAGGCTCGCACTGAACCCTGGATTGGTCGCTATTATTGGTGCGCGCGGCTCAGGCAAAACAGCGCTCGCCGATGCGATCGCGGCGGGCTGCGACGCCACGGAAGGCCGATTGAGCAATGCGTCGTTCATTGTGCGGGCGCGTGAGCATCTCGACGGCGTCGGCGTCCGGTTGGCATGGGAGACCGGGGATCCGTCGGTGCGCCCTTTGCTCGACGATGCCTTTGACCCATCGCTTTATCCCCGTGCGCGCTATCTCTCACAGAAATTCGTCGAGGAGCTATGCTCGGCCGACGGGCTCAAGGACGAATTGCTGAGCGAGATCGAGCGGGTCATTTTTGAAGCCCACGGCACGTTGGAGCGCGATGGCGCGACAGATTTCGGCGAACTGCTGGAGTTGCGGACAACTGTGTTGCGCGACAACCGCAGCCGCGACGAGGACGCCATCGCGATCCTCTCCGATCACATCGGGCTCGAACGCGAGAAGCAAAGCCAGATCACCGGCCTGAAATCGCAAATCACTCAGAAGGAAGCACTGATCGCCGGCTACGTCAAAAGCCGCGACACGTTGGTGACCACAGGCAGCGCGGAGCGGATTGCGCGGCTGAACGCGCTGACTGAAGGGGCCGATCACGCCCGAACCCAGATTCGGTTGTGGTCGCAGGAAAGCCAAGCCCTGCGCTCTTTGCAGAACGACGTGTCAGATTTCCGAACCAACCGCTCCCCGATGGCGCTGCGGACGACGAAGCAGAACTTTGTCGGCGCGCATCTGGATGACAACGCGTGGGAGATATTCCGGCAGACCTATGCCGGCAATGTCGACGGGACATTGACCGAACGCCTGGCGAAGGCCGAGCAGGCAACAGCCGGATGGCGGGGTAAGGAGTTGCCACGTAAAGGAAACGACCAAGAGCCCTATGTGGCCGACGACGCCGAGCTAAAGCGATTGTCGCTGGGCGAACTCGAGGCCGAGATCGGCCGCATCCAGCGCCTCATCAACCTCGATACCGACACCGGCAATCGCCTGCGAGCAATAACCACCAAGATCGGGGACGAGAACGCTGCGCTGAAGCGCCTGAAGGAAGCGCTGGCCGATTGCGAAGGCGCCGCGGCGCGGACTACCCAACTCCAAACAGATCGAGAGCAGGCATATTTAAGGGTCTTCGAGTCCATCGTCGCGGAAGAGCAAGTGCTGCATGCGCTGTATCGCCCCCTCATGGATCGGCTCGCGAAGGCGTCCGGTACGCTGCGCAAATTGTCGTTTTCGGTGTCTCGACACGCGGACGTACACCGCTGGGCGGCGGAAGGCGAAAGTCTGTTCGACAAGCGGCGCACCGGCCCCTTCAAGGGCGTCGGCACGTTGGAGGCCTGGGCCGATGCGCTGCTGAAGCCAGCGTGGGAATCGGGCGACCCCAAAGCTGTCGCCGAGGCCATGGCGGGATTTCGTCAGGCCCACCAAGCCGAACTTCTCGATCTCTCCGAGGTGCCGCGATCGCAGCAGGCGGATTATCGCTCCTGGTTGAAGCGGTTCGCCAAATGGCTCTATGGCACCAGCCATATCGAAATCAGCTACAGCATCGACTACGAAGCCGTTGATATCCGAAAGCTCTCTCCGGGCACGCGCGGCATCGTCCTGTTGCTGCTCTATCTCGCCTTGGACGACACCGACGACCGCCCGCTTATCATCGACCAGCCGGAGGAGAACCTCGATCCGAAGTCGATCTTCGACGAGCTGGTCGAATTGTTCATCGCCGCGAAGAATGTGCGCCAAGTCATTATGGTGACGCACAACGCGAACCTCGTCGTCAACACGGACGCCGATCAGGTCATCGTCGCATTTTCCGGTACCCACACGCCCGGCAACCTGCCGCCTATTCGCTATCTGTCGGGCGGCCTCGAAAACGCGCAGATGCGCAAGCATGTCTGCGACATCCTCGAAGGTGGCGACCGCGCCTTCAAGGAGCGCGCACGGCGGCTTCGCGTCCGTCTTGATCGATGAGGGCGGGCGACGATATGGAAAGCGAACTAGATCCCGATCGTATTGGCCGCATCGGCGAACGGCAGTTCGAAGTGCTCTGCGAGCGCGCAGGCCTCTATTGCAACAAGAGCGCCGTCGATGTGATGGGCTGGGATTTCATCGTGGAGTTCCTGATGATGCCGGCCGGCCGGGCGCTACCTCTCGATCAACGCCCAACCAACGCCGCCCGCATTCAGTTGAAGTCAACACTCGGCCGCGCCGGCAATCGTATCCGCCTCAGTCTGTCCGCCATCGATCGCTTGGCCAAGGATCCTCGGCCGGCGCTCATTGTCGTGTTTCGGCTTCGGGCCGACGGCGAACTCCAATCCGCTTATCTCGTCCACCTTATCGGCGATGAGCTCGCGCGCGTCCTCCGGCGACTGAGACTGGCGGAGGCCCGCAAGGCTCACGACATCAACCACACCGACATCAGCTATGACTACGAGAAAGTCGGGGTACGCTTCGAGCCGACCCCCAACGGTTTATTGGCAGCCGTAAGTGCAGCCTGCGGACAAAATCCCGGCGCCTACACGATCGAGAAGCAACGGCAGCTTGCCGAACTTGGCTATGAGAATGGCCAGTTCGAGGCCGAGGCGCTTATCCAGATCGAGGGTCCGGAGCATTTCAGCAATTTATTGCTCGGTCTCGCGCCCTTGAAGCCGCACAGACTTCGCGTGTTCGACAGCCGGTTCGGCATACGTCTTCCCTACCAAGGCACGCTGTTCGACGACATTGAGGAGTTGCGTCTTACGCCTCCTACTTTGGGTTCCTGCGAGATCTCGATCCGCGGAACTGGCTTTGGACAAGCGGCGCGGTTCGAGGGCGAAATGTTCATTGGGCCGCCGATGGCAGAGCCGCATGGAGCAAAGCTTCTCGTCCGCACTTCAGACTTCATCATCCGGCTGACGCCGCCGGCCCTCAAGTTCGAGAGCGTGGGCTCGATCGATGACATGGAGCATTCCCTCGTGGAATGGGCGGAGCTGCTTCGCGCGCTCACGCTTATGGCGACGGGGCGAGCGATGCTGACGATCGCCGGGAACGACCGCATCCCGTCGATTACCTTCCCGGTCGATCAACCCATCACCGGACCGTACCTTGAGGAGCTACCGCTCATCTCCGAATTTGTGGATGGGTGGCTGCGTCTGCTCACCAATGCAGGCCTTCGCTCGACCGCCAGATTCAAATTCGATGCCTTCTGGCAAGCCAATGAAGCACGCATGGCCGTCGACATTCTGCTCAAGCCGAAATCGGAGGCCCGCTTCGAATTTCAGACCCTCGAAATTGAAGAGTCGTCGCCGCCTCCCGTAGGCTTGTACTTCAACAGCACGTCCTTTGCCGATACCAGTATAACCTTCAGCGCGAAGGTTTCCTTCGAGAAGACCGATGATCCGGAATGGCGGTACAGATCGACGGGCTTCGAAGCTCTCGATGTCAGGCCGACGGTCGACGACCTCGAAGAATATGGAATGGATCAGGCGACGGCCTGCGATCTGAAACTCCTCATTGACCCGAGGAACATCACATTGGTGTCTCAAAGGGGAACCGCCCCAACATCCTCGCATCGAGTGTAGGAGGCGGCCATGGCCGCATACGAGCTTGGTTCAAATCGTAGCAGTTAGCCGGAGCGTGCGGGAAGGGCAGTCTGGCAGGGAGTGGCTAGATGGCAGAGGGCCCCGGGTACGCCACCAGTTGGCCGATGTCAGCCATCCACAACCGCATGCGGGTCGTCTGCGACCGCTTCGTTCTATAGATTTCAGCGATCGGACGGCAGGTCTTAGGCGGCGGCAGGCTCGAACGGAACGGCTGTGATGGGGGTGGTAGCTGCCATTCGGTCATCGGTAATTGAATGGCAGCTATCTCACGGCCTATGCTCGAAAGCGGGCGCTCCGGAACCGGCCGAGGAGCGGCCGGTGTCGAATCAAGAAAGCTGGCGCAGATCCAGCTTGATCGGCCTCTCGGCCTTCTGAGAAAAGCGCAGACCTTGTTGCATGGCCCGCTGGATCGCCGATCGCGCTATCGACGGCTCCTGCAACATGGGACTTGTCGCCGACATCGACGCCAAGGGGACTTGCGCCCTCGTAAAGCGTTCTCCTGGCAGAGATGCGGTGAGGTGCGGCGCCATGATCATGAAGAGAACGGATGGGTCGAGTTCCAATGACGATGTCCCAACGGGCGCATCGGCTTCGTTCCCCTATGACAGGATCACCGTCGAACGCTTCCGGAAGAGTTTTCCCCGGGCCCGTTGGAGCGATGAACTCAAGGCCTGGTTTGTCCCGGGAAAGACCGCCGCTCGGCGCTTCAATCGTTGGCTGGAGCAAGAATTAGCCGGATCGAACGTGCATGCTGACAGCAGGGGACGCGACGCCTACGCCTTCGATCCTATCGTTTCCAAGTACCTGCTCGTGCACCAGGATCGGCTGGAGGTGCAAACACCATATTCTCGCTCGGTGGTAAACACGATGCGCGACGTGCCGTTTGCGTCTTGGGATCCCGACAGGCGCGCTTGGACAGTGCCTTTTCGATCCTACGAACAACTGCATCGACGCTGGGCGGAAATCGAGGCGGCCGCCATTCGCAACGAGCCCGAAGCGCGAAAGCAGCGCGCGGCGCAGAGGCGGGGGTCTCCGCAAGACCTGGCGTCACGCGCACGTGCTATAGAACGCCGCCGCAGGCGCTATCCGCTCGACCCCGCCGATCTTCCACCTTTTGGCCGGCCCGTAATGACACGAAGCTTTGGTGTCGTCGTCTTCGTCGGATGCGATGGTGAGTCCGTCGACGGCGAGATACTTCGTTCCCACTACTCCGACCTTCCAGACCACCATAATCATGTCTGGGGGCAATGGCGTCCCGCCGACCTCGATGAGCTCATCAAGACCTGGCCCTCGCGATCCAAGACGAAGATCGATGGAACAGTTTGGTGGCAGCCGACTCTCGACGATTTGAGGGCCGCAAGAAAGATGGCTCGCGCATTGGAGAGAAGGCGGACGCGGCTGCGAACAATTACCCGCCGTTGATGCTCTGCTCGATCTGCCGGGCCGAGGCTAGGATGCCGTCAAAGCTTGGCGGGGTGCCGAAGATCATCGCAGTCGTGTTGGCGTAGTCGCGCGCAAGCGCATCGACCATCTTGGTCGCGGGCTCGATCGCAAAGGTCCCCGGCACTGCCGAGGCAAGATCATAGTCCGGCCGATCGAAAAACATGCGCGCGTGACGCACGCAATCGGCGCCAAGATCGAGGTTGGCGAGCGCCGCTCTCCCGGTTTCCGACTGCATGAGGCAGTGCAAGTCGTAGTAATGCCGCGAGACGCGCTGACCTTCCTGCCGTAGTTCACCACGCCGCTCATACCAGCGGCGCAGCCCATGAGCGATCGCCACCTTATCCCAGAAGGTCCGCGTCGCCTCGATCGTGGTGACGTCCGGCACGGCGAGGTCAACGCCGGCTGCTTCCTCGGCGACATAGGGAGTAATCGTAAGAGGCCCATGGGATCGAGCGCTGATTTTGCGCCGGATTCAAGACGTATCGCCGGTCGGACATAAGCGCCATCGCGCGGCTCCACCTCGGGATACCAAAGCAGCAGGGTTTGCCGATCGGGATCGGCGTCATCGATTTCCACGCGCCCCGCCCCTTTGGTGACGTCTGCCAACTGGGCGGCGAGGAACGCATTGAGCGGGCCGGTGATATAGGCGCGACAGGCATCTCGGATCGCGTCCAGTTTGGCGCGGCGCTTCTTGTTAGACAATGCCTCCAGCTCTTCGACCGACGCAGGCTCCTCGAGGTCATCGCGGAACACGGTGACGTCGATATCCTCGGAGAAGCGCTTGATGAGGTCGTAGCCCTTCGATAGCGACGTGCCGCCCTTGAAGAGCAGCCGCGGTTCTCCAGCTGGTCGTTCGTGATAAAGCGCATTGAGGGTCCAGCAGACCCAGAAGTCCTTTTCGACATTCCCGACCGGCGCGCCAATGCGGTTGGCCGTGGCGAGGAATAGATCGAGCCGGTCACGCGGCGGTGCGGCAATAATCTGACGGTAGGCGGCGGTCGTCATGGCTTGCCCTCCGGCCGCCCAGCGGGTGGGCTGAGGAGTTGGCGCAGGAACTCCTGCATCCAGATCGGCACGGCCGAAATCCCGGCGCGCAGATCTTCGCGGATCGCCTCGCCGTGCTTGGGGTCGGAAAGCAAGCGTCGCAACGTCGTCGCGATCCGCTTGTGCTCGCTCTCCTGGGTCAGCATGTCCTGCAGCCAATATAGCGCCTGGATTACCCGCATCCCCGGCCGATCCGCCCAATAGAGGCGGCTCGGCGCCGCATACTTGAAATGGATTTCCTGGCTGCCGAGTTTGATCGGCTTCAATCTCGCATCGACCAGCACCTCGATCCGCGCGGGTACGGCCGTCGTGAGCCCAAGATCGTTGGCGGCCGTCATGCCATCGATGACGGTGCGCGCGTTGTCACGGCGTGTCACCGCCCGGATCACGGCGCGATAGTCCGGAACGGTGGCGCGGCCGGTCAGAGTATTGGTCCGCGGGCGGTCATAGAGACCGCGGTCAATCCGGCGAAGCTCTTGAGCCGCCGCCAGTCGCTGCAGGGTCTTGTCCACCGCGGAACGGGTGCCGAGATCGGCAAAGTCGCCGGGTGTCCAGACCTCCTCGGGCTTGGACTGGATGCGCGCGAGCACGCGAGAGCGAATATCGGTGTCGCGTTCGACCGCTGTCATGTCCGAAATATGCGACAAGTTTCGGACAATGGCAAGCGAGCTTCGTCCGAAGAATGCTACAAACTTCGGACACAGGTGCGAAATCTGGAGCTACTGCAGCCGCTCAAACTCGGGTTATTCAAGCGCGATCCAGGCCGGCGCATGATCGCTCGGCCTCTCCCACCCTCGCGTCTCAACATCCACCCCGGCACCGCGAAGCCTGGGCGACAACGAGGCACTGACCAGCAGATGGTCCATCCGCAGGCCAGAACTCTTGTCGTAGCCGCCCCCATAGGAGTGGTTCCAATACGTATAGACCCCCTTTTCCGGATGGATGCGCCTGACCGCGTCGATCCAGCCGTCCTCGAGCATCGCGGCATAGGCTTGGCGACTCTCGGGAAAGTAAACCGCATCGCCGATCCATCGTCGCGGCACCATGGCATCAATCGGAGTTGGAACGACATTGTAGTCGCCGCACAGCACGGCCGGCGCTCCCGCTTTGAGAAGATCCTGGCCGTAGGTAATCAGGCGGTCGAACCAGCGCAGCTTGTAGTCGAACTTGGGACCAGGCGCCGGATTCCCATTCGGCAGATAGAGACAGCCGACAATGAGCCCGTTCACGTCGGCTTCGATGTAGCGGCTGTGGGTGTCGTCAGGGTCGCCGGGAAGCCCGCGCCGGCGCTCGATGGGGTCTGTTCCGCGAGACAGGATAGCGACGCCGTTGTAGGATTTCTGGCCATGCCAGATCGCGCCGTATCCCGTCTCGCGGATCGCCTCAACCGGGAACTTCTCGTCGGATGTCTTCAGTTCTTGAAGACAGACGACGTCATAGCGCGTGGCCTTTAGCCACGAGATGAGGACCGGCAGGCGACCATTGACGCCGTTTACGTTGAATGTGGCAACGCGCAGCATTTACCCCGATGCCGTGGTTCAGTTCTTGCCCAGCTTATCCTCGACCTTCTTGCGGCTGTTGCCGACCGATTTGACCGCCGACTTGACCTCGGCCTTGCTCGCCCGGGTCTTGCCCACCTCGTATTTCACCTTATGGTCCTGCCCGCCAGCGACCTTTGCGCGGTCCTGGTTGCGCCCGCGAGTTGTTTGAGTGGTGGCCATTTCTTCCTCCATAGTTCCGTTCCAGTCTGCATTAACGCGGCCGGACTCTTCCGGTTCAATTCATGGGCGCGCAGTGTGGAACTGAATCACAGGGCAGAGTATTGAATCGGACCATGTATTCGAGTTCCCCATGTCGGCCGTAGAGGCCGCCCTCCCCAAAAAGCGCGTACGGCGCAGAGACTCAGAATCTACCCTGCGATACCCCCTACCCCAGTTTCGTCCCTTCCAACTCTGCACGCTAACCGAGGACATCCCGGTTGGCGCAGATTGGCTCTTCGAAATGAAGTTCGACGGCTATCGGGCGCAGGTCGCGATCTCGGGATCGGAGGTCGTCGTCTACACCCGCAACGGCCACGACTGGACCCGTCAGTTCAAGGTGATCCTGCCGGCGCTTAAGGCGCTAACCAAGGGCTCGGCGCTAATCGACGGCGAAATCGTCGCCATCGACAGCCAGGGGCGCACCAACTTCTCGATGCTTAAGACCGGCATCGCCGCGGGCATGCCGCTCAAGTTCTATGCCTTCGACCTGCTCGAATTGAACGGCGAGGATCTGTCCACCCGGCCCTTGCTCGAACGCAAGGAACGGCTTGCGGAACTGCTGGGCGAGAAGGACCCGGACGAAAGCCTGCAGTTTTCCAGCCATATCGCCGACAACGGCAAAAAGGTGTTCGACACCATGTGCGCCGGCGGCCACGAGGGCATCATCGCCAAGCGCGCGGACAGCCGGTATGTCGGCGACCGCGCCCCCACCTGGCTCAAGATCAAGTGCACGAAACGACAGGAGTTCGTGGTCGGTGGCTACCGCCCCAGCGACACTGGCCGCGGCATGGCTTCGCTCATCCTTGGTACCTACGAAAACGGAAAGCTGATCTACCGCGGCCGCGTCGGCACCGGCTTTACCGAGGCGATGCGCAAATCCATTCTCGCGCAGTTGGAGAAGCGGCCTTTAGACAAGCCCGCCTTCGTATCCGTGCCGCGCGACATCGCGCGACGTGCCCGCTGGGTAAGGCCCGAACTTGTTGCCGAGGTCACCTATTCCGAGGTGACACCAGACGGCAGCCTGCGCCACCCGAGCTTCGAAGGCATGCGCGAAGACAAGCGCGCCGACCAGGTGGTGATGGAAAACCCCAAGACCGTGGCGACCGCCGCCACGGCCAATCTGGATCCTCATATGGGCAAGGAGATCGCCCGCGCTGTTGGCGTTAACCTGACCCATCCCAACAAGCTGATGTATCCCGGCACTGCGGTAACAAAGGCGACGCTCGCCGCCTATTACGCTGCGGTTGCCGAGAGGATGCTGCCACATATCCAGGATCGGCCCCTTTCGTTGGTGCGCGATACCGACGGCGACCTGCAGCAGACCTTTTTTCAGAAGCACAAGCTGCCTGGCATGCCCAAGGCAATCCATGACGGCCAGTTGGCGAAGATGTCCGGCAAGGAGAGCCGCATTCTTTGGGTCGACGACCTGGCTGGGCTGATCGCCGGCGTCCAGATGAACGTGCTCGAGTTCCATGTCTGGGGAAGCTTGCGCCAGCAGCCAAACCTTCCACACCGGATAGTCTTCGACATCGACCCCGACGAGGGCCTGGGCTTTGATGACGTCAAGCAAGCCGCGATCGACATCCGCGGCGTTCTAGAGGCACTCGGCCTTCAATCATGGCCGCTGCTGTCCGGCGGCAAGGGCGTGCATGTGGTCGTGCCACTCGTTCCCGAGGCCGGCTGGGAAGCAGTCAAGAACTTCTGCCAAGACTTCGCGGAACTGCTGGCCCGCACAGACCCTTCGCGGTTCGTCGCCAACATGAGCAAGGCCAAGCGCAAGGGCCGCATGTTTCTGGACTATCTGCGCAATGGACAAGGCTCCACGGCCATCTGCCCATGGTCGACCCGTGCGCGGGCCGGTGCCTCCTGCGCTGTCCCCGTAACCTGGGAAGAGTTGCCGAAGCTCACACGCGCCAATGCCTTTGACGTTTTTGCCGCTGCGGCGCGGGCTCAAGAGCCCGATGCCTGGCATGGGTATTTCGAGGTCGAGCAGACGCTTACGGACCGTATGTGCAAAGCGGTTCAGTAGCTGACAAGTTCAGTCCGGATCGCATCAAAACAGTCCTAGCTGATCTGCGATCGGGGCGCTGTCCATGCCTTCCAACGATGACAGCGTTACACCCAGCAAGCGGATGCCTTTCACGACCGGGAACAGGTCGGCGAGCATGGTTTGTGCCACCTCAAGCATTTCATCGGCGCCCAGCACGAGCCTTGGAAGGGTACGGCTGCGTGTGACCTGCTGGAAATCGGTGAACTTCACCTTCAGCGTCACCGTCCTGCCGGAAAGATGCTTGGCTTCGCAATGGCGCCAAACCTTTTCGGCCAGCGGCGCCAGCTCGGCGCGCGCCGCATCAAGGGCAAAGATATCGACCGCAAAGGTATCCTCTGCACCGACGGATTTCCGTGGACGGTCGGCCTGAACCGACCGCTCATCGATCCCCCGGGCGATCTGATAATACCAGTTTCCTGACTTGCCGAAATGTTGCTGCAAGAAAGCTAGTGGTTTCTCGCGCAGGTCGGCGCCCGTCTCTATGTCCAACCTCTCCATCTTCGCGGCCGTCGCCGGCCCCACGCCGTGGAATTTCTTTACCGGCAGTCTAGCCACGAAGTCAGGTCCCATCGTCGGCGTGATGAGTGCCTGGCCGTTGGGCTTATTGAGATCGCTCGCAATCTTCGCCAGGAATTTGCAATAGGAGATCCCTGCCGAGGCATTGAGTCCGGTCACCTCCTTGATCCGCGCGCGGATCTGCGTTGCTATTTCGGTTGCAAAGGGGATGTGCTGCTTGTTTTGCGTTACGTCGAGATAAGCCTCATCCAGCGACAGTGGCTCAATCAGATCCGTGTGTTCGGCGAAGATCTGGTGGATCTGTGCCGAGACCGCCCGATAGACGTCGAACCGGGGTGTGACAAAGATCAACTCGGGACAGCGGCGTTTGGCAGTGACAGACGGGAGTGCCGACCGCACGCCAAAGGCGCGCGCTTCGTAGCTTGCCGCCGCCACGACGCCGCGAGCGGCTGAACCACCGACCGCCACCGGCTTGCCTCTGAGCTCCGGATTGTCGCGCTGCTCGACCGAAGCGTAAAACGCATCCATATCCACATGGATGATCTTGCGCAAAACGGCCGGGCCAGTCGGCGCCTCCAAATCCCGATCATTGTCCCCTATCGCATTCACTGCGCTCACTCCGGACACTTGTCAGACCCAACTCGATCGAGCGCAGTCTGCGATCAACTCTCGAAGTGGCGCAACGAGTCGGATTGACTCATGAGTGCCAAGAGAACAAATAAGGAACATATCAGCCCCGAAATCCATTGGGAAGACTGTTTGAGAGTGATTTGTCCATGGGTCAGCCGGCCGCAAGCCCTGCTATCGCTGCGCTTCGCGAACAAGTCGCGCGCCTCGAAGGCGGGCCGACGCGCAACCGCGGAACGCTTCCTTTCGGCGTGCCGGCAATCGACAAGGTGCCACCGGGGGGAGGGCTGGCGCTCGGGGCGCTGCATGAGGTTGCGGGTGGACGGAATGGGGCGATTGACGGGGCGGCGGCAGCGCTCTTTGCCGCCGGCATTGCAGCGCGGGCCAAGGGCAAGGTGCTCTGGTGTGTCACCCGGCAGGATCTCTTTGCTCCTGCCATCGCGCAGGCCGGTCTGCTCCCAGGCCGCGTCGTCTATGTCGAGGCCGGCGACGAAGCTTCCGTGCTCGCCTGTTTCGAGGAAGGGCTTCGCCATGGCGGTCTAGGCGCTGTCGTTGCCGAACTGGCCCGCCTCTCGATGACAGCCTCCCGCCGTCTCCAACTCGCCGCCGAGACTTCCGGCGCCGTGGGCATCGCCATCCGCCGCAGGCGGCGGCAGACCGAGGCAACCGATTTTGGACAACCAACCGCCGCGGTCACCCGCTGGCGGGTCACCGCGCTTCCCTCCCGCCCTTTGCCGGTAGCGGGCGTCGGCCGTGCTCGCTGGCAGCTTGAGCTGATCCGGGTCCGGGCTGGAGAAAGCGCCGATTTTGAAGTGGAAGCCTGCGATGCCAAGGGTCGTCTCGCTCTTTTTTCCGGCCTGGCCGACCGATCGCCTGCGGCGCGCCATGGGCCAGTCGGCGCCATCGGCTGAAAGCCCGATCGTTATGCTCGGCCGGCAGGGAAACCGGCGGCTCGTGCTCGCGGTCGATGCAGCGGCGCGGGCGGCGGGATTGCGTGTCGGCATACCGGGGAGCAAAGCCCAGGTGCTGGTGCCCAGCCTGCAGAGCTTCGACTTCGATGCAGCGGGCGATGCCGCGGCGCTCGATAGAATGGCGCTCTGGTCGCTGCGCTATGCTCCGATCGTTGCCGCCGATCCGCCCGACGGGCTCATCATCGACACAACAGGCGCCGACCATCTGCATGGCGGGGAGGAGATGATGCTCGAGGGGCTGGTGTCGCGCATGGCCGCCTCCGGCATCGAGGCACGCGCCGCCGTCGCGGACACGTGGGGCGCCGCTCATGCCTGCGCCCGCTTCCTCGCCCGGCCCACCTTTGTCGCGCCGGTGGAGGGATCCTCGGCCATCATGCTCGGTCTGCCGATCGTCGCGCTGCGTCTGCCCCATGATATTGTTCACGGTCTCCAAACGCTTGGCTTCGAACGTGTTGGCGAAGTCGATGCGGCGCCGCGCGCCTCTCTCAGTCTTCGCTTCGGGCACGAGCTCGGCCGTCGCCTGGACCAGGCCATGGGGCGGCGCAGCGAACCGTTCGAGCCCGTCCGCTCCCCCGACCTCATCGAGGTTCGCCGGGCATTCGGCGAGCCGATCGGCGCTGCCGAGACCATTGCCCGCTATGCTGGCAAGCTGGTCGCGGCGCTCTGCGAGGCGCTCGAGACCAGGGGGCTCGGCGCCCGCCGGCTCGACCTGCTGTTTCACCGCGTCGACAATCGTATCGAGGCTATTCGTGTCGGCACCGCGGTCCCGGTGCGCGACGTCAAGCGATTGACCCGGCTCCTCACCGATCGCATCGAGACCGTCGATCCTGGCTTCGGCATCGAACTGATGACGCTGACCGCGACCCTCGCCGAACCCTTTGGAGCCAAGCAGATCATCTCGTCGCTGGTGGAGGAGCCCGAGCCCGACATCACCGATCTCATCGACACGCTCACCAACCGCATCGGCGAGCAACGTCTCTATCGCTTCGCCCCGCTCGAAAGCGATGTGCCCGAACGTTCTATCCGACGCATCGCGCCGACCGCGCCCGATGACGGGACGAGTTGGCCGGGAGAATGGCCGCGCCCGCCGCGGCTGCTCACCCACCCCGAGCCCATTGAAACCATGGCGCTGCTGCCGGATCACCCGCCGGTCTGGTTCAGTTGGCGGGGCATCCGGCGCCGCGTCACGCGCGCTGACGGTCCTGAGCGCGTGTTCGGCGAATGGTGGCGGCGCGATGCCGAAGTGATCGCGGTACGCGACTATTTCCAGGTCGAGGACGAGGCCGGTGACCGCTTCTGGATTTACCGCGCCGGCGATGGCGAAGATCCCGAGACCGGCTCGCACAAATGGTTCCTGCATGGGGTCTTCGCATGACCACCCCGCGCTATGCCGAATTGCAGGTGACCAGCCACTTCTCGTTCCTTCGGGGCGCCAGCTCTTGCGACGACCTCTTCGCGCAGGCGGCGGCGCTCGGCATTGAGGCCTTGGCTGTAGTCGATCGCAATTCTCTAGCTGGCATCGTGCGGGCGCATCAGGCCGCCAAGGACACTGGCGTCAGGCTCATCGTCGGCTGTCGCCTCGATCTCGTCGACGGCATGTCGCTGCTCGTCTATCCCACCGATCGCGCCGCCTATTCCCGGCTCTGCCGACTGCTGACCCTGGGCAAGAAGCGTGGCGGCAAGGCGAAATGCCGTCTCGAGTGGAGCGACCTGACCGACTATGCCGAGGGCCTGATTGCCGTTCTTATCCCTGACCGCGCCGATGACACCTGCCCCCTGCAGCTGCGTCGACTGCGGGAGACCTTCAGCGATCGCGCCTACCTGGCCCTGACCTTGCGCCGGCGGCCCAACGACCAGGTCCGGCTGCACGAACTTTCCAACCTCGCGACCCAAATGCGCGTGCCGACGGTGGTGACGAACGACGTTCTGTTCCACGAACCCGGTCGGCGCATCCTGCAGGACGTGGTGACGGCCATTCGCCACAACATCACCATCGACGAGTTGGGGTTCCGGCGCGAGCGCCATGCCGACCGCTATCTCAAGCCGCCTGAGGAAATGGCGCGGCTGTTTTCGCGCTATCCGGAAGCCCTCGCGCGCACCGTCGAGATCATGCGGCAATGCCGCTTCTCCCTCGACGAACTCGCCTATCAGTATCCCGAGGAGAAGATGTTGCCCGGGCTGTCGGCACAGGAGGCGCTCGAACAACTCACCTGGGAAGGTGTCGAGCGGCGGTATCCCGAGGGTGTACCGGACAAGGTCGTGGCGCTCATTAAGCACGAACTGCGCCTGATCGAGATCCTGCACTACGCGCCCTATTTCTTGACGGTGAACGCGATCGTCCAGTTCGCGCGCAGCAAGGACATCCTCTGCCAAGGCAGAGGCTCGGCCGCCAACTCGGCCGTCTGCTACGTGCTGGGCATCACCAGCATCGATCCCGAGCGCAACAATCTGCTGTTCGAGCGCTTCGTCTCGCAGGAGCGCAACGAACCCCCGGACATCGATGTCGACTTCGAGCATGAACGGCGCGAGATCGTCATGCAATGGATCTACGAAACCTATGGCCGCGACCACAGCGCGCTCTGCTCGACGGTGGTGCGCTATCACACCAAGGGCGCCGTCCGCGATATCGGCAAGGCTCTCGGCCTGCCCGAGGACCTCACCAAGCTGCTTTCCTCGCAGGTCTGGGGACACGGCGAAGGCATCGACGAGACCCGCGCCCGAGAGCTCAACCTCAACACGGCCGATCGCCGGCTGCGGCTGACGCTCAAACTCGCGCAGCAGCTCGAAGGCACGCCCCGGCACCTGTCGCAGCATCCGGGTGGCTTCGTCCTGACCAATGACCGGCTCGACGATCTGGCGCCGATCGAGCCGGCGCGCATGGTCGACCGCCAGGTCATCGAGTGGGACAAAGACGACATCGATATTCTCAAATTCATGAAGGTCGACGTCCTGGCGCTCGGCATGCTCACTTGCATGAAGCGCAGCTTTGATCTCTTGGCAGAGCACAAGGGCATGAGCCTCGACCTGGCCACCATCCCGGCCGAAGACCCGGCGACCTACGCCATGATCCGCAAGGCCGACACGATCGGGGTCTTCCAGATCGAGAGCCGTGCCCAGATGTCGATGCTGCCCCGCATCAAGCCGCGCACTTTCTATGACCTCGTCGTGGAGGTCGCCATCGTACGCCCCGGTCCGATCCAGGGCGACATGGTCCACCCCTACCTGCGCCGCCGAGAGGGCAAGGAGCCGGTCGAATTCCCGACCCCCGAGCTCGAACGCGTGCTCGGCAAGACACTGGGTGTGCCGCTGTTCCAGGAGCAGGCCATGCAGGTCGCCATGGTCTGCGCCGGCTTCAGCGCCGGCGAGGCCGACCAGCTGCGCCGCGCCATGGCAACATTCAAGCACACCGGTGGCGTCAGCAAGTTCCACGACAAGCTGATCGGCGGCATGATCGCCAATGGCTATACGCCTGAATTCGCGGCGACCACCTTCAAGCAGCTCGAGGGCTTTGGCAGCTACGGCTTTCCCGAGAGCCATGCCGCCAGCTTCGCGCTCATCGCCTACGCCTCGAGCTGGATGAAATGCCACCATCCCGATGTCTTCTGCTGCGCGCTGCTCAATTCCCAGCCAATGGGGTTCTATCTGCCGGCCCAGATCGTGCGCGATGCCCAAGCCCATGGTGTCGAGATCCGGCCCGTCTGCATCAATGCGAGCCGCTGGGACTGCACACTGGAGCCGATTGGCGAGGACGGACGCTTCGCGGTCCGCCTCGGCTTGCGCCTGGTCAAAGGGCTGGCCAATGCCGACGCGGCCGCGATCGTCGCCGCCCGGGCCAATGAACGCTTCGCATCCATAGACGATCTCTGGCAACGCGCCGGCGTACCGGCGGCATCTCTTGTCCAACTCGCCGAGGCTGACGCCTTCCGCTCCGATCTGGGTCTCGCGCGCCGCGAGGCGCTATGGGCGCTCAAGGGCTTGCGTGACGAACCCCTGCCCCTCTTTGCGGCGGCCTCGGCTCGCGAACAGCAGACCGTATCGGAAATCCATGAGCCGGCTTTGACACTGCGGCCGATGACGGCCGGCCGGGAAGTGGTCGAGGATTACGGCCATGTCGGCCTGACCCTACGCAGCCACCCGCTGTCCTTCCTGCGCGGCGATCTTGCCCGCCGTCGCATCGTCACCTGCAGGGAAGCGATGCAGGCCCGCGATGGTCGCTGGCTGGAGGCGGCGGGCCTCGTCCTCGTCCGCCAGCGTCCCGGCTCGGCCAAGGGCGTAATGTTCCTGACCATGGAAGACGAGACTGGCGCCGCCAATGTGGTCGTCTGGCTGAAGGTCTTCGAGACGTTCCGTCGCGTCCTGCTCTCCTCCTCGATGCTCGCTGTCCGCGGCAAGATTCAGCGAGAGGGGGAAGTGGTCCACCTCGTCGCCCACCAATTGACCGATCTCTCGGGGGAACTCGCAAGTGTCGGCAACCGCGATGTGCCGTTTCCGCTTCCCCATGGGCGGGGCGACGAAGCCCATCATGGTGGGCCCGGAATCGATCCGCGAAGCCTGCCGAAGGGCCTGCGGCCACGAGACCTAGTGGATTCAACGCTGCAGGTTGAGCCGATCAAGGTGAAGACACGGGACTTTCGATAGCGCTCGCATGGTCCGTGCCAGCCGGAAACGAAAAAGCGCCGGCTGAGATGGGGTGGGAAGCTGACTGGCAGGATTTTGCAGTCGATCACAGTAACCGTCATCACTCCTTGTGCTAATGGCGGCTGCTTGGAAATCATAGTGCCATGCACATAAGAGACCTCTGGTCTTTATGGTGGTTGAGCTGACGGCATGTTTCTGCCGTAAAGGCCAGACCTGTGGATTATGTCGTAGACCAGGACTCTGGGGAATGATCCGAGTAGATTGGGCGCGTACATTTGCGTGTCAGGAAGCCGATGTCGGACAGCGATGAGACTTATTTCTGGGGCCGATTGCCCCAGACTACCTATTACTCGAAGCGCATTACCCAAATCGGTGAAAAGGACGTACGTCCTAAAAGGTTCCTGTATCGGGTGGTTGAGGGCAAAGGGGGGATCATCGCAGTGAGGGAAGGCAAAGAGGTCGTCCTGCGCAGGAGCAATGCCAGGCGCTACCAATTCAAGGCGACACTGCACGAGGAAAGCAGCAAGATCAGCACCTTGACTTTCCAGAAATGGACCAGCAAGGACATGCCCTACGTAGTCGATACCTTCCCGCTGTACGGGAAAGAGATCGATGAGCTGCTGACGTTCATCAAGGCCTGCGAGACCATGATTTTTGTGGACGAGGACGGCGGCAAACTGCCCGGCCGCGCCCAGATCCAGTCGTCATTCGACCGTCGCCAGATTGCCAAGATCCTGGTGGAAGACCCCAAGCTCCTAAATGCGGTGCTGGAGACCGATGTGCAGGCTCAGGAAATCTACAGCCTCCCCCGTCGCAAGAAGGAGTTGGCTTACTTCAAGCGGATGCTTGATGACGATGAATTCCGCGATAGCCAGAAGGTGGCGGCCAACGGGCGCATGGAGGACGCGTGGCAGGCCTTCTTTGAGCGGAACACATGGATATTTGGCTACGGCCTCTCATACATTCCGATGAGCAAGCTGGACGGCCAGACGCTGAAGTCCAAGGTCGCGGGATACAACATCACTGGCCGGGGCAAGGAGGTGGATGGGCTCATGAAGACCGTCGCCGCCATCAACTCGCTCTGCTTCATAGAAATCAAGACCTCCGACACCGACCTCGTCAGGAGCTATCGACCCGGCGTCTTTGCTCCGAGCTTGGAGCTAGCCGGCGCAGTCTCACAGATACAGGTTACGGTCCAACGAGCGCTGGAAGACCTAACGGAGGTGTTTCGGCCCACCCATTCCGAGACGGGCGACTTGACCGGAGAGACCCTTTTTCAGTTTCAGCCCCGCTCATTTCTAGTCATTGGCAACCTTGGGGAGCTCGATAGCCCGAACGGCGCCAACAAAGACAAGTTTCGGTCGTTCGAGTTGTTCCGCCGCTCGCTCCGCTGGCCTGAGGTAGTGACGTTCGACGAGCTATATGCCCGGGCCAAATTCATAGTAGATGACGCTGAGACCGTGACGAAGTAGCCCGCCGCTATCTGCGCGCTTACGCTGATGGCGAGGCATCACGACGATTAACCCGAGAGCGGCAACTTTTGGACTCTTACGAGCCTATTCCGGCCGCTTGGCCTGACGATGCCGCCCTAATCCGATCCTTGCCGAACGGTTTCAACCGCGAGCGAGCCCTCCGGTGGGGGGCGCAGCAGTTCGGCTTCTGTCTTCGTCAGGTAGATCCAGTGCGCCCAGTCGGTGGGATGCAGGACCACCACCTGGCGGTCATGATAAGCAACAATATCGGGGCCAGGTTCGGTGGTCAGCATGGCGAAGGCCGGGCTTGAGCCATCTGCGCCCTCCCGCCATATGCCGGCCAATCGCCATGAATGGCCCATCGTTCAGCGTGAACCGATGTTTTGCTTTCGGGTATTTCTTGCCAGTGAATTCGAAGAAGGCCGACGCAGGGATGAGGCATCGGTTGCTCTTGTCGAAATGCCGGCCGTCGGAGCGGTAGTTGAAGACTGGGCCACCCTTCGGATTGGATGGTGGGAAGCTGAAATTCATCGGTACCAGCTCAATGCCGTTGCCGGCAGCGCGCATCACCGGCGCCATATCATTGATCCGGATATCGTCGCTTTCCGGCAGATCGAGTTCGGTCTGTTGCGTCGGGATGCCAAGCTCGAGCGCCTGCATCATATGGACGTATTCGACCCAGCGGACGTGTTGTTCGTAAGCATTGCACATGAGGAGAATGATAGTGCTCGCGCGCAGCATTTTCGAGGGGTGGGGCGTCCTCCCAGGAGCCCGGGCTGTCGGCGAGCCGAAGCCCCGCTAGGCGGGTCTTCGCCCTTCGGGCTTTCATCCCTGACGCGCAAGAAGATCGTCGCTTATGGGATTTGGTCTTTTGCCGCTTGCGCGCTGCACCGGGCAAGGGAAGCAGCGCCGCGGCCTGCCATCAATGGTACTCGTCACTTTCGCCGGCTTGCCGGCCGCGCCCTTGCCCGCCTTGCTCTTCGCGGACTTCGGGTCCTGTCCCCGAAGTGTGGGCAGGACTGAAGACAGGAGGGAGGCGCGAAGCGCGTGCGGAGCAGGATGGAAAAGCAAGAACTGGAAGAACTGAAGGGCAAGGTGCCCTGTGCCGCGGTGCTCGAGCATCTGGGCTTTGCTCTCGACTTCAAGGAGAGCACTCGCAAAGGCGACCCCTAGCCGCGTGTACCGGCAATAGCCTATCTGTACGACATGACGCTTGAAGAATTCACCTCACAGCTCAATGCCACCACTTTCTGGAAGGAGTTCACCTTCTCCGAAACGAGATTCTTCCCTCGTCCGAAACAGCAGGTCGAACTGGCGGACGGAATGGTGAAGATCGGATCATTGGCTATGGTGTTCCAGCTCAAGGAACGGGCTGAGGAGACGTCGGACCCTGAGGCTGAGCGACAGTGGTTCCGGAGGAAGGTCCTCCGGAAAGCGACGGATCAGATCAAGGACACGGTGCGGTACCTGGCCGAGCACGAGGAGATCCGCCTCACGAACGCACAGGGTCACGAGATAGCGGTGAAGGGGGTCGACCTCCTAGACATCAAGAAGATCGTCGTCTTCCTTCCTGGTCGGCTGCTGCCTGCGGACTGTTGGGAGACCAAGTTCCACGTCTCGGCCACTGTTGGTTTCATTCATATCGTGGCCGCGCACGACTATCTGGGAATATTGGACAAACTGCGCGTCCCCGACGACGTGCGGCTGTACTTCGAATATCGAGAGTCGGTCCTGCCTCAACTGCGCGAGGCCGGCGTGGTCGTGGAGGAGTCCGACATCATGGTCGCGTTCCTGTCGGAGATGGATTTGCCGGAGCCTGGATCGATCGAGAAGTTGCGCGCCTTCGTGCAGGACCTTGGCGGGTTTGATCTATCATACATCCTGCGGGACCTCCAACTTCACATCATTAACCCTGAAAGGAGCACGGACTACTACCGGATCATGGAGGAGTTCGCTCGCGTCCCGCGATCCATCTGGCGCGAGTTCAAAAGGCGGCTTGTCGTCTCCCTCGAGGCTAGCAAGGCTGGAACACCTCGTCGACCTTTCAGATTCGCATTCCCGCAGACCGACTGCACTTTCATGGTCGCAAGTATGGACCCCGACTGGCCGGTGACCGGCGAGGACGGTATTAGGATGAGAACGAACGCCGTGGAGCTGTTCACGCGAGCGGCGAAGTACGATTTGAAAACTCGGATCGGCGTTGGGCTGCTGATCTCCAAAGATGGCGACCACTTCCTGCTTGACTGGTGCCTCATAGACGAGCCCTGGTCGGCCAACGCCAAGCTGGAGGATCTACTCTCGACGCCACTGTTCGGCCCTGCTCGCGAGAGGGTGGTGGACAGCTACTACTTCCGTACCGACAACGCCGGGCCGGGTACTTAAAATCTCCCGCCGGCGTTGCATTCGTGGTCCGGAGTACCCAGCCGACTTCTGCGTCAGGTGCTGATCTCCCTGGCGGTCATTCGTGGCAAAGCCGGCGCGGGTCTTGGTTTACTCTCCCGCGCCAAGCCTCTGGACCGCAGCCGAATGACCCCTTCTGGCGCGAAACTCAAGGCGGTGAAAAGCCAGACTTTTATGCCTCGATGTTCACGCTTCGTGCTTCAAAAGTCGCATAAAAGGGCAGTCTGGAACTTGGTCTGGTATTTTTCGCTGCTGACATTCGGTCAGCTCTATCCTTGAATTCCATCTGGTCCGGCGCCGCAGATGATGGCACAGACGCACTCGCCTGAGCTGAACCGCACCCGACCCTCCGCAATTGCGGCAACCGCGGCAGCACCGCTTAGATCAGCCGCAAGGCCCATCTCGAACCACAAGCTTTTGGCGGCGCACAGCATCTCGGAATCGTCGACAAGCACGATCTCATCGACGCTATCGCGCACAATGTCGAAGATGCGATCGTCGGTTTTGGCGCAGGCCATCGTCGCGACAGATGTCGTGATCTTGTCCAGGGCCACATTGTGTCCGGCTTCGAGGGCGCGCAGCAGCACCGGCGAGCCTGTGGCCTCAATTCCAATAACGCGCACATGCGGCGCCAGCGCCTTGATCGCTGTCGCCACGCCGCTGACCAGCCCACCGCCGCCCATGGCGACCAACACTGTCGTCACATCCGGCATCTGGTCGAGGATTTCGAGGCCGACCGTGCCTTGCCCGGCGACCACAGCCGGGTCGGCGAAGGGATGGAAATAGACGGCGCCGGTTTCGCGGACGAAGGCTTGCGCGGCCTCGTTGGATTCGTGCCAGGCCGAGCCGACAATGTGGGTGGCCGCTCCCCAGGCGCGCAGCTTCTCGATCTTGGCCGGCGAGGCGTTGGTCGGCAGGAAGATGGTGGCCGGCACACCGGCCATGAGGCCCGCGCGGGCGGTGGCTATGCCATGGTTGCCACCCGACGCGGTGACGATGCCATGCTCCAGCGCGGCGGGGTCGAGCGAGAGCAGCCTGTTGGTGGCGCCGCGTGCCTTGAACGATCCGGTGACCTGCAGCAGTTCCAGCTTCAGCAGCAGGTCGACGCCGCCGGCCAGCGGCGTCTTGAGGTTGCCGGCGGCAATCATCGGCGTACGCCTGACATTGCCTTCGATGCGCGCGGCGGCAGTACGGATGTCTTCCAGCGCGATCACGCCAGCTCTCCTTCATAGCGCGTAGCGACGGTGACGCAGCAATTGCCGACAACGACACGGCCGGGCTGGCGGCGGCCATAGACGATGCCGTCCGAGAGGTAGCGCACGGTCTCGGGCGCGCGGCCGGGGTCGGCCAGGTCGTGGATGCGGCCGGCGTCCTGGCCAGCATGGACCTCGGCGCCCAGCGCGTGGAACGGTTCGAACACGCCATTGGTGGTGGCCAGCACATAGCCGTCATGGCCGGGAATGCGCAGGATGTTTTCGGGCCTCGCGGCAGGCGGCCTGCCTGTCGGCGGCAGCACGCCGAGGTGGCTCAGCACATTGCGCACGCCCTTGCGGCAGATGCCGAGCGCGTCGAGCGAGACCGTGCCGGCGCCGGCCATCTCGGTGCCGACCGTGGTCAGCCCGGCCCGCACCGATGTGGCCGTGGAGGTGCGCGGCTCGCCGAGATTGTCGATGACGACGGTGAGCGGAGCATCGAAGGCGAGCACCGCCTCCGTGTTGCGCTTGCGGTGGGCGGCGTCGGGCGCCGGCTCGATGATGGCGCTGGGCAGGATGTTGAGCGAGGAACCGCCGGAGTGAAGATCCATATAGGCATGCCCAAGCGGCATGACGACGTCGCTGACATAGGCCGAGATCTGCTGGGTGATGGTGCCGGTTGGATCGCCTGGGAACGTGCGGTTGAGGTTCAGCCCGTCGACGGGCGAGGTGCGGCGGCCGGCCAGCACGGCCGGCAGGTTGATCGCCGGCAGGAAGATGATGCGGCCGCTGACCATGCCCGGGTCGAGATCGCGGATGAGTTCGCCGAGCGTGATCGGCCCCTCATACTCGTCGCCATGGTTACCGGCCTGCAGGATGACGGTCGGCCCGCTGCCGTTCCGGATCACCGCGAGCGGAATGCGGGTCGCGCCCCAGGCGTCGTCATGCGGCGAATGCGGAATGTCGACGAAGCCGATCTGCTTGCCGGAACGGTCGAAATCGATGGTGGTGCGGGCGGTGGACATGCGGGCCATGTTTCTCTTTGAAACTCTAGGGGATGGAGGTGGCGAGGGAGAGGCGGCGAGGGCGGAAAGGCCCCCGCCGCCGAAGAAGTCAGATCGGCGGCAGGGTCGGCAGCGTGGTGCCGATCCACTTCTGCGACAGCGCCGAGAGCGAGCCGTCGAGCATGCCGAGATGGATGTAGGTGTCGAGCCAGCGAAGCAGCTCCGGGCTGCCCTGCTGGATGCCGATGTAGCAGGGCGAGAATTGCAGGATGAATTTGGGTTTCAGCTGCACCTTGGCGTCCTTGTCCATCAAATCCTTGGCCACGACATCGGCGGTGGCCAGCAGTTGCGCCTGGCCGGAGGTGAAGGCGGCTGCGGCGGTGGCGTCGTCGTCGAAGCGCACGATCTTGGCGTTGGGCGCGGCCTTGGTCAGTTCGAGATCCTGCGTCGTGCCGCGCGCCACCGCGATGGTCTCGTCCTTGAGCTCGGCCGGGCTCTTCACCGTGATGCTGTCGGGGCCGAAGACGCCGATCGAAAGCGCCGCATAGGGCGAGGTGAAGGCGATCTGCAGCGCGCGTTCCGGCGTCGCGCCCATGGCGGCGATGACGATGTCGAGGCGGTCGGTGACCAGATAGGGCACGCGGTTGGCGCCGGTGATCTGCTGCAGTTCGAGCTTGACGCCCAGCGCCTCGGCGATCTTCCTGGCCATGTCGACATCGAGGCCGACCGGCTCGTTCTTGGCGTCGACCGAACCGAAGGGCGGCACGTCGATCGGCACGCCGATGCGCACCGTGCCAGCGGACAGGATTTTCTGCAGGTCGGCCGCTCGCGCCGGCATTGCCGAGACGGCGCCGGCCAGGAGCACGGCTGTGACGATCCTGGTGAGATGCTTGAACATGGAACTTCCCCTTTTTCTGGTTGGACTTTCTTTTCCTAGTGAAGGACGGCGCTCAGGAAGCTCCTGAGTTCGGCCGTACGAGGCTCGAGCAAGGTCTCACGCGCTGGCCCATCCTCGTGGATGCGGCCCTCGTGCATGAAGATCACGCGGTCGGCGACGTTCTTGGCAAAGTTCATCTCATGGGTGACGAGCATCATGGTCATGCCTTCGCTGGCGACGCTTTCGAGCACGCGCAGCACTTCGCCGACCAGTTCGGGGTCGAGCGCCGAGGTGATCTCGTCGAACAGCATCAGGGTCGGCTGCATGGCCAGCGAGCGCGCGATGGCGACGCGCTGCTGCTGGCCGCCGGACAATTCGTCGGGATAGGCAAGCAGCTTGTCGGCGAGGCCGACCTTGGCGACCACGGCGCGGGCGACTTCGCGGGCGGCCGGCGTGTCGAGCTTGCGCACCAGCTTCAGCGCCAGCGTGACGTTGCGCTCGACATTAAGATGCGGGAACAGATTGTAGCTCTGGAATACCATGCCGGCGCGCTGGCGCAGAAGGTTGAGGTCGGCCCTGGGCGCGGTGACGTCGATGCCGTCGACGACGATGCGGCCGGCCTGCACCTTCTCCAGCCCGTTGATGCAGCGAAGCATGGTCGACTTGCCCGAGCCGGAGCGGCCGATGACGGCGACGATCTCGCCTTTTTCCACGTTGAGCGAGATGCCCTTCAGCACCTCGATGGCGCCGAAGCGCTTGCGGATATCGGCGATTTCAACGAGCGACATGAAGTCTCCTTTCCAGCATGCGGGCGAGCTGGGAGAGGGAAAAGCAGATGACGAAATAGATGGCGGCGGCGGTGAGGTAGACCGGCAGCGGGGCAAAGGTCGCGCCGCTGATGATCTGGCTGGCGCGGGTCAGTTCGACGAAGCCGATCAGCGCGGTGAGCGAGGTGTTCTTCACCAACTGGACGAGGAAGCCGACGGTCGGCGCGACGGAGATGCGGATCGCCTGCGGCAGCACGACATGGCCGAGGCGCTGCGCGTAGGTGAGGCCGAGCGCGGCACCCGCCTCCCATTGCCGCTGCGACACCGATTGCAGGCTGCCGCGCCAGATCTCGCCGAAGAAGGCCGAAGCGTAGATCGACAGGGAAAGTGCCGCCGCCGTCCAGGCGTCGACCGAGAGGCCGATCAGCGGCAGGCCGAAGAAGAAGACGAAGAGCTGGCCGAGTAGCGGCGTGCCCTGGATCAGGTTGATCCAGGCGATGGCCAGCCAGTTGAGCGGCTTGAATGGGATGACGCGCAGGACGGCGACGACGATGCCGAGCAGCCCGCCGCCCACCGTGGCGGTGAGCGCCAGCAGCATCGTCCAGCGCGCGGCCTCGATCAGGTAGACGATATCGGTGCCGCCAAATTCGCGGATCATCGGCGCGGCCTCCTGACGAAGACCATCCAGTAGACGCCGGCGAAGAAGGCCCGGAAGCCCAGGGTCAGCACGAGATAGGAAATGGTGATCAGCGTGTAGGTCTCGAAGGAGCGGTAGGTGCGCGAGTCGATGAAGGCGGCCTGGTGGAACAGCTCGGTGGCGCCGATGGAGGAGACGACGCTGGTGGTCAGCATGATCAGCACGAACTGGCTGGCCAGCGCCGGGTAGATGGTCTTGACCGCCTGGAACAGCACGACATGGCGGAAGGTCTGGCCGGCGGTGAGGCCGAGCGAGCGGCCAGCCTCGACCTGGCTCTGGCGCACCGACTGGAAACCGGCGCGCAGGATCTCCGCGCCATAGGCGCCCATGTTGATCGACAGCGCGATCAGCGCAGCGGTGTTGGCGCCAAGCTTGATGCCGATCGAAGGCAGGCCGAAGAAGACGATGAACAGCTGCACCAGCAGCGGCGTGTTGCGCAGCGCCTCGACATAGACGCGAGCGCAGGCGCGCAGCGGCATCAGCGGGCTGATCGAGGCCATGGCGACGATCAAGCCGATGGCAAGGCCGCAGAGCATGGTGACGACCGAGAACTGCAAGGTCAGCAGCACGCCTTGCACAATCTCGGGGATATAGCGCAGCAGGACATCAAATTTGAAATTATAGCTCATGGAAGTAGAGCGTCCCCCTATGCAACTCCAGGCAGATCGCTATTTTCCGCTCGGATTTGCTGGACACCACGCTATTCGCTTCATATGTGACGTCAAGCGTCATCTATGAAGCGGATGCAAATGACGGACGACAAGCTGAATTACAGCGCGCCGGCCCTGGAAAAGGGGTTGGATATCCTCGAATTGCTGGCCAATGCCGGCCAGCGCATGGGCACGCGCCAGATCGCCGAGGAACTGGGGCGATCGAAGAACGAGATCTTCCGCATGGTCCATGTGCTGCTTGCGCGCGGCTACCTCCAGCGCGATGAGGGCGGCGAGGGGCTGATGCTGTCGAACAAGCTGTTCGGGCTTGGCATGCAGACGGCGCGCGCCCGCGACCTGGTCAGCACGGCGGCCCCCATCGTCGAGCGCTTCGCCGAGGAGGTGCACCAGGCGGCGCATCTGGTCGTCGCGCATCGCGGTGAAACCGTCATCATCGCGGCGGCATCGGGCGGGGCGGACATGAACTTCTCGCTCAAGCTCGGCTATCGCCGGCCGCTGGCGGATGCCCATTCCGGCCTGGTGCTGATGGCGTTCCAGCCCAAGCCCGTGCGTGACCGGATGATCGCCGAATGCCTGATGCTGATGCGTGAGCCGCCGGACCCGACGACGCTCGCCGCCGAACTCGACGCGGTGCGCGAGCGCGGCGCCATCATCCACGAGAGCCGCGACATCATCGGCGTGACCGACGTCGTCTGTCCGATCATCGCCGGCGACGGGCGCGCCGTGGCCTGCGTGACGGTGGCGGCGGTCAGCCGACGCAGCGCCGCGCCCAATTTCGAGGCCATGCTGGCGCGGCTGAAGCTCGCTTGTGCCGAGATCGCGCATGAGCTTGGAGGGTAGGGAGGCTCAGCCCGCGACGATGATGTCGCGCGGCGTGCGGGACAGCACCTCCGCACCGGCCGTGGTGACAAGCACATTGTCGATGATGCGGGCGCCAAGGCCTTCGGCGCCGATATAGACCGGCGGCTCGATGGTGACCACCATGCCGGCCTTCAGCATGTGCGGGCTGTCGCCGATCATGTGCAGCGGCTCGGCCCAGCTCGGCGGAAAGCCTGGCCCCAGCGCATAGCCGGACGTGTGGACACGGCAGGCTTCGAGCCCGGCCTCGCCGATGACGGCGCGGGCCGCCTGGTGCGGCACGGTTGCCGGCACGCCGTCGCGAATCGCCGCGATCATGGCGTCGCCGGCGCGCAGCACGATGTCGTGCAGTTCGGCCATGCGCGGCGTCGGCTTGCCCAGCGCGAAATTGCGGCCGATGGTGGCTGTGTAGCGGTTGAAGGTGGCGCCGAATTCGAGATTGCCGAAATCGCCATGTTCAAGCCGGCGCGCGGTCGGCGCGCCGTGGCTGTAGGCGGAGCGCGGGCCGGAGACGAGGTTGATCGGGCTGGCGGCGATGCCGCTGCCGTTGCGCAGCAAGGTCTCGTGGATGGTGCCGGCCAGCGCCAGTTCCGACAGGCCCGCCGCGAACTCGCCGGCAAAACGCTCCATGCCAAGGTCGGCAAGGGCCGCCGCGCGCCTGATATAAGCGATCTCGGCCGGCGACTTCACCAGCTTCAGGCCGGCGATCAGTTCCGTCGCCTCGGCAAGCAAGGTATCGCCGATGACGGCGCGAAGGCCGAGACAATGATGTGGGTGAAGATAGTAGGCCGGCACTTCGAGGCCGACGCGCCTGCCTAGCACGTCGTGGCGCCGCGCCACGTCGGCGAAGGCCGCGACCGGATCCTCGTTCTCGCCGCCGCCGAAGCCATGCACCTCGTCGGCACCTGAATCCGTTTCGAATTCGTGCACTTCGCCCTGGCGTGTCAGCACGACGAGCGGCTCGTTGCGCGCGCCGACCAGCAGGCATTGGAATTCCTGGTAGCTCTTGGCGTCGCTGCCGGTCAGCCAATGGATGGAGGCGGGGTGAACGGCAATCAGCCAGTCGAGGTCGCGTGCGGCCATGGCGGCGCGGACACGCGCCAGACGATCGGCGAATTCGGCGGCGGTGAAATCGTGTTTCGACATTAGCCTCGCGTCACCGCCATCGCCTCGATCTCGATCAGCAGGTTCTCGAAGGCAAAGCCGGCGACGCGGATCGCAGTCACCGCCGGACCGGGCTCGGGGAAGAATTCGCGCTGCACGCGGGCAATCACCGCGCGCGTCGCCTCGATCCCGGCCCAGCTGCCTTCGGCGTGATAGTAGATATAGAGCTTGGCGACGTCGCTTTCGTCGAGCCCGCCTTCGGCCAGCGTGCGGCGGATGAACTCGAAGACGTTGCGGGTCTGCGTCTCCATGTCGTCGCCGACGGCCTGCGCCTTGTTGTCGGCCGAGATCTGGCCGCCGATCAAGGCGAGCCCGCCAATCTTCCAACCTTGCGTGAACTGGGTGTTGGGAATGCTCCAGTCCCAATGGTTGGCCGGCTGCAGGCGCTGCTTGTCGTCGCCGAGCATGCCGATGCCCTCGACCTGGATCAGTTCGCCGGCATTGCCCATGCCCTGGATGCGCAGTCCGGCACCGGCCGCCGAAGGCACCGACATGTAGCGGCGGCGCACATTGGTCATCTTCTCCCAGTAGTCGGTGACCTCGCGGCCTTCGCCGAAAAAGCGGAAATAGGTGTTCTGGCGCATCAGGCTGTGGCGGTCGCCGCCGCCCGACCGCAGCATGGTGTCGAGGTTGCGGAAGGCCTCGTCGGTCTGCACCTCGATGTCGCCGAGCCCGAGCACATTGCCTTCGGCATCGAGCGAGCGCTGGCCGCCGACAAACAGCATGTCGCCGACCTTCCAGCCATGGACGAAGGGCAGCTCCCTGCGCCAGCGCCAGTGACCCGGGGGGTCGAGCAGTTCGCGCTTGCCGCCGATCACCACCCAGGCGTCGACCATCAGCAGCGCGCCCTCGCGGTCGAGGCCGCAGCGGATTTCGGTGGTGGTCGGGCCGGGAGCGGTGAAACAGCCGGCGCGCACGGCATCGAGTTCGTCGAGCAAGGCGCCCACGGCATCGGCCTTGCAACTGAAATAGATGTTGTGCTTGACCACATCGGTCATGCCGGCGCCGGCCTGGGCGAGAAGGGCCGCCAGCCGATCGAAAATGACGCGCGCCTGACCCGTTATGCCGGTTGCGACGATATTGCCGCTGGCGTCCGTCGCCATCAGCCCGCCGATGAAGACCAGGTCACCGGCGCGGACGGCCTGCGGCGCCGATCCTTCGATATCGCTGAATGTCCGCATCCGCACCACGTATCCTCCCGCTGATTTTCTACTTACTTACCTGCAAGTCAGTGTTCCGTCAAATGCTGGGGATGCAGCAAAGCTTCGGCGTCCACGGCCAAAGCATTTGGCTATGATGGAAGCATGGACGAGACCGACACCAGACAGGCGATCAAGGATACGGCGCTGGAGCTTCTGGTGCGCCACGGCTATCGCGGCACCAGCTTCGGGGATATTTCGGCGGCGCTCGGCACGACGCGCGCCAACATCCACTATCATTTCGGCAACAAACAGGCGCTCGTCGACGAGGTGCTTGACGACTACATGCAGGCGACGCTGAGCGGCTTGCGGGCTGTCTGGTCGCATGAGGGGTCAAGCCTCGAGGAGCAGGTCGAGGCGATGATCGCCTACAGCCGCGCCCGCTTCCGGCATTTCAACCCAGCCGGCACAGAAGGGCAAAACTGGAGCCTGATTTCGAGGCTGCGGCAGGATGCCGACCTCCTTGATGCCGACGGCCAGAAGATGCTCGGCCATTTCAGCGCGGAGCTCTCGGCGTTGTTTGCCGGCGCGCTGTCGGCGGCGGGCCGGCGCGGCGAGTTGTCGCCGAATGTCGTGCCCGGCGACGCCGCGCTGCTGTTCGCGGCGATCGCCGACAACGCCGCGCCAATTACACTGGGCGAAGGTGGCTTTGACGCGTTGGAGAAGACCTATCGCAGCCTGATACGGATGATCCAAATCTGACTCACCGAAACGACAATGTGAAACCCCATGTTATAGCAGTGAGCCTCGCTTCCTCTGACATTCTGTCTGAAGAATTGGTCGTCTGCTCGGCTTACCTTGAGACATTCTCGGTTGCTGGCTTAATCAGCCCCGCAAGTGTGATCTTGGTCATGAGCTTGTGCTTGGACTTGTCGTGGTGGCGATAGTCCTTCCAGCGGAAGCTGACCAGAACTCCATGATCCAGGCTCACGAGGCGGCTGTTGGCGATGGCGACGCGGTAGGTGTAGCGACCAAGGTAGGCGAGGACCTGTTTTGGACCGCCGAACGGGGGCTTGGCGTAAACGACCACTCGATCCGCTTCAGTCCAGCCAGTTGGGCGCAGAAAGTAGCAGGGTCGGCCAGGCTAGCGAGATCGCTGAAGAAGCGAAGCTGGCCGGCGTCGAAGGCGTCTCGGAGGCGCTCTAGGAATAGGCGGTGACAATCGGGCGGTTACTCTATGCTGATGGTTTCGTCAGGAGAGCTCCTTCTATAACGACTCCGGAATTCACGTATTTCCACAGCGCAACAAACAGTTTCCGAGCGAGGGCGACCATGCCGCCTTCTTGCACCGGCCACCATTCGGGATGACTCGCGCCCTGAACCACTGGCTCAGTGCGAATTGGGTTGATGGGGCACCCAGACCCACGCAACCTAGACAAGCGTCGGCCGGAGCCTAGGATTGCCGGACTTCGAGACTCCCTGCTCGCAATTAATTAATCTGCCCACTCTGCTCAACCGGCCACGGTCTTCCTCCTCCGGCGTTGGCACTCGCAACATTGCGCAAACCCGAGGCTCCCGCGGTTGTGGCCAACAACGAAGCTGACGGACTGCTTTCAGCGCAGAAAGCAGTCATTCCACCGGTGGCCTCCACTGCCCAGATGTAGCAACAATCCTCGAATGGCAAGGGAAGCCTCGAGCCAGAAGCTGGCGGGCTCCTACAGGGACGTGAGGGCGCGGTCCCAATATGGATTCTGAAGGGTCGAGCGCAGGCGCATCTGCTTCCACACGCCGTATTTGTAGAAGTCGAAGTCGATGCTCGAGGTAATGTTCTGGACCATGCACCACAGCGACCATTTCAAGTCGCCCAGCATCTGGTAGACAAACATGCGCGCCTTGGTGCTGGCTTCGACGCGACCGAAATAACATTCGATCGCCTCATCCTGCATCGCGTCGCTCAGGACCATTTCCCCACACCAGGTGGCGAGATCGCAGCAGCGGTCGTTGTTCGACGCGTATTCGAGGTCGACGATCAGGATCCTGTCTTCAGTCAGCAGGAAGTTAGCTGGTGCCGGATCGTTGCAGCAAGGAACGATGTCCAGTCCTGACGCTTCCAGCGCGGCGCGAGCGGTGCGGTACTTCATGTGAATGGTAGGAAAATCGTGCGGGAAGGCCGCCCCGAGCTCACGCAATTGAACGATATGTTCATCGATCATGTCAAACAGGGTCTTGGTTAAGCGAAGCGGGGCAGAATTGTTGAAGGTGCGGAACAAGTTAATAGTGGGCGCCCTAATCTCGGCGGAGTGGAAGTCGCGGGTGGTGCAGGGACGAGACCGCTCTACAAAGTCGCTGATTTCCACGCCGCGGTCGCTGAGATCACTATAGATCCGAGGCCCGATGCCAAGTTCGTGCGCGCGCCTGCCGGCCTCGAGCGAAGCGCTCCGATCGATAAACTTCTCGGTCCCGGGGCCTGGCATCTTAAGGAAAAACGTCTGACGCTCACCTCCGATCCTGACGTGCCAGTTAGAATTGCTAAAGCCCCCGAAGATTGGCCGGTAAAAGATGTCTTTGCCCTGCCATGGGGGTACCAAGGAAAGCATTGTTTCCAATGCCAGTTCGGAGGCCGATTGGCCTTCTCCGCACTTCCGTTCCATGAAGGGTTCTCAGAGCATTCGGGCGTACGAGCCGAAATCGAGGCTTCCGAGCGCGGCGCGGCAGCGGATGAAGCGCCAGAACCCGTAGCGGTAAAACTCGACATCCTTGCGCTGCGAGGTGGCGTCCATCACGAGACCCCAGAGACCCCATGCGAGATCGTCGGCGATCGCGTAGAGACGCACGCGACGGAGACTTGCCGGCCTCGGCGTGCCTTCGAACATTTCGAGGGCCGGGAGGAAGTCCTTCTCGTCTTCGAAAACCTCGTTGATCAGGATCCCGATCTCATAATAGGGGTCGACGTTGCCGGCACCGTCGAAGTCCACGAGCTCGATGCGACCATCCGGCCCGATGAGGATGTTCGAGGCCAGGCCGTCGGCATGGGAGGGCACACTGTCGACCCCCGATGCGGCGATCATGCGCTCAAAGCGCAAAACCTGCTCGAACAGGACCGGAAGGTCGGGAGGAGCCTGGGCCACGAGCCGATCGCATTCCTGCTTCAGCGCGCGGATCCGGTCGAACGGCGACACCGGGATCGTGAAGCGCAGTCCGCCGTGGACCCTGCGCTTAACACCTATCACCTCATTGAGGACGTCCAGCTTTTTCAGGTCGCTGACACGGGCGGTCGCCCAGCCGTCGCGATATTCCATGATGCAGGTCGCGCGCCGCGCATCGATGGCAAGGATCTTGGGCGCGCAGCCGAGGCCGGCCGCTTTGCGCTGCGCATCGAAGGATGCGGCCGCATCGATGAAGCGGCGCTGGTCGGGCTGGATGGTTTTGAGCAGGAGCGACGGATGCTGGCCATCGACCGACAGAAGCAGGCGGGTGCTGTCCACGCCACGATGCGACGGGACGAGAATGCCCGGCTCCATCTCCTGTGCCGATCTGCACAGCTGCGGTCCGGCACCAGAGCAGGCGGGCTCGTCGGGCGTCACAAGACAGAGGTCGGCCGGCGCCGTGAGGTCATCCGCAAAAAGGGAACGGACTTCTTTTGTTGCGGACGGGAGACGATGAATGTCCGTCGGGCCGATGCGGCGATCCATACCCTTTCGCGACAGACCAATTTCCATGAAGCCAGCGGAACCCTTGTAATCCAAGCAAGCACAACCGACCAGCGACGGCCCGTCCACGAAAGGGAGCGGGGGACAGGCGCGCCAGCAGGAAACGCAATGCTATATCTATGCGGGCGTGAGTAAAGTGCCGACGTGCCTATCGGCGCCGAGATGCACTTAAACGCGGATGAGGTCGACGCCCAGTTCGGCGAAGCGCTGGACGAATTCTTCGCCGACACCCTTAGTGGTGATGACATGTTGGGCGTCGGCAAGGCCGAATGCACGAACCGAGCCGAAGCGTCCGAACTTCGATCGATCGGCTACCATGACGGTGGTGCCGGCCTGACGCCTCGCCTCATCGTGCAGTGCAACCTCGTCCTCACCAAAGCCCATGAAGCCGTGATCGACATGGACGGCGCTGGCACCCATCAAAGCCAGGTCGAACCTGTGCCCTTTCAGCGCGGTAATGGTAGAATGCCCGAATGTGGCCTGATATTCCGGCACCATCGGACCGCCGAGCACGCGGACACTGGTGCCCCAGCCGTGGGAGAAAAAATGCGCCGCAATGGCGATGGAGTTCGTGAAGATCGTCAGGTCTGCATGCTTGTCAAGGTGCTTCACGCAGGCCAGCGTAGTGGTTCCCGAACTGACGAAGATCTTCATACCGTTCTGGATAAGGCTGGCAGCCCTTTCGGCGATCAAGTTTTTTTCCGGCGCATTGACCCGGCTGCGCTCGCCAAACGGCTTGTCCCCCTCTTTTGGCGTCAGTACCGCACCGCCGTAGACGCGCCGAGCCAAGCCATTTGTTTCGAGTAGACGCAGATCGCGCCGGATGGATTCCGGACTGACTTCGAGGCGATCGGCGAGCAGATTGACACTCGCGCGCTCATTCGCGCGCAGTATTTCCAGGATTTTTTCCTGGCGAAACTCAGAAAATCTCATGGACCGAATCTGCCTGTGACCATTTGGGTCTTTCCGGACTTAACATATCCCCGAGCACGTCGAACACTGCGAGATGCCGGAAGACCGAAAATCCCGGCGCCAAGCTAGCCGACATGCTCAAACCAGTCAAATCCGTCTTAGTCGCTCAACAGTCCTAGGGTCTAACAGCCTTGAGATTTAGACCTGTTCGGGACTGGGCACTCGCCGAGAGTAGGCCAAGCCGCGCTTGACCACAGGCAAATGTGTCGATATTGGTGTTTTTGACCGATTTGTGTGTTTTGAGAAATTGGATCGGTTTGAGGATGGATCTGGCGTCCAGTCAGGATTTGGAAGGCTCGTCTGGCAATGGCGAATAAGTGCCATGCTGCAGGTCGAAGCATGGAGTTCAACGGGCCGGCGCCGAGCAGGTCCTAGAAAACTAAACCGCACATCGGCAAAACAACTGCCGATACAAAAAGGGGAACAGGATCAATGATTACGCGTAGAGACATTATGGTTGGCGCGGGCGCGCTTGGCGTGGCCGGCGTGCTCGGCAAGCTCGCGGTGCCGGCCAATGCGCAGGGCAAGAAGTCACTCGTGCTCGCGTCGATGGGGCCCGTCACGGGTAATTGGGATCCGACTTCCCACACGACCCTTGGTCAGGGCAATTTCGAAAAGTTCGTCTTCAATGCGTTGACGCGTGCCCCGATGCGGGACGGCGAGGCGGACCTGCTCGAACCCGCGCTGGCGGAAAGCTGGAAGCTGATCGACACCAACACGTTCGAGTTCAAGCTGCGCGACGGCGTGAAATTTCACGACGGCAAGGAATTCAGCGCCGAGGACGTAAAGGCGACGCTCGAATACTCCTGCGACCCGGCCCGCCCGGCGGCTTCCTTTTGCCCCGGAAAGGTCGATGTCGAAATTGTCGATCGCCTTACGGTGCGACTGCACACCGAGAAGCACGGCTATCCGGCATCGGCTTGGTGGTTTATTTCAAGCGTGATCCCGATCCTCTCGGCGAAGGATGTTGCTGATCCGAAGATTCTCCAAAAGCGTCCGAACGGCACGAACGCCTTCAAGTATGTCGAGACCAACGGCGACAAAAATATTCTTCAGGCCTATGACGACTTCTTCGGCGGGCGTCCGAAGATCGATGAGGTCGTCTATGCCTATGTTCCGGATGCCAACACGCGGGTTCTCGGCCTCTTGAACGGCCAGTACCACATCGCCGAACGTCTCGAGCCGGAACAGTACGCATCGCTCGCCGGAAATCCGAAGGTCACCACTCGCAAGGGTCTCACGACCGAGAACAAATATCTGCATTTTCGCTGCAACAAGGCGCCCTTCGACGATCCGCGCATCCGCCTGGCGGCATGCCATTCGATCGATCGCAAGCAGATCCTCGAACTGATGGGCGAAGCGGCGCTCGAGTCAAGCTGTTACGTCTCCCCGATGAAGTTCGGCTTCACCGACATCAAGGGATATCCAGACTACAATCCCGAGGAAGCGCAGCGTCTGCTGGCCGAAGCCGGCTTCCCGAACGGGGCGGGGCTGCCGCAGCTCGAATATATCACTTCGATCGGCTTCTATCCCAAGACCAAGGAGTATGGCGAACTGATCGCCGCGATGCTCCAGGAGCAGGGCTTCAACGTGCAGTTGACGGTGCTCGAGCCAGCGGCCTGGGAAGTGGCGATCTATCGCCGCGCCGACGGTCAGGGCCAGGGCCATATGTGCGACGTCGGCTGGATGACGCCGTCGCCTGAGCCGGACCTCGTCCTGCGGCCCAACTGGCACTCCAGCGCGGCGCTGATTTCGGGCATCAATGATCCCGAGATCGACGCGGTCCTGGACAAGGAGCGCAACGCGCCCAATCCGGAACAGCGGCTGAAGATCCTCACCGAGGAAACCTTCCCGACGATGGCCAAGAAAGTCCCAAGCTTCTCACTGTTCTCTGCGCTCACCTTCCACGGCGCCGCCAAGAACCTTGAAGGCGCGGTCTACCTGCCCTACGGACCTATCGACCTGTCGAAGGCGGATCTCGTCTAACCTTTGGCCCAGCAGCGTCGCCATCCGGCGGCGCTGCTCCTTCGTGAGCCTGCCGTTATGCTTTTTGCAATAGACTTCTTCGTTCGCCGTCTTGCCCAAGGCGTGATCATTGTGGCGGGCATCGCCCTGTTGATCTTCACCCTGCTGCGCGTGGTGCCCGGCGACCCCGTGCGGCTGATGCTCGGCCCGATGGTTTCGCAGTCCGTGGCGGAGCAGACGGCCAAGGAGCTCGGCCTCCGGGATCCGATAATCGTCCAGTTCGGGCGGTATATGACCCAGATCGTCCGCGGCGATTTCGGCCGATCCTTCGTGCGCAGCGCCCAGGGCGGCAGCACTGGAGGTTCGCGCGGCGAATCGACCTTCGATGCCAGCAACCGGGCGCCGGTCATTGATCTGATCGGCGCGACATTGCCCTACAGCCTGCTGCTGGCCGGCCTGGCCTTCCTGATCTCACTGTCGATCGCGGTTCCGCTCGGCATCTGGGCCGGCCTTAACGCGGGCAGGGCGCCCGACCGATTCGCGCTTTACCTGAGTTCGGTCCTCGTCTCGCTGCCCAATGTATGGCTCGGACTGGTGTTCATTTATTTGTTGTCGGCCAGGACTGGCTGGCTACCTGCAATCGGCTACGAGAACTGGACCTATGCGATCCTGCCGGCCTTGGTCCTGGCGGTGGAACTGATTCCGATCATCGTCCGGTCGCTCTCGGTTTCGGTCTCCTCCAACCTCCTCGAGCCCTATGTCTATGTTGGCCAAATCCGCGGGCTGACCCGACGGCGCATGATCTCGGCGCATGTTCTGCGTAACTCCGGGATACCCCTTCTGAACGTGTTGGGCATCCAGGCGGTCGGCCTGATCCTCGGCTCGCTGTTCGTCGTCGAATACCTCTTCAACTATCCGGGGATCGGCCTGCTCATGATCAATGCGGTGTTCCAGCGCGATTTCCCGATCATCCAGGCGATCGCGATCTTCGCCTGCGCCGGGCTCGTCGGTGTGAACATCCTCGTCGATTTCGCATCGACCACGATCGACAGAAGGCTCCAGTACTGATGTCCGAACACACCATCGTCGACGCGGAAGTCAGCGTTCCCCCAAAAGCCCGAAGCCTCGGCGCTAATATCTTCCTTCAAGCATTCAAGACGCCGGAGTTCCGGGTCGGGGCGGTCATTTTCATCGCCGTGATCCTGCTCTCGGTCGCCGCGCCGGGGCTGCTCGGCCTTTCCGCGACGAAATTCAACGTCGGCCTCAAGTTCTCGCCGCCCTGGCCTGCCGAAGGTTCGGTCTGGCCTCATTTCATAGGGACCGACCAGTTGGGCCGCGATCTTCTAGCCCGATCGCTGATCGGCCTGCGGAACGCCCTGATGATCGGCATTACGAGCGTCATCGGCATGTTCGTTCTAGGTTCGGCGGTCGGGATGGTGGCCGGCTATGTCGGCGGCTGGACCAACCTGATCCTGATGCGCATCACGGATGCGCAGATGTCGATCCCGGTGATCATCCTCGCCATCACCATCCTCGGCGTGACGCGGCCGACGCCGCTGACGGTCATCCTCGTCTTCATCCTCGCGGGCTGGCCAGGCTACGCACGCGTGGCGCGTAGCGTCACCATGTCCGAGCGGCGCAAGGAATATGTGCGCGCCGCCAAGATCCTCGGCGCATCGGACGTCCGGATACTGCTGGTGCATATCGCGCCGAACATCCTGCCCCCGATCGCATTCGTCGCCGTGCTCGACGTCGCGCGCATGATGATCTTCGAAGCCATCCTCGGGTTCATCGGCATCGGCATCCAGCCGCCCACGCCTACATTCGGGACGATCATCGCCGACGGCACCAAGTATCTCCTGAATGCGTGGTGGATCACCACCATTCCCGGCCTGCTGCTGGCGATATCGCTGTGCAGCATCAACCTCATGGGCGGTGCCCTTGAGCGCTCCCGCAACAAGCTACTCCAAGGTGTCCTATGAGCGGGGAGAGTGTAAGCATTCTCGAGATTTCGGGCCTGTCGGTCGATCTAGCGTTGCCAGGCGGCGCAAGGCGCGCTGTTCTTCAGGACGTCAATCTCTCGGTTTCCCAGGACGAGGTCCTCGGCATCATCGGTGAAAGCGGCTCGGGTAAGACCGTCCTGTCGCGCGCACTCGTCAACTGGATAAGCCCGCCGCTGGTCGTGACCGGCGGGACGATTGCCTACCATGGCCGCAACCTGTTCGATCTCGCGCCCGCCGAGATGCAGAGATTGCGAGGGCGCAAGGTGGCCTATATAGGCTCCGACCCTGGCAGCGCACTCGATCCGACCATCCCGGTCGGACAGCAGATCATCGAGAAGCTGCGCGCCGTCGAGCCGGGCATTTCGACTGCGGAAGCCAAGGCGCGCGTGCTTCGTGTCCTCGACGCGGTCCGCATTCCTTCCCCGGCGCAGCGCTTTCACGAATTTCCTTTCCAGTTCAGCGGCGGGATGATGCAGCGCGTGCTGATTGTCGATGCCCTGGTCACCAACCCTGACCTGCTCGTCGCTGACAACATCACGCAGCCGCTCGACGTGACGGTCGCCGCCCAGATTCTTCGCCTACTGAGGGATCTCCAGCGCGATTTTCGCACGGCGGTCATCTTCGTCTCCTCGGCGCTCGGTGTGGTTAACGAGATCGCAGACAACGTCCTCGTGCTCGCCGATGGCCGCGTGGTCGAGTGCCAGCAGACCCGTAAACTGATCGACGAACCCCAGCACAACTACACGCGCAACCTCATCAAGAGCGTGCCGCGCATCTGGGGCGCCGAGCAGGTCACCGCCGCGCCGGGCTTGGCCAAGGACGACACACGCGAAATCATCCTTTCGGTCCGCGACGTCTACCGTTCCTACGCAACCAAGGACCGTGAGAGGCTGTTTGCGTACCGGGTTGTCCAGGCCGTCCGGGGCGTCTCGTTCGACGTCTACAAAGGCGATAATCTTGGCATCGTAGGCGAATCCGGTTGCGGGAAGTCGACGCTTTCGCGTCTACTCAGCCGCCTCGAAGCACCCAATCGCGGCCAGATCCTGTTCAAGGGCCAGGACATCGCGCATCTCGGCCGAAAGAAGCTGCTTGATCTGCGCCGTCGGTTCCAGCTGCTGCTGCAGGATCCCTACAACGCCATCCCGCCACATTTGGCCATTGGCCGGACGATCGCCGAACCGCTGCGCATCCATGGCGGAATGAGCGCCAAGGAGATCGGCGAGAAGGTCGCCTACACGATGAACGAGGTGGGGTTGCGCCCCGAGCTGACGGACAAACTGCCGGTAGGGCTCAGTGCGGGCCAGCGGCAACGCGTCAACATCGCCCGCGCCATGGTGCTGGACCCGGAACTCCTGATCCTCGACGAGACGCTGTCGGCACTCGACCAAGTGGAACAGGGCAAGCTGCTCGATCTTTTCGAGCGTCTGCAGGCCCGCCACGGCATGACCTACATCTATATCTCGCACGATCTGAGCATGGTGCGCCGCGTCTGCAATCGCGTGGCCGTGATGTATCTCGGTCGCATCGCCGAACTCGCCGGCAACGAGGCGACGTTCTTCGATCCCGGCCATCCCTACACGCGAGCCCTGCTCAGTGCGGTTCCGGCGATCGAGCACAAGCCCTACGACACGGCGACCTATCTCCTTGAAGGCGAGCCGCCGGACCCCATCGACATTCCTTCCGGCTGCACCTTCCGCACACGCTGCCCGTTCGCTTTTGACCGCTGCGTCACGGAGGATCCGGCGCTGCTGAAACGAAGCGACGTGGATTACGCCGCGTGCCATCTCGTCGAGGCCGGCTTGTCGGCGCCAAGGCTGATGCCGGCGGTCGATCTGAGCGGCCCGTAACAGCGGCGCAGTCCCTGACCGTCCTGGGCGCCCCCGACCCCGGCGCGGTGCCCCGCAATCCCGATGAGGCAAGCGTATCATGGAATTCGACTATATCGTCGTAGGTTCGGGCAGTGCGGGTTCACCGCTCACCGCCAGGCTTGTCGAAAAGGGTGCGAGCGTCCTTCTCCTCGAAGCGGGCAAGCGCGAGAAGCTCCACCTGACGCGCGTACCGGCCGCGCTCATGTATACGATCGGTAACAACCGGTACGACTGGAACTACGTCACCGAGCCTGATCCGAGCCGTAACGGACTGCAGGAAGCCTGGCCGCGCGGGCGGGTTCCGGGTGGTTCGTCGGCCATCAACGGGATGATCTTCATTCGTGGCGCGGCCGGCGACTACGACGCTTGGGAGGCGCTGGGAAACAAGGGATGGGGCTGGGCCTCCGTGCTTCCCTATTTCCGCAAGATGGAGACGGCGGACGACGACAGGGACAATTCTCACCGCGGCGGGATGGGTCCGCTCCGGGTTTCATCGCTGCGCTGGAAACACCCACTATCGCAGAAATTCATTGACAGCTTCGTCAATGCCGGCGTGCCCCGCAACCCGGACCTGAACGGGAGCTCGCATGAAGGGGTCGCCTGGAATCAAGGGTCCACGACAGGGGGCTTGCGTCATTCGGCGTTCGACGCCTTCGTCCTCCCACGTCTCAAGGACAATAAGTTGACCTTCATGGACGACGCGCTGGTGGAGCGTATCGTCATGGAGGGTAAGCGGGCCTCGGGCGTGGACATCATGCGCGGGGACAAGACAATCCGGGCAACAGCACGCCGCGGTGTGGTCCTGTCTGCAGGCTCCATCAACTCGCCACAGCTCCTAATGCTTTCGGGCATCGGCGATCCGGCCGAACTGAGTCGCCATGGCATCGAAGTGCGCGTCGCCAGCCCCGACGTCGGGCGCAACCTGATGGAGCATCCGGGCCTCTATGTCCGCGCCGAAATGGACGTCAAGACGGGCAATGCCTATGCGTCGGCCCTGGGCCGGCTGCGCGCCGCCGGGCAGTGGGCGCTGTCGCGCAGTGGCGTGCTGAGCGTGCCGACCGCGCAGGTGCTCGCCTTCCTCAAATCCACACCCGAGCAGGAGGTGCCCGACCTCCAGTTCCACCTCTTCCCGTTCGGCTATTTCAGCGAAAGCGGACGCCTGCGCGTCCCCACGCGCAATCTCGTCACCATTCTGGCGAACGTGAATTACCCCAAGAGTACTGGCCGTCTGGAACTACGCAGCAGCGATCCGCGCACGCCGCTCGCGATTTATCCGCGGCTCCTCGACCACCCAGACGACCTGGACTGCGTTCTACGCGGACTGGCCTGGATTCGCCGCCTTGCTTCGACGCCGCCATTCGGAAACCACGTGCGCGAGCTGATCGACGTGCCGCCCGAGGGGGCCGGCCGCGATGCGGAGGAGCAGTATGTGCGCAAGGCAACGGTCCCCTTCCTTCACCCGGTCGGGACCTGCCGGATGGGGATCGACGATAAGGCGGTGGTGACGCCGGAACTGCGCGTGCGCGGCACCGAGAGGCTGTGGGTGGCGGATGCCTCGATCTTTCCGCGCCACATCGCGGGCAACACCAACGCGACTGCAATCATGATCGGCGAGCGGGCGGCGGATCTCATCCATCCCTGATCCCAGGCAAGCCGGAACAGGAGCCAGACGGGCAATGACCAGGAATTTCAAGCACAATTTCATCGGCGGCAGGCGCGTCGACCCGCTCGGCCCGGAGTCCATCGAAGTTCGTTCGCCCTACGACGGCAGCCTGGTCGGCACGGCTCCGCTCGCCGCACAGGCGGACATCGACCTTGCCGTCGACGTGGCGCGCAAAGCGTTCGACGAAGGGCCGTGGCCGCGCATGCCGGTAGCCGAGCGCATCGCGGTCATCCGTAAATTCACCGACCTCTACGAGGCGCGGTCCACGGAATTTGCCCGACTGGTCACGGCAGAAATGGGCGCTCCCGCGTGGTTCGCCGCGGCGATCCAGGCCCTGATCCGTGATCAGGGCCTGGCTTATCTGACCGCGGCCGAACACTATCCCTGGGAAGTGAAGCGCGAGGGCTTCCCGAAAGGGACGTCCATCTGGATCCGCGAACCAGTCGGCGTGGTTGCCGCCATCATCCCCTGGAATGCACCGCATCAGGTCGCGCTAGCGAAACTCTTTCCGGCTCTGCTTGCCGGATGCACGGTGATTCTGAAATTGGCGCCGGAGACGGCGATTGACGGCCAATATCTGGGCGAACTTTTCAGCGAAGCCGGACTGCCGGACGGCGTGCTGAGCATCCTGGTAGCGCACCGGGAAGTGAGCGAGTATCTCGTCACGCATCCGGGAGTGGACAAGATCGGCTTTACCGGGTCGACCGCCGCCGGAAGCCGCATCGCCAGCCTCGCCGGTGCGCAGCTGAAGCGAGTCAGCCTAGAACTGGGTGGCAAGTCCGCGGCGCTCGTCTTAGACGACGCGGATATCGGCGAAACGGTCGAGGCGCTGCGTTACCGCTCGTTTCCGAACAACGGCCAGGTCTGCGTTGCGCAGACTCGGATACTCATATCGCGCCGGCGCCACGATGCCTTCACCTCGGCGCTGGTGGACAATGTTACGGGTATGAAGATCGGGAATCCGGCCGACCCGCAAACTTTCCTCGGTCCGGTTGCTGCCGAGCGCCAGCGCCAGCGGGTCAGTGACTACATCCAGTCTGGGCTGGAAAGCGGCGCGGAACTTGCGACGGGCGGCCTTGGAATGCCGGAAGGCATCAATCACGGCGCCTTCGTGAAGCCGACGGTTTTTGCCAATGTCGACAACAACTCACGCATCGCCCAGGAGGAGATCTTCGGCCCAGTCGTCTGCGTCATCCCCTATGACGGGGTGGATGAGGCAGTGCGGCTCGCCAACGAGTCGGAGTACGGTCTCTCCGGTTCGGTTTGGACGAACGATACTGACCAGGGTCTGGCGATCGCCCGCCGCATCCGCAGCGGCGGGCTGACGATCAACAACGCGGCCTCGGACCTGCTCTCCCCCTTTGGCGGCTTCAAGCGAAGCGGCGTGGGACGCGAGTTCGGCCCGGAAGCCATCAATCACTACATCGAGCACAAGACTGTCGCAGTCTGAGGGAGTTCCGGAGCGATAATGAGCAACGGCCATGGAATATGGATGCATGTCGACGGTCAGGCCGGGCGCTTCATCGAACTGAGCGACAGGGTTTGGGAAACGCCCGAACTGAACTATCAGGAACATCGGTCGTCGGCCGAGCATCTGAAGGCGCTTAACGATCAGGGCTTCCGAGTTGCTACCGGCCTTGCCGGCATGCCGACGGCCATCATGGGCGAGGCAGGCGAAGGCGGCCCGGTCATCGCCTTCCTCGGCGAGTTCGATGCATTGCCGGAGTTAAGCCAGGAAGCCGGCGTAGCGGAACACCGGCGTCTTTCCGGCAATGGACCGGGACATGGCTGCGGACACAATCTGCTCGGGGCCGGCGCACTGCTCGCCGCTACGGCGACGAAGGATTGGCTGGCCGCGAACAGCCTGCCCGGGCGTGTACGCTATTATGGCTGCCCGGCCGAGGAGGGCGGATCGGGCAAGGCGTTTATGGTTCGCGACGGGGTTTTCGCTGACGTCGACGCGGCGCTTTCCTGGCACCCCTTCTCGTTCGCGGGCGTAATGGAGCCGGCCTCGCTCGCTTACGCGATCCTTGATTTTTCTTACACTGGACGGTCCGCCCATGCTGCGGGCTCGCCGCATCTCGGCCGCAGCGCGCTCGACGCCGTTGAGCTGATGAGCGTCGGCGTCAACTATCTGCGCGAACACATCCCCTCCGATTGCCGGGTTCATTACGCCTATCTCAATGCGGGCGGTCCGGCGCCGAACATCGTGCAGGCGGCCGCAATTGTGCGCTACATGGTTCGGTCGCCGCGAGCCTCCGAGGTGTTGATGCTAGTCGAGCGGGTCAAGCGCATCGCGGAGGGTGCAGCGCTGATGAGCGAGACACAAGTGGAGTCGCGCTTTGTCTGTGCGATGAACAGCCTGCTTGGCAATCGCGTTATGGAGGGAGCGATGGCGCAGAATTTCGAGATGCTGGGGCCGCCGGAATTCGATGCGGCTGACCAAGCGTTCGCGGGGCAGATCCAGGCCACGCTGACAAGGGAGCACATCCAATCAGCCTATGCGATGTTCCGGCTTCAGGAGAGTGACAGCGCTCTCAGCGACGGTATCGTCGGCGCCGCTTCCGGTGGCAAGCAGATGCTTGGATCGACTGATGTCGGCGATGTGAGCTGGGCCGTACCGACCGTGCAGGCATATGGCGCGACCTATGCCATCGGCACGCCTTTGCACACATGGCAAGTAACGGCGCAGGGCAAATCGCCACATGCACACAAGGGCATGATCCATGTTGCCAAAGCGCTGGCGGCGACGGCGGCGGACCTCTTTAGCCACCCCGATCTGCTAGCTTCAGCTAAGGAGGAACATGCAGCAAGGTTGGCGCGCGATCCCGCAGTACAGATCCTGCCGCCCCACCTCGCGCCCCCGTTGGACGGCTAGATGTATGATGCCGGGCATCGTGCTCATCTTTGTCGTCCTAATCAAAGGAACCGCTGGAGCGAAGCGACATACTTTGCCCGAAGATGGGCGGCCTCGATGTCGGCAATTCCGGCCAGCGCCAGCTCCCTCGGCAGCCGATCCTGCAAGGTGGAGAACATCCGCTCCGAGCGGCCTCGCGCTTCAGGGGAATAGGCTGGAATATGTTCGATACCCAGCCGCTCGAGCGCCCGGCCGACCTGGGTCAGCCGGCTTTTGTCGACCGCCTCGCCGGCCTTCAGCGTCACGAAATAGTGGCTGCCGCGATCGCTGTAGAGGCTCGATGGCAATCCCTTGGCGACGAATGTCTCCAGAAGGCCCTGAAAGCTCGACGCCGTGCCTTCCTCCTCGATCAGGAAAGCCGAATAGATCGTGCTCGTCGCATCGTCCATCGTCACGATCAGGTCCAGCATCGGCTCACCCGCCAGCCATCGATGACGGCTGCCATCCTGATGCAGCATCATCCCCTCGCAAGGCTTCCTCTCCCGCTTGCGCCGGTGAGCACCGCGCCGCTTGGCCCGTTCCACAAGGCCCGCCGCGTGGAGCTGCGTCTTGATGAAGGTGTAACCCCAGCTGAAATGGTGATCGCGCAGCAGGTGCTCGTGGAAATGCTTCACATTCCAGCCGAGGTAGCGATGACGGTAAAGCTCCAGCATCTCCTCAATCGCTTCCGCCGGCACCCGACGCGTCGAAAGCTTGCCCAAGCGCCGATCCAGCAACCCTGCTTCCCCAGCCTCTTCGTACCGGTCGCGGTAGCGTCGGAATTGCCGCTCCGACATGCCAAGCAACTCCCCTGCCTCCATCATCGAAAGATCGCCGCCATTCCAGCGCTCCAAAACGTCCCGAAACTTCTGCATTCTCCGGTCCTGTAGCCACGCTGCCCGCTTCATCCCCAGCCTCCATCCGCTGGCGATAAAACCGGACAACTCACGTGCTACCTAATCCGGACAACTCATCTGCTTACGACATTGCAACCGGATGGGGTTGCGTTATTCCTTGCGGCGTGTAGGATAAAAAAGATGCTGGGAGGTCGATCGCGACGATCGTCCAACGCAGATGGCGCCCTCTGCTTCTTTAGCCTTAGTCAGCCTCACCGCGTTGATGGAACGCGGCAGCGGTAGCCCGGAAGTGAAGATCGGGCTCATCGATGGACCTGTCGTTACCCAACATCCCGATCTGACAGGCGAACACCTCCACGAGATCCTCGGAAGCAGCGGTGGCACATGCACCCAAGCTAACAGCGCGGCGTGCCTACATGGAACGTTTGTGGCCGGCATCTTATCGGCCCGGCGGAGTTCCGCTGCGCCCGCCATTTGCCCCGACTGTACCCTACTCATACGCCCTATTTTCACCGAGACGACCGCCGGGCGCGAACATATGCCCAGTGCAACACCCCGGGAGCTTGCCACGGCGATTGTCGAATGCATTGGCTCAGGCGCGCGAGTAATCAATTTAAGCCTCGCCCTTGCGCAACCTTCAGTTAAAGACGAGCAGGCGTTGGAAGAGGCGCTCAATCTCGCCGTCAGCCGCGGCGTCATAATCGTTGCAGCTGCGGGCAACCAAGGCACGCTTGGAAGTTCCGCCATCACCCGCCACCCGTGGGTCATCCCGGTGGTGGCCTGTGATTTTCGAGGTAGGCCGATCGACGAATCGAACCTGGGTAGTTCCATCGGCAGGCGGGGTTTTCGCGCGCCCGGCGACAGCATTACCAGTCTCGGCAGCGAGGGCCAGTCGCTTGCGCTCGGTGGAACAAGTGTTGCGGTGCCCTTTGTGACCGGTGCGATTGCACTTCTATGGTCGGAATTTCCTTCTGCGACCGCGGTACAAATCAAGCTCGCCCTGACCCAAGCTTCCACCTCGCGACGTGCTTCCGTCGTTCCACCTTTACTGGATGCCGCGGCGGCCTACCAAGTACTATTGGTGACAAATGGGAGGAGGCGAACAGCGTGACAAAGGCAAATGAAGGCAACGACTCGCCAAACCAGAGCGAACATCCGCCTTACCGGGTACGCCTGCCTGGATTTATCACCGACGAGGAAATCGGGTTAGGCGATGCGGTTGGACGAGCTACCTCCTATCTGGGGATACAATCCTGCGGAGGCTGTGAACGCCGGGCGGCCGCGCTAAACCGCCGGTTTGTCTTCACCGGCCGTGCCCATTAACCCAGATCCATTGATCTGTGATGTGATGAATGAGGATTACTATGGAACAAGAATCGACAGAACGGTCGACAGGTCATGATGAGGCAAGATGCGATGCCGCTGTGTTCACGGCCGCCTACGGTCCCGCTGGGGAGGAAAACCTCCGATCGTCGTCGACCTCTCCACTCTCGAGGGAGACGCCCTGCCCAACCTGCGCAGGAGGCGCGAACTCCATGTCCCTCTCTTATGTTTACGCCATTGGTCGGGTCGAAGCGCGTTTCCCGAACCTCGCCGCGGAAAAGGAATTTGCCCAGGCGACAGGACGCACGGAGACCGCCGGGAAGACCGATCAACAGACCTTCTACGCCGTGCTATCCAAGCGCGAGCACCGCTACCTAGTGCGCCAACTATGCTGGGTCCTGACCATCCAGGGGCTGGAAACTTACCTACTGCAGCCACGCGATCCGGCGGACATTGATCTGCTGGTGGAAGCCACTCGTCCCGCCCCTAGCCCTAATGACATCGATGTTGTCATCGGTATGCGCGGTCCCATCGCGCCGCCGCAAATGTGTAATGGCCTGATGGTACCCATCGTCGCATTCGATCAAATCTACTCCTTCGACCGCGACGCCCTTATCAAAGCCATCCCGAAGCCGGAGAAAACCACTGCCCAGCAGTTCGGACCGGCGGCCGAGGAACTGTTCGGCAGGATCATGCAGCTGACGGACAATGCCGGCGCGACCGACGAGCACCGCGCCTTGAACTACCTGGCCATGCGCTATCCCGCTATCTATGGCAAGGCCGCTGAGGAATTTGGGCGGGACTTTTCGTTGACCGGGGTGGAAGTGCGCCCCTCGCCCTTGAGCGCCACCCGCAACATCGTTGACGTGATCTTCTCTTATACCAACCGCAACAGCGATTTTACAGAGAAGTTCTCTACGCGCTGCGACGTAACCGAAGAATTTCCGTTCCTCGTCGCGAAGATGTCGCCGTACTATGACCGTTAAATCTAAGTAAGTGTAAGGAGATACAAAATGAATATGCCTGGATTTACTGCAGAAACATCGCTATGCAAGACGAGAGGTCACTACCAATCTGCAATAAACCAACCACACAACAATATTGGAGAAGGAGTGATGGCTCAATTGCGCGGCGGCGGCGGAGGCATGATTGGGGGAGGTGGTGTGCTCTTTGGGTTTTGGTCATGCCTTGCATGTACTACTGCTTGTTCAATACTTACTGCTGGCGATATACCGGCATGTTTGACCGCATGTTATGCGTCTGGCTTCTGCTAAGCGCAATTCAGAAGCTTCGTTCGCAAGATCCGGATCGCCCGTTCATGCGGGCGCTCCTTGGTTAAAGCGTTCCTGCATGTTGGCGGACTGAAGGAGACCCCGTTTGTGTCGACAAATCGGGAGTTAGTCTGGTCAAATGCTATGATCGATAAAACCAACAAAGGAGGCGATCAAAATGAATATTCCTGGATTTGCTGCAGAAGCCGCTCTCTTACAAGAAAGAACCGGGCGCTACCGACTCATGCGATTTCCGATTCAAGCAGGGCCAATTACGCCGAGTCATGAAGGACGTTTCCGCAAACCGGTGAATCCCCAAGCGCTGAATTGGGGAGGAAGTCGACCGGGGAGCTGTGTGGACCGTTGTTTGGCGTCGTGCCCAAGGGACTCCGTCGGTGGAATCGAGGTCGCGTGTGCCCTCAACTGCCTTTGGATCTGCTCCGGATCTCGAGTTCTTGGGTATGCTTCCTTTGCCGCCACCTGAGTGCCGGTGCCCGTGGGCAAAGTTGGCGTCCGCGGACCCCATCCTAGTGGCAATCCGTATCGACATTTTCTTTTGAGGTATTTTGATAGTCACTTCCTCCTCTCGCTCAGCCAAACCGGTTGAGAACCGCTTCTCCATGCCGATCTCGATGTCGACCATGTTGAGCCAACTGGCGTGCTTGGGCGCATAGTGGAATTCGATGCGCCTGAGCAGGCGGCGCGCTTCCGATGACGGGAAGGCCGCATAGAGGACGGCGGGCGTGTGTCGACAGATTGACCAGCACGATCTGATGTACTCGGCCTTTGGGAAGTGGAGATCGACGAGTGCATGCAGAGCGCGAAGTCATCGGAGGTTCGCCGCTCGGTCACCTTGACGTTCCCCCATGACCGATGGGCATCGAGGCAAACGAAGAGATTGGCGGTTCCGTTGCGGCGATACTTCGTAATCGATACGCTGCGGCTTTCGCGATGCGGCGCCGTTCGGCTGGCGAAGTTCGCCGATGAGCTGGATCGGGCTCTTGTCGAACAAACGACCGGTCGTCGGGGGATCGGGAGCTGAGACGCCTGGTCGAGGCGCAGCGCCAGATGACGCATGATCCCGTCCGGTTGCAGATTTCCGACGCCGAATTCCACCACGCCATCTATCGGGCCGACGGCAATCCGCTTGTGGCCGATTTCTGCACGAGATTGTATTCGTTCGGCCTGGAATTCCGCCGCCGGGTGCTTTCGGCGGACGGCGCCGTGTCACTGAGCGTCCACGATCACACCCGAATACTCGACGGCTTTGAAAAGGGCGATGCCGCCGCAGCCGCTGGAGCAATGGAGAAGCACCTTATCAGAATCCACCGCACGATGCTGGATGTGATGAACTCCTGATCGGATTACGGACATTTTCCTGGCGCGCTGGATCGGCACCAAATTCGAGGCCAGGATACTGCGCGTCGACGCGCTTCATATCGGTGGTGAATTCGGCATCCATCCAATCGCAGATCTCGGAAACTACAGGGGTCTCCTGCTTGCGGGCGATGACCAGTTCGCACGTCCGGCCGGTCTTCATGACCGGGCCTACCGGCACCAGGACCCCGCGCGCCAGGTGATGCGACACGACGTTGAGCCAGCCGAGAGCCACGCCCTGCCCGAGCAGGGCGGCCTGGACCACGACTGTATAGTCCGAAAACTGCAGCCCGCCCGCCGTGCCATTTGCCGTGTTCTCCGAAAACAGGCCCGACCAGTCCGGTTCTGCCGTGCTGAGATTGATGATCCTGTCGAGCGCCGGCATGAATGCGCCGGTGGGCGCCTGTTTTTCCGGCAGGTGAGGAGCGCGGATCGGCACCAGCAATTCCGGCATCAGCTTGCGCGCGACGTGCCGGGCGTTGCTGCCATGATCAAAGCGCATCGCAATATCGACACCGTCCACGGCTCCGCCAAGCGGTCCGCTGATCAGCTGGAAGCGGATATCGACTTTCGGGAATCTCGACTGGAACAGCGCCAGCCTGGGCATGAACCAGTGCGTGGCGAAGGCAGACGACACCGAAAGAACCACTGTCCGCATTCCCGACTGCCTTGACTGCTGCACCCGCAGGACTGTTCGCTCGATTTCGTCGAAGCTGCCCGAAATTCCCGAAAAAAGCACGCTGCCCTGCTCCGTCAGGACGGCGCCGGAAGCGGTCCGGTGGAAAAGCACGACGCCCAGATGGGCCTCCAGCCGCCCGATCGTGCGACTGACAGCCGGGCCGGTGACGCAAAGTTCCTGTGCGGCACGAGCAAAGGTCCCGCAGCGTACGGCCGCCTCGAAGGTCACGAGCGCATTGAGCGAAGGAAGCAGGTGTCGAAGGCGGGACATTACAAAATGTAAGCTCCCCGATCAGCATTTGTGGAATTGCGGCGACGCACCCTCTTCTGTTCATTGAACGCAAGCTTCCGCCGGTCGGAAGCCGGTTTCAGCGTGGAAGAGAGGCAGGTCTGATGTCCTTCAAGCAATTCAAAGTTTTGACATTCGACGTCGTGGGGACGCTCATCAATTTCGAGAAAGGCATTCTCGACGCGTTCCGCTCGATCGGCGGAAAGGCTGCCGAGGGGCTGAGCGACGACGATCTCTTCGCCCCCTATCTTGAAGGGCGCGTCGATCATCCCGGCCGCTCCAGCCAGGTGATGGCGGACGTCTACCTCCATGTGGCGCATAAGCTCGGCCTGCCTGCGGACCAGCGCTCGGCCGACGCTTTCCAGATTGCCGTGCTGCGCTGGCCGGCATTCGAGGATTCCGCCGAGGCACTCAAGCGGCTGCGCCGGCATTTCCGCCTGGTCGCCATGACGAACGCCGACCGCGTCGCCTTCAGCGCCTACTCGCACACGCTGGGGACCCCTTTCCACGATGCCGTCACGATGGACGACGCCAGATGCGCCAAGCCTGACCCGCGCTTCTTCTCGCATAATCTCGGGCGGCAATCCGCCTTCGGCTATCGCCAGGAAGACATACTGCACGTTGCACAGAGCCAGTATCATGATATCGGCGTTGCCCGCTCGCTCGGTTACAAGGTCTGCTGGATCGAGCGGCGGATGCACCAGGAAGGCTATGGCGGCACACCGCATCCGGGCGAAGTGACGAAGCCGGATTTCCATTTCGCCACACTGCGCGACCTCGCCGACGCCGTCGAGCGGGAATAGCTCCGCCGGCGCCCAAGGGAGGACGATGCCGATGCCGGACCTGGCACATCCACGATCGCTGTGGCTGGAAACGGCCTCGCCCGCGCCGCCGCCGGTCGCGCTTGAAAACGCGGTCAAGGCCGATATCGCCATCATCGGCGGCGGATATACCGGCCTCAATGCCGCCTTGCGCGCCATCGAGCGCGGCCTGCATCCCGTCGTTCTGGAAGCGGTCGAAATCGGCTGGGGCGCTTCCGGCCGCAATGGCGGGGTCGTTTCCACCAAGTTTCGCGCCTCGCTAAGCGACATCGCGGCGCACCATGGGCTTGAAGCGGCGCGGCGCATGCACCGCATCGGCCATGATGCGATGGATCGCGTCGAACGGAATATCCAAGAACTGGGTCTTGCCGACGCCGGCTTCATCCAGACCGGCAATTTGCGTTGCGCCCACAACGAACTTGCCCAGAAAAGGCTCGTGGCCGAAGCGGAGACGGCGCGGGGTATGTTCGGCGATGCCAGCCTGACCATACTTAACGCCAGCGCGGTGCGCGAGGAAACCGGTTCGGCCGATTTCGTCGGCGGCGTGCTTTCCACCCATGCCGGCATCGTTCATCCGCTGAACTATGCGCGGGGGCTTGCCGGGGCAGTGCGCACGGGGGGCGGCGAGATCTTCGAGAATTCGGTCGTGGTGGCACGCCGGAAGGACGGCGACCGCACCGTTCTGACGACGGCGCGAGGCCAGGTCGCAGCCGGGCATGTCTTGATCGCCTCCAACGGCTATTCCGACATTACCGCCGCCACGGCGCCGGTGCGCGGAACGGTGATCCCCTTCCGCAGCGCCATGATCGCGACCGAGCCGCTTGGCGCCGACCTCAGGGTCACGCTGATGCGGCACTGCCGCAGCTACAGCGAGACGCGGCGCATGATGCGCTGGTTTCGACCCGCCGGCGACCGGATGCTGTTCGGCGGGCGCGGGGCCTTCGGGCGCGAAGATTCCGCCTCCGCCTTCCAGGCGCTCGAAAGGGCGCTGAAGGAGATGCTCCCCCAGCTTGCCGGCACCGCGATCACCCACCGATGGTCGGGGCTCGTGGCCATGACCATGGACAGCCTGCCGCAGATCGGCATGCTCGACGAGCGGACCGGTTTCGCGCTCGGCTACAACGGGGCCGGCATCGCCATGTCGGGCCTCATGGGCCGCCGCGCCGTCGACCTGATGCTGGGAGACAGGCCGGAACTCGGCCTGATGCAACGCAACGAGCCGCAGTCCATCCCCTTCTATTTCCTGCGCGAGCCGGCGGTGCGCACAGTGGCGGGCTGGTATCAGTTTCTCGACCGCATCGGCCGCTGACACCGCCGGCGCGCGCACCGTCACAGCGCGCTGCATATGCGCAAGGCGTCCAGCACCGCGGCATGGATGTTGCGGCTCGAAACCGCGTCGCCGATACGGTGCAGTTCGAAGCCGCTTTCCCGCAGGCGCGGTTGCGGCGCCGCCTTAACCATGGCGTCGAGATCGGTGACGCCATCATTCGCCGACTGGCTGCGCAGCGCAAAATAGGCTTCATCCATGGGAATGCTGCCCTGCTCGACGATGACCTGGTCGACAAGGACGCTCGTCACCTCCCGCGAGATTTCATTGACGAAACTGGCTTCCAGCCGGTTGTCCTTGCGCTGAACCGCGAAGAGCCGGCTCTCGAAGACTGGCCTCACGCCAAGCTGCAGGAAGCGCTTCTTCCAGCGCAGTCGCTCGGCATAGGTCAGTTCCTCCGAAAGCTGAGCATCGATCGAGACATAGGCGACCTCCGCACCTGCCTCTCTGGCTTGTTCGGCAGAAAGCGGCCCTGGATGCCGTCCGGTTCCGTCGTAAATCATGACTTCGCCATGCAACGGCACCTGTCCGGTCAAGACGTCCCATGTGTTGAGACAGAGTTCCGCGCCTTCCTGCAGGTCGATCTGCGGCAGGCCGCCCGTGGCGAGGATGACGACATCCGGTTCAAGCGCCGCGATATCGGCGCTTTCCATATAGGCGTTGGTATGGACGGCAACGCCGAGACGCCGTAATTCCGCTTCGCGCCACTCGACAATGCCCATGAGGTCGCGACGCCAGGAGCCGGTCGCGCCGATCCGGATCTGCCCGCCGAGATCGCCACCCGCCTCGTAGAGCGAAACGGCATGGCCGCGCTGGGCGCTGATACGCGCCGCCTCCAGGCCGGCCGGTCCGCCGCCGACGACGACTACCTTGCGGGCAGGGCCGTCAGTCTTCTGGATGATGTGGCGCAGCGTCAGTTCGCGGCCTGTCGCGGCATTGTGCAGGCAGGAGGGGCGATACAGCGACTGGCAATGCGTGGCGCCAACGCAAGGGCGTATCTCGGTCTCGCGGCCGCCGGCGAGCTTCTCCACCAGATGGGGGTCGGCGATCTGGGCGCGCGTCATGCCCGCCATATCCAGCCTGCCTTCCGCCACCGCGAAACGAGCCGAAGCGACATCGGCAATGCGCGCGGCGTGGAACACGGGCAACCCGACCTCGTGGCGGAAGGCGCCGACCGGTTCGACCCATGGAGCCAGCGGCGAGCCCATGCCGGGCATGTTCTCCTCCGTAAGCGCGCGTGTCGTATCCATCGTGCCGTAAATGGCGTTGAAGAAGTCAACGCTCCCCGCCGCCTTGAGCATCAGGGCCGCCTTGACGCATTCCTCGACGTTCAGGCCGCCATCGGGGCCTTCGTCGACGACAAAACGTATGCCGACGAGGAAATCATCCCCCACGGCCTTGCGGATCGCTTCGTGCACCATCAGGCCGAAACGCAGGCGGTTCTCAAGCGCGCCGCCGAAACGATCCGTGCGGCGATTGGTCAATGGCGACAGGAATTGCCCGATCAGATGCCCCGCCGCCAAGGTCTCGATCCCGTCCAGACCGCCTTCCTTGCAGCGCAGGGCAGCCTGGGCGTAAGCCTTCACGACACGGTCGATGTCGTGCTCGTCCATCTCCTTGGGGATGCTGCGGTGGAGCGTCTCGCGCACTGGCGACGGTCCGATCGTGGAAAGCCGGTCGCCGGCATAGGGATCGCCGCGGCGACCCAGATGGGTGATCTGGCACATCAGCGCAGCACCGAGATCATGCATGCGCGCGCTGAAGCGCTGGAAGTGCGGGATGATCGCATCGGTGCCGACATTGAGCTGCCGGAAGATGTTGGGGGAGTCCAGGTCGACGTTGGACGAGCCGCCGAACATCGACAGCGCCAATCCGCCGCGCGCCTTCTCCTCGTGATAGCGCTGATAAGCTTCCTCGGGCATGCCGCCGACTTCCAGCCCGCAGGCATGGCTGGTGCTTATAATACGGTTGCGCAATGTCAGCTTCTTGATGGTCAGCGGCTGCAGCAGCGGATCCCTGGTAATGGTCTTGACCGGCCCGTTCATTTCATTCTCCTGCCGAATTCCGGCCGAGCACGATCGATCGCGCAGACGGATCGGTCCGCACGCCGCCGTTGCCGGCCTGTTGGTTCAATTTCCGAGGCCCAAGGCTCTTGGGCCTAAACTCCTAGTCCGAGGGCCTGCGGCCCTAAAGAACCTGACTCAAGAACTGCCTCGTCCTGGGATCCTTCGCCTTGGTGAAAAACTCGTCCGGTGGGCCGTGCTCCACGATCACGCCCCGGTCGGTGAAATAGATGTGGTCCGCCACCTCACGGGCGAACCCCATCTCGTGGGTGACGAGAATGCAGGTCATGCCCTCTGCCGCCAGTTCCCGGATCGTGAGCAGCACCTCCTTCACCGTCTCGGGATCGAGCGCCGCCGTGACTTCGTCGAACAGCATGATGTCGGGGCGCATGGCCAGGCTGCGCGCAATGGCGACGCGCTGCTGCTGGCCACCCGACAGTTCTCCCGGATAGGCGTTTTCCTTGCCCTGCAGGCGGACTTTGGCGATCAGCGCGCGGGCGCGCTCCTCGACTTCCCTCTTCGGCTCCTTCAGCACCAGGACCGGCGCCATCATGACGTTCTGCAGGGCCGTCTTGTGCGGGAAGAGATTATATTGCTGGAACACGATGCCGACTTTCTTGCGCAGCGCGAGAAGATCGAGCTTGGTGTCGTTCACCTCCTGCCCTTCGACCTTGATCGAGCCCTTCTGGACAGGACTGAGCCCGTTGATGCAGCGGATCAGCGTCGATTTACCCGAGCCGGACGGGCCGATGACGCAGATCACCTCGCCTTTGCGGACATCGAAGCTGATCCCCTTCAGCACCTCCAGGGCGCCGAAGGATTTGTGCACGTCGCGCAGCGATATGATCGGCATGTCCGGCGACCAGCCTGATTTCAGCTTTGCTTCGTCGGTATTCGATTTAACTTGCAACGACATATTTTCGCTCGAGCTTCCGCGTCCAGATTGCGATCGGATAGATGTAGGCGAAGAACAGGCACAAAAGAAAAAGATAGAACGGAATGAGGAATTCCGGCCGCGCGCCCGCCGCTTCCATGGCGGCCTGGGCATTGCCGACCGCCTCGTGCACACCGAGGATCGAGGCCATCGGCGTCGCCAGCGCCAGCAATGCGTACCAATTCATCCATGGCGGAATGGCGCGCCTGACGCATTGCGGCAGGATGATCCAGCGCAAGGTCTGGCCACGCGTGAAGGCAAGGCTCTCCGCCGATTCCCACTGGCCCTTCGGGATGGAGTTGATGGCGCCGCGCAGCACCTCGCTGATATTGGCCATCACCGGTAGCGAAAAGGCGAAGGTGGCCTTGATCCAGTCCGGTATCGCCACCGTTCCGAGGCCGGGCAGGCGCATCTCGAACGGCACCAGCAGCATGACCGTGAACAGGATCACCAGCCACGGCGAATTGCGGAACAGATGCGTCACGAACCATGCGGGCGTCCGCAACAGCTTCGAGCGGCTGACCCGCAGCAATCCCAGCCCGATTCCCAGCAGGGTCGCGACCGCCATGGCGATGAAGCTCATCAGGAGATTAAGAGCGAAACCCTTGAGAATGAAAGGCAGCCACAGGATCAGCGTGGAAATGGCCGACGGGGCCTGCTGCTGGGGGTCCGATTGGGCATAGGCGAAGGCAAGCGAGCCGAAGAAGGCGAGGACGAGCCACAGCCCGTGCCGCCAGTGGATGCGCGAGCAGAAGCTGCCTTCTGCGAAGCGGCGCCTGTCGATACGAAAAGCCGCGCCGCTCATTGGCCGTATCCCGGCAGGGTCAGCCTGTGCTCGATGAAATGGAGCCCGGCGGCCAGGAGCGAGACGACGAGCACATAGAACAGGAACAGGAGCAGCATCATCTCCGGCACGTTCACATTGTCCGACCACACCTGGTTCAGCGTATAGGTCATCTCCGGGACGGAAATGACGTAGGCGAGCGATGTCGTCTTGGCGAGACTGACGAGATTGTTGGTGAGGGCCGGCAGGCTGATGCGGAAGGCCAGCGGTAGGGTGACATACAGGTATATCTGCCACTTGCTCATGCACAGGCTCTCGGCTGCTTCCTTCGTCGATCCCGGCACCGCCTCCAAGCCGGCGCGGAAGATCTCGACATTGAAGGCGCCGCCGAAAATGCCGAGCGAGATGATCGCCCAGGCGAAGGACGAGATCAGCGGCTGGTAATAGCCGCCAACATCGACCTGCGGCGTGAAGGCGCCGAGAGCGAAATAGAAGAACAGGAGCTGGATCATCGGCGGCGTGTTGCGGAATGCCTGGATATAGGCATCCATCAGGACCCGCAGGACGGGAGACCGGGCGCTTTGCGCCCAGGCCCCCAAGACGCCGATCACCAGCGACACGACGATCGACCAGAAGATCAGCTGTAGCGATATGCTGATGCCGGACAGGAAGCGCCCATATTCATAGCTGTCGTAGAAGACGATGAAATTGAGGCCCGTGCGGTCGTAGAGATCCTGGAAGAAGGGCGCGATCAACTGGAACATTTTAGCTCCGGCAGCCGGTCATCGATCAGCGTTTCGCAGAGCATCGGCTCAGTTGCCGCCCTTCAGGTAGCTCGTGTCCCACTCAGCCTTCTTGTGCTGCTCGGCGATCCACTGCGACGGCTTCACCTTCCATTTCTTTTCAAGCTCGACCAGCTTTCCGGACGCTTGCCAGCGATAGGCCATGCCTGCCATGAACACGCCCAAGGCCTTGTCCACTTCCGCCACGGGCACCGCGGCCGCCCAGGGATTGTCGAAGAGAACGGAAACAGGCATCTCATAACCCTTCCACTCGCCCGAAGCGAGGTCGGCCATAATGCTCGCATCGTCATAGACCCAGGCGATGCACTTGCCGGAGCGCAAGGCTTCCTTACCCTCCGTGTTTCCGGTGAAGGCGACGACCTTGGCGTGATATTCCGTCTCCACCAGCTTGTTGTAGTAGACGCCCTGCTTGGCGCAGACCGGCTTGTCGGCGATGTCCTTCCAGTCCTTGATGACACCCTCCTTGGCCAGCAGGGTCGGACCGGACGTCCAATAGGCCGGCTCGATGATGCCGACCGCCTTGCGCCGCTCAGTGGTGTCGTACATGCCGCCGATGATGACGTCGATCTTGCCCTGCTGCAGGAACTGCATGCGGTTGGCGGACGTGACCACGACCGGCTCAAGCTTGACGCCGAGCGCATCGGCCACCGACTGGGCGAGGTCCACCTCGATGCCTTGCATCGAACCATCCGGCGATGGGAAGGACCAGGGCTTGAACGCGCCGAGAACGCCGACACGCACGGCGCCTCGTTCCAGAATCTGCTGCAGATGCGATTCGGCCGCCTGCGCGCTGCTGGCGGGAAGGATCGCACTTGCGGCCAGCGTGACTGCAAGGGCGGCGATGGTTGTCAGTGCTGATCCGATTTTCATGCTTCTACATCTCCCATTTTGTGTGCTGCCGGCTGAATTGGAAGGTCCGATGCGGCGCGGAACGCCGTCTTCTGGTATCGGATGAACCCGTCGATTTCACTGACGGTCCGCTCCGGCGCCCAGCCGACCAGATCGGCAATGGCGTCGGCAGCCTCCTCGACCTCGGCGCGGTCGAGATGGCGGCGCCAGGCGAGGCCTGTCCTCGTATAGAGAATACCTTTCAGGTCGCGGGCATGCTCGACCGAAACCGCTGTGCGGAAAGCGGCGCGCCTGCCTTGCGAAAGCGGCCTCGAAATTGCGAACTCCGCACCGCTGTCGCCTGTCTCCGGGATCCGCCTCGCCACGGACTTGCGCGTCGGCTTCAGTTGCTTCTCGACGATCCGCAGCATCTCGCGCCCTGCGCTCAGATGGCTCATGACCGGCCCTGCCGTCATCGCGAAGATACCCGGCCTGCCGGCAGATGCGAGATCGTGGATCTGACGCGTGCGCCGCCCCATCGGCTCGGCTGCATCGAAGGTGAGCGGCCGCACGCCGGCCCAGGTGAATTCGACGTGGCGGCGGCCGAGCCGCAGGCCGGGAAGCATGTGATTGGCTTCCGCAAGCAGGAAATCGATGTCTTCGTTGGTGGCTGCGGCACCGGCGGCGTCGCCGTCGAAAGGCGTCTCCGTCGGCCCGAAATAAAAGCAGTCGTCATGCGAAGGCAGACAATAGAACGGCATACCGCTGCGGTTGATCGTGGCGATGCCGTAGCCGCGATAGGAATCCGGCAGCCTGACCGCGATATGAGCGCCCTTGGTGCCGCGAACAAGGCAGGGCGCTGGCTTGCCGGCGACGGGATTGGCGTTCACCGCGTCCACCCAGGTGCCGGCCATGTTCAGCACGACGGACGCGCGAACCTCGGCCGCTTCCCCCTTACCGTCGCACAGTTCGACGAGCCAGCCTTCCGGCTTCCTACGTATAACGGAAGCTTCGCAGAACAGGCGTATTTCGGCGCCGTTTCGCTCGGCGTCGAGGGCGGCATCCACGCACAGCCTGTCCGGCCAGTCCATGATGTATTCACGGTAGGTGGCAATCGACCGCAGACTTTCGGGGTCCCGCAGGTCGTTTGCGAATGGCAGGTGGGTTTCGAAATCACTCTTCAGCCGACGATAGGCGAGCGCCGGTTCCGGTGGCCCGAGACGGCGCAGGATGCGGAAACCGAGATCCAAATGCCAGCCGCGGACGGGGCTCTCCGGATAAATCGGAAAGCACATGGTGAAGGGCTTGCACCGTTGCGGGCTCCGCCCGACAAGTTCGGTTCGCGCTTCCATCCCCGCCCGCGCCATGCGCAAGGCCGCGGCGAAGCGCTGCGGATGAAACGCAAAGGTGCGGATCGGGTTGGGCGTTTCGAAATACCGAAGGCCGCAATGCAGGATGCGCGAGGATCGGCTGGAGGCGCCGGCGGCGAAATCGCTCCTGTCGACCAGGAGGACGCTGTAACCCGCTGCGGCCAGTTCCCGCGCCGCGCTCGAACCGTTGATGCCGGCGCCGACCACGACGACATCGTAGTCCCGGCCCTGCATCTCGGTAATTCTAGGCGACATTGGCGGCCTGTTTTCCTGGACGGTCGATCACGCCAATAAAGCGCTGATACCGAAATGTTCAAAATAGAATTATCGGCGATTGATATGCGTAGTGTGCATATCGTCCTGGTCCGGCAATTGTCTCAGGATCCGATCGCGCTTTTGCGCCATCAGCTCCAGCAGGGCATCGGCGGCGGGGTTGGGCCCGCGCGACTCCGGGCGCAGCAGGGCAACGTTAAACGGGATCTTCGGCGCGAAGGGGATCAGCCTGACCCGGTCGTCCAACTGCTCGACCGCGGTGTAGGGATCGATGATCGCAATACCGATCCCGTGCTTGACCATTTCATAGGCCGACACCGAAAAGGTCGTCTCATAGGCGGCATCCACCTTGACGCTGCTGGACAGCAGCGCCTGATCGAGGAGATGCCGTGCCGAGACGAAGGAAGTCCAGGAAATGAATGGCCCCTGGCGCAGGTCGGCGGGGCCGAGCCGGCTGCGCCCGGCGAGCGGATGATCGCGCGGAACGGCCGCGATGTAGGGCGCGTCGCTGAAGACTTCGGTCCGGAACCCCGAGCGCTTGAACGGTGTTTCCGCCAGTCCGAAATCGATCTGCTGCGCGGCCGCCCATTCCTCGATCTTGACGGACATGCGCACGTTCAGCGTGACCTTGGTCTTCGGCCAGTCCTTCCTGAAATCGGCCAGCAGATGCGGCACGAAATTGATGCCCAGCGCTGGCATGACCGCAAGGCTGATCTCGCCGCCTTCCCCGCTTGCCAGCCGTGCTGCGAAGCTGCTCAACGCATCCAGCGAGACATAGGCCCGCTCGATCTCGTCGAGCAACAGATGCGCCACGGAGGTCGGCGTGATCAGGCCCCTGCGGCGCTCGAAAAGCGAAACGCCAAGCTCGTATTCCAGCTTGTCGAGAAGCCGGCTGACGGCCGGCTGGCTGCGCCCCAGCAATTCGGCCGCGCCGCTGACGGTGCCGGTGAGCATGACGGCGCGAAATGCCGAGTAGTGCAGAAGGTTCAACGTACTTGTCATGGCGCACCGGTCTTCCCCGGACTCCCTGCAAAGCCATTCGTCCCGCAATCGCGATTCCCGCGATCGCGTACCGGCTGTGTAGCATCTATCCATCAGCAGGCTGTCATTATCTTTGACGGCTTCAAGGCGCGGACTGTCCTGTTCCTGTAAAGAGGGCATAAGAGACTGCCTCTGGTGGCAGGTGGGCCCGATATTGGGTCAAGCGGGCGGATCAATGTGCAGCCGATGGGCGATAACCTCCCGGGCGGAAGCAGCTTCCTGCCGCTTCCTCTGCGCCGACCATGAACGCGCGTTGGCAAGCACCTCGACTGCCAGGTCCACGTCTTCGCCAAGCGGGTCGTCGTTCCAGACGAGGCCGCTGCGGCGTACCAACAGATCGTCGATGGTCTCGGCATGTTCGCTCTCCACGCCCCGTTGCATGATCGAAAGCTTGTCCTCGCGTGAGCTGTTCCCGGTTTCGCGCGGAACGCTCCTGGAAGCGAAATCCGGCTGCTGGCTCGGCCGTGACGGTGCCAGTCCCTTGCTCAGTGCCGTCAATGCGAGCTGCCCTGCCGAGCGATGGCTCATAATCGGCCCTGCCGTCATGGCGAACAGGTTGGGCGCTCCTTCAGGACCGAAGTCGTGCAGTTGCCGCGAACGTGCGCCCATGGGCTGCGCCGGATCGTAAGTGAGCGGCCGCACGCCCGCCCAGCCATAGAGAATGTCGGACCGCCTGATATCGAGCGTCGGCAGGAGATGATTGGCTTCGCCGAGCAGGAACTCGAAATCCTCCTCAGTCGGATGGATGTCGTCGGGATCGCCGTCATACAACGTTTCGGTCGGTCCGAAATAATGCAGGCCACGCCACGGGATACAGTACAGCCCCTCATTCAGCCGGTTGAGCGTTGCGATGCCGAAACGGCTGCATTCGGGCGGCAGGCGGACCACGATGTGCACGCCCTTGGTGCCGGTGATGCGACGACCGATCCGCCCGGCCTCGACGCGCGCATTAATGCGGTCGATCCATATCCCGCCCATGTTGAAAACACTGCGCGCGACGACGTGAACGGGCCGGGCGGCAGCATCCAGCGTATCGCCGAGCTCCAGGTGCCACAGATCGCCCTGCTGCGCCGCATGGGTGACTTCGGTATAGTTGCGCACCGACGCACCCAGACGCTGCGCTTCCAGCACCGCATCCACCACCACCCGTTCGGGCCAGTCGAACTGGTACTCGTCGAACATGGCGACCGACTGAAGCGCCTGTTTATCGCGCAGATGTTGGAGAAGCGGCATCTGCGCGACTTCTGCGCCCGATAGCCGGCGGTAATTGAGCGGCACCTCGCGGCCGCCCAAGGATTTCAGGATGCGGAACGCCGCATCGATCTGCCAACCCCTATAAGGGCCTCCACGGTAGACGGGAAAGCAGAAGGTCATGGAGCGTGTGCGGTCGGGCGTGTCGCGGACGAATTGCGCCCGTGACTGCATCGCCGCCCGCGCCATCCGGCATGCGGTCAGGAAGCGCTGCGGCTGGCGCACGAATTCCCAGACGGATTTTCCGGGCGCAAGATAACGCAGACCACAATGAAGGAGCCGCGAAGACCGTCCGCTGGCGCCGGCGGCGAAATCACTCTTGTCGACGAGCAGCACCGAATAGCCGGCAGCACTGAGGCAACGCGCAGCTTCGGCGCCGTTGATGCCGGCACCAACGATGGCGACGTCGAAGACTGATCCGGAAAGTTCATCGAGTGAAAGACGCATGATATCCCTGCTCGTTTGCAACTATGGATCCGCTTGGCGCAGACGCCCGCGCCGGGCCGATCGAACCAAGAGTTGAAAAAAATCGACCGGAGAACCGCGTCCAACGGTCTCAAGATGGAGTTTTCCGTCTCCGGCCGCCCACTCGACAAAGGCTGCCTGTCGACCGCGAACCGGCCTGGCGGCGCGCCTGTCGCGTTGAGACTACTGGCTGTCCATTTTCGTGTTGTCAGCCTCAAGCAGCTTTTCGTGTTCGGCTTCGAACCACGGATCCGCGACCACTTTCCATTTCTCGGCAAGTTCGATGAGCTTGCCGGAGGCATGCCAGCTATGGCTCATGCTGGTCATGAATTTTCCCCAGATGCCGTCGCGCTCCTCCAGTGGAACGCCTGCCGCCCAATAGCTGTGATAACGGGATTTCAGGGGCATTTCGTAACCATCCCAGCCTTCGGTTCTCAACGACTGCTGGATCGCCGTATCGTCCGACAGCCACGCTGCGCATTTGCCGCTGCGCAGGGCCTGTTTGGTTTCCGTATTGCCGGAAAAGGAAATGATCTTGGCGTCATAGGCCTGAGCGATCACGGTATTGTAGAAAAGGCCTTGCTTGGCGCAAAGCGGCTTGCCGCTGAGATCCTCCCAACTCTTGATCAGTCCGGCCGTGGCCATGACATTGGCGCCCGATACCCAATAGGCTGGCTGCACCATCCCGACGACCTTGCGTCGCTCCGGCAGGTCGGACATCGCCCCGAGGATGAGGTCGATCCTTCCCTGCTGCAGGAGTTGCATGCGGTTGGCGGATTCGATCTGAACCAGTTCCAGCTTGACGCCCAGCTTTTCGGCGACATCCGCAGCGAGATCAGGCTCGATCCCGACGAGCCTGCCATCGGGGTCACGATAGGACCAGGGCGGATAGGCACCCTGCACCCCGACCCGCAGCGTGCCGCGTTCAAGGACTTCCTTGAAGCGATCATTGGCCGCGTCCGCCTTTGCGGCAACTCCCGCAAGGACCGCGCCAGCCACGACGGCGATCGACGTGAACTTCACCCATAAATCCATTGCCCAATCCTCCCATTGCAATTATTGGCGACAAATGTCGCGGTCCGGCGATTGGTCACCACCTCATCAATCGGACTTCGCGCCGATCCCATTGTCAAATAAGGGGAATTATGGACGCTATGCAGTTCTGTTATAGGCTGCAAAGGAGAGGCGGGTTGAACATCAGGCAACTCGAAGCCTTCAAGGCAACGATGACTGCAAAGACCACCATCGGGGCCGCGGAGCTTCTCGGCGTTTCCAGCCGGCCGTAAGCCGGCTTCTGGGTCAATTGGAAACATCTTTGTCAGTGACCCTGTTCGACCGGTCCGGCGGGCACCTCAATCCCACGCCGGAAGCCCTCCTGCTGCATGAGGAGGTTCTTCGTGCCTTCGTGTCGATCGACAAGATCCGCGAGATCGCCCGCGAAATGCAGGTCGCCAATTCCGGGATGGTCTCGGCGGCGTCGCTGCCGATGCTGGCAATGGACTTTATGCCTTCCGCAATCGCCCGCTTCACGGCAAGCCGGCCGGAGAGCCGCATTTCGCTGCGTATCCAGATGTCGCCGCGCATAGAAGAACTCGTCGCCAGCCAGCTTGTGGATGTCGGCATCGCCGAATATCCCTTCGACCGCTCCGGCATCGAAATCGAGGAATTCTGCTCCGCGCACTATCTAATGGCGGTTCCAAGCCATCATCGGCTGGCGCAGAAGGCACGGCTGACGCCGGAAGATTTACGCGACGAACGCTATATCTCCATCACCCACAATCATCTGGGGAGGCAACTCGCCGACCAGATTTTCGACCGCTACGGCGTTAAGCGCCGCATTGTCCTTGAAGCCCAGCTTTTTAGCACCATCGCCAACATGGTGGCCAAGGGGCTGGGAATCGGATTGATCGACCCCTTCACGGCGTTCGATTTTCGCGAGCATCCGGGAGTGCGCTCCATTCCCTTCGAGCCCGCGGTCAGCCTGCGTCTCGGCATGCTTTATCCGACACACCGTTCCCCCTCGCGCGTCGCGCGCGAATTCATTTCCAGCCTCAAGGCATCGCGCCGCGATGTCCTGCGTCAGATCGACGACATCTTCCACCGCAATTGAAGCCGGGCGCGCATCTATGCCGATCCGGCATAGCCCTATGCCACGCGCTGCTGCCTTCTCCTGTTATTGTCGCGGCGAAGGATCGGGCAAGGAACATAGATGGGCACCTTTCAAACGGACGTGGCCATTGTCGGTGGAGGAATTGTCGGCTGCTCGACCGCTCTTTCCCTAGCCCGCAAAGGGAGGTCGGTAACAATCTTCGAGCGCGGCAAGATCGCTTCCGAACAATCCAGCCGTGCCTGGGGTTTCATCCGCCGGCAAGGACGGCATGAAGCCGAGCTGCCGCTCGCGGTCGAAGCCTTGGAACTGTGGGCGGACTTGACCTCGAGATACGGCACACAGGCGACGCAGTTCACCCGCAGCGGAATCCTGGTCCCCGCGGAAACCGCTGCCGATGAGGATCGGATCCGCAGCGGCCACGATATTGCGCGCAGCTTCGGCCTTTCGACGCGCCTGCTGGATGCCGCGGACGTTCGTCAGACAATCCCCGAATTGGCTGGGCAATGGCGCGGCGGACTTTTCACCGCCGACGACGCCCATGCCGATCCGGCTCTTTCGACCCGGACCATCGCGGCTGCGGCACGCGAAGCCGGAGTCACTATCCTGGAAGATACACCGGTTTTCCGGCTCGACCTCGACAGGCAGGACAGACCGAGGCTCCTGGCGTCTAACGGGATCTTCGAAGCAAAAACCGTCGTTTTGGCAAACGGCATCGGCGCACCGGTGCTGGCCGCTTCGGCCGGCCTGCACCTGCCTATCCAGATCGTCAAATCCTCCGTCGGCCGCACCTGGAAGGCAGCACCCTTCACCCGCATCGCGATGTGGGGTCCCCGCGTTGCATTCCGCCCCTATGGGCGGCGATTTCATTATCGGTAACGGCTATCGCGGCATGGGAGTCGATTACGAAATCACCGTCGACTCCTTTCGTTGCATGCGCCATTTCATACCCGCCTATCGCAACAACTGGCGTCAACTGCACCTCAGCATCGGAGCCGATTTCCGTCATCAATTGGCGGCGCGCTTCAGCCGCCGTAATGCCGTGCAGGCGCTGCCGGAGCCGAAGCCCAATATGCGCAAGGTGATAGCCAACCTTGCTGGCTTCCGGCAGATCTTTCCGCATCTGAATACGATCGAACTGCAGAACGCCTGGGCCGGCAGGCTGGATATCACGCCCGACGTCATTCCAATCATCGATCGGCCCAAGCCAGAGCTCGAACTCTTCGTGGCGGCCGGCTTCAGCGGCCACGGCTTTGCGCTTGGACCATCCATCGGCAAACAACTCGGCGAATGGGTCACACAGGGCAGCCCCTCGATCAATCTTTCCGCCTTTGCTCTTTCCCGGTTCGAAAAGGGCATCGTTCACAAAGCGCAACAGGCGCTTTGAGGTCGTGTTGGTTCACGCCGCCCCGCCTTAGACTTAACGGCGGAGCCGGGCTTGACGGACTTGTCAGACAGGCCGGAGCCGAGCTGACCGCGATGGGAAGCGCCGCCGCCAGCATGCGGCTCGCCGGCCGCGCCGAGGACGAGGACGCCCTGCGCGACCCCTGGTACCTGCGCCCGGCCGGGGCCGATCCCGGCCCCGCCGGCGCGGTTCTTGGCGCCTGGCGGCAGCTGTCCGTGCAGCCGCCCGCTGGCAGCGCCGACCGACTCGAAAGGATCGTCGACCAGCTCGGGCTCCATTGGGACCGCGCGGCGCTCGCCGACCTTTGCACGGAGATCGAAAAACTGGCGGGATCGCAGCGGCCGGTGCCGTTCGCTGCAAACGGCAATCGCCGCCCGCGTCGCCGCGATGCGGCCCGACTCCGAGCTTTTGGCCTGATGGCTTGCCGACCTGGTGCTGACAGCACCAGCCCACCCTGAGGCTGTCGTTTCCTTTGACAACTCAAATCGCTTGCAGGATCGTTCCCGGCGTCGGCTGAAGCCGATCCGGATCCGGAAGAGTAAATACCTGAGTAACCGGATCGAACAGGACCATCGGCGCATCAAGCGCCGCATCGGGTCAATGCTCGGCTTCAAATCACCGGCATCAGCCGCGACCATCCTAAACGGCATCAAAATGGTTCACATGATGAGCGGCGGTCACGCGGTGCCTGATTGATCGGCGCGGCTCCAGCATCGTTGGCGGTAGCATTGGCCAGAGGCGGGCGCATCGATCGCCATGTGTGGCATGACGGGTCTGCGTGAACCCTGGATGATGCGGTGGCGTTATAAGACCTCTGCAATTTTCTTATAACCACCGCTTGCGTCGCTTGAGCTCATCCAGTTATAAGACAAACTCATTTTTCTTATAACGGAGCCGGCGCATGAAGACGGTCGATCTCGTTTATCGCACGATGTATGCGGAACTCGTTCAGCGCTGCCTTGATGCATCGTTCGAAACCGACTTCTCAACGGTGGGAAATTTCGTCCGGGTTCCGGTGAAGGGGCGGGATTATTGGTATTTTGAGGAAACCCAGCCTAAGAAAACGCGGAAATATGTCGGCCCGTCCGACGATCCCGAGATCATGAAACGCGTTGCAGCCTTCCAAGAGATCAAGGAAGACCTCCGTAGCCGTCGGAAACTCGTCTCCACACTGACTCGCGAAGCAGGGCTGACTGCACCGGACCGGTTCACTGGCGATGTCGTTGGAGCCATGGGAGCAGCAGGAATCTTCCGTCTAAGAGGCGTGCTCGTCGGTACGGTTGCCTTCCAGACGTATGCGGGGCATCTCGGCGTAAGATTGCCCGGTGCCTCATTGCAAACCGGCGATGCCGATTTCGCGCAGCACTATTCGATCTCGTCGTCAGTCGAAGACAGCCTGCCGCCGATCCTGGAAATTTTGAGAGAGGTTGATCCAACCTTCAGGGAGATCCCTCACAGGTCGGATCCCGGACACGCGACGCAATTCGAGAATGCAACGAGGTACAAGGTCGAATTCCTTACACCGAACCGGGGATCCGATGACTACACCGACCATGCCACTCCGATGCCAGCACTGGGCGGAGCTTCGGCGCAGCCCTTACGTTTCCTTGATTTCCTGATCCACGAGCCCATCCGGACCGTGATGCTGCATCGGTCAGGGGTGCCTGTAACCGTGCCGTCGCCGGAACGCTATGCAGTTCACAAGCTCATCGTCGCTTCTCGCAGGCAATCAGATGCAAACGGCGTCGCCAAGCGCGAAAAGGACGTCCATCAGGCCAGCCTCCTTATCGAGGCACTGGAGGCCACCCGTCGCAAGGACGACCTTGCAACAGCGTTCTCGGAAGCGTGGGGCAGGGGGCTGCACTGGCGCGAGGCGATGCTGAAGGGGCTGGGCCTGATGCCGCCGAAGAAACGACAGGAAATTGAGGAGACAGTCAGAAAGGCCCTTGTCGAGATCGGCGAGGAGCTGGACGGTTTCAACTCAGCCGTGAAGTCGTAGCAGCAAAAAGGGCGAGACCCGAAAGCCCCCCTTATCGCTTGGATTGAGGAAGACCCACGTTGATCAGGACCGCGTACGAGGGAGTATACCGTAGCTGTTGAGGTCTGGTCGCCGTGTCTTCGTCCGAACCGCATGAAAAGGCAGACTGGTGTGACATCCGAAATTAGCTGTCGTCGGAGCGCGGAACCACCGGGATAGCGGTCGCCGCTACCAACGGGCGAACATATGCTTGTCAGCTCTTGCAGGCGGTCGATGCCCTCGGAGCTTTGTCTGCACTGGAATAGCTCGGGTACGTTTTCTTGCCGACAGCCGTCATCTTAACTCCGTCGGGCTTCATAGAGACTTCCGTGCATGTCTTGGTGCTCGTGTCCTTGGCGACCCAATAGTGCGTCGCCGCAATTGCGGGAGCACCCAACAAGCCTACCAGTATGGCGGCGACTACAATGGTGCGCATCGCGCACGAGCACGACCAGCCGCTATGGGGCCGGCTTGTGTCAGTGGACCACTGAGCTGGAACGGGGACCGCTACACCGTCTTCGGCGAGGCCTTCGCCAAGTCGAGCCTCAAGAGTTCGGCGACAGCCGCTCGATCGGCGCCAAGCTATCTCAGTCGGATGCTGGAGGCCGGGCGCTCGCGACAGAAACAAGCGAAACGTAGCGCCTATGCTTGGCCCTCGCTTTCGAGCAGGCATTTACTCCTCATGTGATGAAGAAGACCCTGAAAATACTGGCTCAGCTCAATGCGTGGCCGGCCAGTCCATAAACCCACGGTCCGTTTTCTTCCCGGTTCAGGAAGCGACGCCCTTTGGACATTGTCGTAACGGTCTCGGCAATGCCAAGGCCGCACTGCTCGAGAAACGTGGCAAACATGCCATCCTTCTCCCGGGTATCGACTCGGGCGAACCGTCCTGCAAGATTTCTCAGATGGACGGCTGTGAGATGGACCGCGTCCAGATCACTGCGCGCGACCATCGGGCCGATCACGTAGCCACGCCCGAACTCGCGACACATGGAGTAGCCGACGATCTCGCCGCCACGGCTCAAAGTGCAGATCGAGGCATCCGCTGAGAGCAATGCGAGCAGCCTCTCGCGGTTTGTCCCAAACGCGCGCGTATCCAGCTCGATGATCTCATTCAGCCTGTCGCTCGGCAGCGTCTGCAATTCACCTTCCAAATCAGGCAGGGCAGGGAGTGCCGGCGGAACCTCCCCCTGTCGCATATATACGATGGCCTCGGTCGTGAAGCCAAGTGAGACATAGAGGGGATAGGCGACATGGGTGGCGTTGAGCGCCAAATTGCGATCGCCACACTGCTCAAGCACTTGGTCCATGAGCCATCGGCCGCCGCCTTGGGCTTGTGTGCGGGGCGTTGTGATGACTACGCCGATGGTGGCGAAATCGTCCCCTTGCGGAAACCACATCGCGCTGCCGAAAACCCGGCCAATGCCGTCTACGGCAACGATGCCGCGGCCGGCACGGCGCAGAAGATCCCAGTCCTTTGGCCGATGCGGCCAGCGGACTGAGATCGACAGCGCGTGCAGCAACTCGACGTCAACATCATCGATGTCCCGCGCGACCAGTTCGAAAGACTTCAGGCGCACTGATCTCTGCATTTCAGTCGACCTGCTCCTCATATCCAACTCGCGAGCACGTCCTGTCGTCGCTGACGGTGCCGCAGCCGTCTTTTGCCTTATGATTGCACCCGAAAGCCAGCAGGTTTCGCTGGTTCCGGGCCAATATTCGAAATCTTCGGCCAAAGCATAGCTTCATTCGGCACGGAATGCTCTCGCCTGCTGCCACACTTGTCGCATCCAGCGAAGTGCGAGTGGAGCGGCGCCCGGTGAATGTCGAAGAAATTCTAGCGACGCTGATCGCGTTCCCCTCGGTCGTGGGCTCGCCCAACGGCGCGATCGTCGACTGGGTGCGTGAATATTGCGAGGCGGCCGGAGCAGAAACGACCGTCCTTTGCGGCCCCGAAGGCGACCGGTCCAACCTGTTTGTCACGATCGGGCCGCGGCGGGCCTGCGGCTACATCTTGTCGGGCCACCTGGATGTCGTGCCGGCCGGTGAGCGGGAATGGAACTCGGATCCCTTTGTTCTGCGCCACGATGGCGCCAGGCTTCATGGCCGGGGCACCTCCGACATGAAGGGCTTTCTTGCCTGCGTGCTGGCCGCGCTGCCGCGGCTTGCGGCGACGAACTTGCAGCGGCCCATTCATCTCGCATTCTCCTATGACGAGGAGGCGGGTGCCCGTGGTGTGCCGCATCTCATCGCCGCCCTGCCAAGCCTGTGCGAGAAGCCGCTTGGCGCGATTATCGGTGAGCCGAGCCGGATGGAAGCCGTGCGGGGGCACAAAGGCAAGGCGGCCGCGCGGCTCGAGGTGATAGGACGGTCCGGCCATTCTTCACGGCCCGAGCTGGGACTGAATGCCGTGCATGCAATGTCAGGTCTCGTCACGCAGATCGTGGCCTATGGTCAGACCCTCGCGGATGGGCCGTTCGACACGGATTTCGCGCCTCCATACTCGTCATTGCAGGTTGGTGTCATCGCTGGCGGCCAAGCCGTCAACATCATCCCTGATCGCTGCACCGCCGATATCGAGCTCCGTGCCGTGCCGGGTGTTTCCCCATCATCATTGCTTGAGCCGGTAAAGGCCCAGCTAATCGCGCTCGGTGACAGCGGCTTTGACGTGGCGTGGCATGAGCTGAGCGCGTATCCGGGGCTTTCGCTCCCGCAGGAGAGTGGTTTGGCAGCCCTTCTGACCGAGTTGACGGGGCGGGAGCCTCTGTCTGCGGTGAGCTACGGCACGGAGGCTGGTCTCTATCAGCAGGCCGGCATCGACGCGATCATCTGCGGTCCCGGCGATATCAGCCGGGCTCATCGTGCCAACGAATATATTGAGATCGGCGAACTTGTTGCCTGCCAGAGCATGATCGAGCGTCTCGGCAAGCGCCTTGCCGCATAGCGGGAGAGGGCGGTTTCATGGCTTTTCTTTTCAATTCCGACCCGGTGCGCGCAGCAGTCTTCCGCAAGGTTTTCGCACGCGAGCTCCCGGACGTCGAATTGTTCCACAGCAGCGAATGTGTCGACCCGGAGAAGGTGCGCTACCTCCTGACTTGGACGGCACCAGATGATATCGCGCGCTATCGCAATCTCGAAGTGCTGTTTTCGCTTGGCGCCGGCGTCGACCAGTTCAAGCGTGAAAGCCTGCCTCCGGAGGTGAAGCTGGTGCGCATGGTCGAGGACGGCATCATTCGCATGATGCAGGAATATGTCGTTCTCGGCGTGCTGAGTCTCCACCGGGATATGGTGGCGTATCGTGAACAGCAGAAGCGCCAGTCGTGGCTCGGTCTTGCCGCTCCGCAAGCCGCCGAGCGCCGCGTGGGCTTTCTCGGCCTCGGCATGCTGGCGCAGGCGGCTATCGAGCGATTGCTGCCGTTTCGCTTTCCCCTCGCTGCCTGGAGCCGAAGCAGGAAGGAGATCAACGGCGTCACCTGCTTCTATGGAGCGGATCAGCTTGCCGGTTTCCTCGCACGGACGGATATTCTCGTTTGCCTGCTGCCGCTGACGGAGGAAACCCGTGGCATTCTCGATGCGGAACTCTTTTCCCTGCTGCCGGCCGGGGCGAGGCTGCTGCATGTCGGCCGCGGGCCGCAGTTAGACCAAACCGCCCTGCTTCAGGCTCTCGATAGCGGGCACCTTGATGCCGCAATGCTCGATGTCACCGATCCCGAGCCGCTGCCGGACGGCCATCCGCTCTGGCGGCACCCGAAGGTGGCGATCACGCCGCACATCGCTTCCATAACGCAAGCAGATTCCGCGGCGCAATCCGTCGTGGACAATATCCGGCGCCACCGCGCCGGGGAAGAACTGATCGGCCTCGTCGATCGGACACTCGGCTACTAACAGGGAAACATGACATGTCACTTCTGATCACGATCGACACAGATCCAGCCTTCGCGCCGAAGCAGGCATTACCGGCTCCAGAGCGGCTAATTTCGGGCAATCCATCCTTCAAGACGTGGGCGCAGGATGCCTCGAAAGGCGAGAAGGTCCTGACCGGCGTCTGGGAGGCGACGCCCGGCGAGACGCATTCTATCAAGGGCACTACCTGCGAATTCTGCCACATCGTTTCGGGTCTCGTCGAGATCGAGGAGAAGGGCGGTGAGACCAAGACTTACCGTACCGGAGACAGTTTCGTGATGAAGCCCGGCTTTGTCGGCGTCTGGCGCACGATCGAAACCGTGCGCAAGATCTACGTCAGCGTTTACGACTGAGCTCAACGCTCAAGGTCCGGCCGAATAGTGCGCGCGGCGGTTCCAGAACAATCGACTTTCCAGGTTCCGCCCGACGCGATTCGACGCGGCCGGGCGGCTCATTCTCGGCGAAAAAAGCGGCGTGCTGTCGACTATTGTTCCGATGAAACCAGGTACGAGATGCCGAATGTCGCTGCCGTGTTGAGCAAGCTGCGACCTTCGGTGCCCATCGGTCTCTAGGAGGATCTCAATGAAGGCTTACACGATAGCGCTCATTCCCGGCGACGGCATCGGCAAGGATGTGACCGAGGCGGGATGGCAGGTGCTGCAGGCGGCGGCAAAGCGAGGCGGTTTCGCCCTTGATCCTACGAAATTTCCATGGTCGTGCGCCTACTATCTGGAAACCGGTGCGATGATGCCGCCTGACGGCGTCGAGATGCTGCGGAAGTTCGATGCGATTTACCTCGGCGCTGTGGGATGGCCAGCGAAGGTGGCCGACTCCGTATCGCTTCACGGACTGCTCCTGCCAATCCGCAAAGGATTCACGCAGTATGCCAACATACGGCCGCACAGGCTGTTGCCAGGCGTTCAGGGCCCCCTTCGTCGTGAGGGTTTCGATATACTGTGCATCCGCGAGAACACGGAAGGCGAATATTGCGGCGCCGGTGGGCGCATTCATTCCGGTACGACCAAAGAGGTCGCGATCGAGACGGCAATCTTCACGCGTGAGGGCGTCGAAAGAATCCTCCGTTTCGGTTTCGAACAGGCGCGGACGCGTCGTAAGCAGCTCGCATCCGTCACCAAATCCAACGCGCAGAGACATTCCATGGTTTTCTGGGATGAGGTCACGCGCGAGGTCGCGAAAGACTATGCCGATGTGGAGGTCTCGCCCTACCACGTCGACGCCATTGCCGCCCGCATGGTGCTGGCGCCTGAAAGCCTCGACGTGATCGTCGCCTCGAACCTTTTTGGCGACATCCTCACCGATATTGGAGCGGCCATCCAGGGCGGACTCGGTTACGCCGCCTCCGCCAATATCAATCCCGATCGCAGCGCGCCCTCCATGTTCGAGCCTGTCCATGGTTCGGCACCTGATATCGCGCATCTCGGCATCGCCAATCCGATCGCCGCGATCTGGTCCGGCGCCATGATGCTCGGGCATCTGGGCGAGGAGCAGGCCGCGGCCGAAGTGATGTCGGCAATCGAGTCCGCAACCGCACGCGGAATAGGCACGATTGCGGGTAAGGACAGCACTGAAGCAATCACGCGGGCCGTGCTGGCAGGACTAAGCTGAAAGAGCAGAGGAAAAGACCATGAACGCAATTACGAAGATTGGTTTCCTGAAAGATGGGGATCTGTTTCGCCAGCGGGGGCTGATTGGCGATGTCTGGCAGCATGCGTACAGCAACGCGACTGTCGATGTGACCGATCCGGCCAGTCTGGAGGTGCTTGGAACCGTGCCCGACATGGGCCGAGATGAGACAAGGGCTGCAATAGATGCAGCCCAGGCGGCGTTCAAGGACTGGAAGGCCAGGACCCATGCCGAACGCGGAGCGCTTCTGGAACGCTGGCACAGCCTGATACGGGAAAATGAAGAGGACCTGGCGTTGCTGCTGACGCTGGAACAGGGCAAGCCTCTGGCGGAGGCACGCGGTGAAATCCGCTATGGCGCCTCCTTCGTGAAATGGTTCGCCGAAGAAGCACGCCGGATCGGTGGCTCGACCATTCCGTCGCCAACGCCCGACCGCCGCATTCTGGTGCTGAAGGAGGCCGTCGGCGTCTGTGCCATCGTCACGCCATGGAATTTCCCCAACGCGATGATCACGCGCAAGGTGGCGCCGGCGCTGGCCGCGGGTTGTACGGTTGTCATTAAGCCGTCGGAATTCACGCCATTCTCGGCGCTGGCGCTCGGCGTTCTGGCGGAACGGGCAGGTATTCCGGCCGGGGTGATCAACATTGTCACCGGCATGCCCACCGAAATCGGCAACGAACTGATGGCCAACGAGACGGTGCGCAAGATCTCGTTCACCGGCTCGACCCGCGTAGGAGCGCTGCTCATGCGTGGCGCGGCCGATAGCATCAAGCGGCTCAGCCTCGAGCTCGGCGGCAACGCGCCCTTTATCGTGTTTGACGACGCCGATCTGGGCAATGCAGTCGAGGGGGTGATCGCATCCAAGTTCCGCAATGGGGGTCAAACCTGCGTTTGCGCGAACCGGATTCTGGTGCAAGCGGGCGTTTACGACGCTTTTGCCGAAAAGCTGAGCCAGCGCGTAGCGGGGATGAAGGTTGGCGCAGGGACCGATGACGGCACTGAGATCGGCCCGATGATCAACGCGGCCGCGATCGACAAGATCGAGCGTCATATCGCGGATGCACAGGCGAAAGGCGCGCGGATCATCGCCCAGAGCGAGACAGTGCCGGACGGCAAGCAATATGCACGGCCCGTCGTGCTGGGAGAGGCTACGACCGAGATGCTGCTGGCATCGGAAGAGACGTTCGGTCCGGTGGCGCCGCTTTTTCGCTTCGAGACGGAGGAAGAGGCTATCGCGATCGCGAACGGTACGCCATTTGGCCTTGCTGCCTATTTCTATACGGAGAACCTCAAGCGCTCGTGGCGTGTGGCCGAGGCGCTGGAGTTCGGCATGGTCGGGCTCAACACCGGCCTCATCTCGACCGAGGTTGCGCCTTTCGGCGGTGTCAAGCAGTCAGGGGTGGGGCGCGAAGGATCGCAGCTCGGCATCGAGGAATATCTCGAGGTCAAGACGCTTCATGTTGGCGGACTTAACTAGTTGTCTTGCAAGCAGGTGGAGACACCTGCAGCTTCCAAAGTGTTGGAACAACAAGAAAGGGGCGGTGAAAACCGCCCCTTTCTCCGTATTGCGACCAGTGATCATTAACGTGGTGGGAGGGTATCAGCCTGGCGCGACTGCACTAACAACAGACGTTCAGGCGAATTCACGAACGGGCTCCAGCCCGACGGCGCCGGCCAGACCGCCGATGTCCTTGATCTCGGTGTATTCGTAGAAGGGGTTCGCGGGCTCGTGGCCGCGATTCACCCAGACCTTGCTCTTGATGCCAAGATCATAGGCGGTCATGAGATCGTAGCGGAACGAGGACGACACATGCGTAACGGCTTCCGGGCCGCAGCCGAGCTTGTCGAACATATACTCGAAGCCCTTCATATGCGGCTTGTAGGCGCCGGTCTCCTCGGCCGTGATGACCATGTGGAAAGGTGCGCCGAGTTTCTCCACGTTCGACATGATCAGGCTCTTCATGGAGTTCGACAGGATCACCAGCGGAATCTCCTTGGCGACCTTGGCCAGCCCCGCCGGTACATCCGGGTGCGGACCCCATGTCGGGATTTCCGCATAGATGCGCTGGGCGTCCTCAGGCCGGAACGTCACATTGTTGCGCTTGCAGGCGCGCTCCACGGAATTGTGCACGACCTCGCTGTAGGGCTTCCAGGCGCCAAGAACCTCATCGAGACGATAGGCCGAGAAGTCCTTGATGAACTGCGCCATCACGGTTGCGGATAGTCGCGCGCCATAAACGCGTCGCGCCGCGCCGGCCATGTCGAAGTTGGTCAGCGTGCCGTAGCAGTCGAAAATGATATATTTCGGTCTGAACTGGGTCATGGGCGTCGATCCTTCCAATCTTTCGGCACTGCGTGCCTTTAACAGCGAGGATCATAATGAGAGCCGAACAAGACGAGTCGCCGCATTCGATGCGCCCCGAAGCAGATTGTTTCGTATCGCGGTAGAGCCTTGGCAGAGAGTTGCGCCCGAGACCGTTTCGGTCTGCGAGGGGAGCGCGATCGGCCCGCTGTCCGTCCGCATAACATGCGGCGCCGGCGGCAAAGGAAAGTCAAAACACCTATCGCTCAGCTCCTGGTCGGAAGGAACTGCTGTCTGCGGCAGCCTACCTTGAGCTCAGAGAATTCAGGCCCGGACTGAACCATGACCACGCAGCAAATTACGCTGGAAACGATGACATTCGCGCATCTGAGGGATGCTGTCGAATTATCACGTCATGTTGGATGGCCGCACCGTCGTGAAGACTGGGAACTGATGCAATCGCTCAGCCAAGGCGTCGTTGTCCAGGAGGAAGGACGCGTGGTGGGGACGATCTTGATGACGCCCTATGGCGACGATGCCGCCACCGTCAACATGGTCATTGTCGATGCCGCAATGCGTGGTCGCGGGCTCGGTCGCAAGCTGATGGAGGAGGCGCTTGCCAAGGCAGGCGGGCGCACCTGCTATTTGGTGGCGACGCAGGAAGGGCTCGCGCTCTACGAGAAGCTGGGATTCGTCGCGACCGGCAAGATCGTGCAACACCAGGGCCTGGCGCCGTCTGTAGACGCACCGGCACATGTGTCATGGGGCAAGGACAGCGACCACGCGCGCCTTGTTGCTCTGGATCGCGCGGCGTTTGGTCATGACCGGTCGGCGCTCATGCGCTCGTTGCGCGAGCGCGCGAAGTTCGCCGTCGTTCGCAATGAAGGCAATGTTCAGGCGTTTGCCGCAGTTCGTCGGTTTGGCCGAGGGCTGGTGATTGGGCCGGTGGTGGGGAGGAAGCTTCACGAAGCGAGATGCCTGATCGACTTCCTGCTGGCCGACAGTGCGGGCGAGTTTGTCCGTATCGACACCGACGAATCCACGGCTCTCGGCGAGTGGCTCACCCGTCGCGGGCTGGCCCACGTCGGCGGTGGCATCACGATGCGACGAACCGCAGACGAGCCGAAGGTCGAAATCAGGTCACACCAAACTTATGCGCTCGTTAGTCAGGCGCTAGGCTGAATCGGAGGAAGAAATGCTGGCCAACTCATTGATCGAACTCGATCGTGCACATCTGGTTCACCCATTTTCAAGCTATCGGAGCCATGAAGAAACGGGCGTGCGGGTGCTCAAATCCGCCAAGGGCGCAACGGTGACCGAGGCAAGCGGGAAAACCTTGCTGGACGGGTTCGCGGGTCTCTGGTGTGTCAACATCGGATACGGGCAAGAAAGCGTCGTCGAAGCAGCGGCGAAGCAGCTAAGAGAGCTTCCTTATGCGACAGGATATTTCGGGCTAGGATCTGAGCCCGCCATTCGTCTCGCAGCGCGCCTTGCCGAACTGGCGCCTGGCGATCTGAACCATGTCTATTTCACGCTGGGCGGTTCCGACGCGATTGACAGCACGATCCGTTTCGTTCGCTATTACTACCATGCCAAGGGGACGCCGCGAAAAGACCAGTTTATCTCGGTCGAGTATGGCTACCATGGATCCTCTACGGTTGGCGCAGGTCTGACCGCGCTTCCGGCTTTCCATGCTGGCTTCGGCGTGCCTTACGACTGGCAGCACAAGATACCTTCGCACTACGCCTATCGCAATCCGGTCGGTTCCGACCCGCAGGCGATCATCAACGCATCGGTCGCGGCACTGCGGGACAAGATCGCCGCACTGGGTGCTGATCGCGTCGCGGCTTTCTACGCCGAACCCATCCAGGGTTCGGGCGGTGTCCTGGTTCCACCGGCAGGCTGGCTGAAGGCACTGCACGCCGTGTGCAAAGAACACGACGTCTTGTTCGTTGCCGACGAAGTCATCACCGCCTTCGGCCGCACCGGGCCCCTGTTCGCATGTGAGGAAGACGAGGTCGTGCCGGATTTGATGACCACGGCAAAAGGACTGACGTCGGGCTACGTGCCGATGGGCGCCGTCTTCATGACCGACCATGTTTACAATACGATCGCGGACGGGGCCGGCAAAACGGCTGTCGGCCACGGCTATACCTACTCAGCCCATCCGGTGAGCGCGGCGGTCGGGCTGGAATGCCTGCGTCTCTATGAAGATGGCTTGCTCGAGAACGGCCGGAAGGCCGGGAGGCGCCTGATGAAGGGCCTCCGCTCGCTCGCCGATCACCCGCTGGTTGGCGATATTCGCGGTCGCGGCATGCTGGCCGCGGTCGAACTGGTGACCGACAAGGCGCGCAAAACGCCGCTGCCGGCGGCGGCAGATCCGGGACGCCGCATCTTCGACCGCGCTTGGGAGAATGGCCTTGTCATTCGCGCCTTCAACAGCGGCATTCTCGGCTTTGCACCACCGCTCTGCTGCACGGACGACGAAATCGATGGTATCCTGGAACGCACCCGGATGACGCTGGATCAAACCCTCGAAGACAAGGATGTGCGGGCGGCGATGAAGGGCTGATCCTCGCCATCGCCGGAGCTCCCCCGTCCAGGCGGCAGACGCCGAGCGGGGACGAAGCAAACCCTCAGGGTGGTGCCGCACTCCGCCAGGTGCCAAGCAAGTTGCAGCTATGGGACCTCAGCAGAAGAAAACACCGGCGCGCGCTCCAGGTGTTCAGACCGCGGAGCGGCTTTTCATTTGTCGAAAATGACATCGAGAGGCAAATGGGATTTTACGATCGGTGACTTCAGCACGACGAAGCTGAAATATTTGTCGATCCCGATATCCAGTTCGAGCATGCGCTCCATGATCGTCTGATACTCGCTTATGCCCGCTGTGACGAACTTCACAAGATAATCATACCCGCCCGAAATCAGATGGCATTCGATGACGGAATCCACTTTCTGAACGGCTGTGAGAAACCTCGCGAAGTCGTTTTGTTGATGGTGCTTGAGCGTGACCTCGGTGAAGATCGTTAGAGTCTGTCCGAGCTTGGACACATCGATCTGGGCGGAATAGCCGGTAATGAAGCCTTCCGCCTGAAGCTTTTTCACCCGCATCAGGCAAGGGCTCGGCGAGAGGTTGACCAGGTCGGCAAGCTCGACGTTGGTGACCCGCCCGTTCTTTTGCAGTTGGGATAAGATCTTGATGTCGATCTTGTCGAGCTTCATCGCAAACCTGTCACACGTTCGAACTGCGGATCGTCCGGCAGACGGCGTCCGTCACGTCCTGCGTGGTCGCTGTGCCACCCACGTCCGGCGTCAGCACGCCCTCACTGGTCACTGTTTCCACTGCGCTCATCAACCGGACGGAGGCTGCGCTTTCGCCCAGATGTTCGAGCATCTGGGCAGCGGTCCAGAAGGTGGCGACCGGGTTGGCAATACCTTTGCCGGCGATGTCGAAGGCCGATCCGTGAATTGGCTCGAACATCGAGGGATAGCGCCGCTCGGGATCAATGTTGGCGGTCGGTGCAACGCCGAGACTGCCCGCCAGCGCGCCCGCAAGGTCCGACAAAATGTCGGCGTGAAGATTGGTGGCGACGATCGTATCGAGGCTGCGAGGTTTGAGTGTCATACGCACCGTCATAGCATCAACCAGCATCTTGTCCCACGAGACGTCAGGGAACTCTTGCGCCACCTCGGCTGCGATTTCATCCCACATTACCATGCCGTGACGCTGCGCGTTGGATTTCGTAACCACAGTCAGGAGCTTTCGCGGCCGTGACCGCGCCAGCCGGAATGCATAGAGCATGATGCGCGTGACCCCGACGCGCGTGAAGATCGCGACTTCGGTTCCGACCTCCTCTGGGAGGCCGCGGTGGGCACGGCCGCCATGGCCGGAATACTCACCCTCTGAATTCTCCCGCACGATCACCCAATCCAGATCGCCGGGGCCAACGCCCGCCAGCGGCGAAACGATGCCCGGCAATATCCTGGTCGGCCGCACATTCGCGTATTGATCAAAGCCTTGGCAGATCGGCAGCCGGAGACCCCAAAGCGTGATGTCGTCGGGCACATCGGGAGCGCCGACCGCACCAAAGAAGATGGCATCGAAGCGCTTCAGTTGCGCCACTCCATCTTCGGGCATCATCCGGCCATTGGCCTTGTAGTAGTCCGAGCCCCAGTCGAAGTGCTGGACGCGCAGCTTGAAGTCGCCGCAGCGCTGCTGCAGCGCCTCAAGCGCCTGGAGACCGGCGGCGATCACCTCCGGGCCGATCCCGTCGGCAGGAATGGCGGCAATCTCGTATTCGCGCATCGTCACTTCCCTGTTTTCAGCACGGCTGCTCGCAGCCTTAATCTCGTGTGCGACCGATTGTTACCTGTAAGTTGATCTTCTCAGAATTCAGCGACCTTGCCCCACGCAGCGGTCTTCAGGCGTTCGGGCCTATAAGGACGCGGGTCGACAATAGGCTCGCTGCCTGTAATGATGTCGGCGATCATATGCCCCGCGCCGGGGCCAATGCCGAAGCCGTGACCACTGAATCCCGCCGCCAGGATGAAGCCCGGAATCCCCTCCACTTCACCGATCGCGGGAATGCCGTCGGGTGTACTGTCGATATAGCCCGCCCAGGCATCGGAGATTGCGACGCGCTGGAGTTCGGGGATCAATTCACAGGCTCTTCGATATGTCAGTCGAATCTGTCCCATGTCGGGCTTCGGGTCGAGAATCCGGTTCCGTTCCATTGGCGTAATATCGTCAAGGCCCCATTTGCGCAGGCTTTCATGGCCTTGGCGCCAGCCCTCGAAGGCGCCCGGGGCGAGATTGCGCCAGCGGCGGGCGAACATCGGGATAAACTCGCGGCTGAACCTGAACTGCTGCGGCGTTGGATCGACGCGAGCCCGCCCGCTGATAGCCAGCGTGTATCCACCGTTGCTGCGCCGCGTCAGCGAGACGCTCGCTGTATGCAGGGCATCGGGCAGGCCGCTTGCGCCTGGCGCCACGGCTAGAATGGATTGACGCACGGCAGCTTGCGGGAAGCGCATACCAAGCTGGTTGCAGAAGGAGGAAGCCCACGCGCCTCCGGACATGACCGCGGTCTTCGTACGGATGGTTCCCGCTTCCGTAACGACGCCACTGACCCTGCCAGCGCTCAACTCCAGCCCGCGCGCCGCGCAATGCTGATGGACGGTACCGCCGGCCGCCATGGTACCGCGGGCGGCAACCGGCACTGCCTTGGACGGATCCGCCGTTCCGTCAGTCGGTGAGAAAACGCCGCCCTTCCACTTGCGTCCGGTCACCTTGCCCTTCTCGGTGGCTTCCTCCGCGCTCAGCACATGCGTCGTAACGCCCACTGTCCCGGCGAAGTCACGCCACTTCGCCCAGCCCGCCAGCTCATTTTCGTCTTGTGAGAGATAGAGGAGCCCGCACCGGCGAAATCCAGTGTTCTCGCCAGTCTCCTGTGCCACCTTCTCCCAGAGATCGAGGCTCTTGGTCGCCATCGGCAGCTCGCGCGCATCACGGTTCTGCTGGCGGCACCAGCCCCAGTTTCGACTGGACTGCTCGGCGGCCACCCGCCCTTTCTCGACCAGGGCGACGCTGAAGCCGCGGCGTGCGAGATAATACGCCGTGAACACGCCCACGACGCCGCCGCCGATCACGACGACGTCCGCCTCGCGGGGCAGGGAAGGGCTGCACTCGATGTGCATTAGCGGCGCGGGCATCTACGGGACTCCGGTTACTCTGAAGCATTCTAACCCGCGCCGAGAATAGACAGGCTGCGGAGTTGTGTGCCTGGACGGAATATCCTGCGGTTAGTGAGCCTTAGGACATGCAAATTATTGCGTGAAAAGCTCGCTGGCGTCCCACCTCACACAGGGGAGGTAGGCTGAAGCCTCAAAGCCATCTCGTGTGAAGGGGCGTCGATTGCGTAAGCGGCCTATGGGGTCGAATCCCACGTGCCCGCATGGCAATCCGCGCCGTCGCTGGAGAAGACGTTGTCGCTGCGGCATTGCGGGGCCGGGCCAAGCAAGGCCTCGGCCGGTAGCGAAGCAGACGGCTTGATGTCGGCGTCGGCGAACAGTTGGACAAGGCCGGGCTTCGTCGGTTTGTCGCAAGCGGCTGCGCAGAACGAAAACCGCACGCCTGATCCGCTCTGGATCCGAAGCGCGGTGCCACATCCGATGACAACGCCGCTTGCGGCCCGAGCACCAGCGGGCCGTCCCGGTCGCCGTGGGGATCAGCTCTCCTTCCACCACGACGATGGTTTCGATGTGGGGGAAGCTTGCGACTTCGAGCTCACCAATAAAGCTGGTTCGGCCCACGATCATCGAGTCCGGTCCTTCCCAGGCGATTTCGCGATGCCCCACCAAGGGGTCGTCCTTGCCGAACGCTGCCCTGCGGAAAGAGCTTGCAACGGGTGCGCCGTCGGCGCGATGCAGCACTATAGCCACGGTCATGATTGCTCTTGCGCCTTGCGTCATGATTTCACTGAAACCTAGCAGTCGGTTCCGTCGTGCTAAGCAGTCAACTGAGATCGCTCAGAGTGTGCGAGATCAGTTCCCGCGGGTGGGTAGCAGGGTAGAGCGGTTGACGTTGCCAGCAACACTTCACATCCTTCCTCGCCCAAGGCCACCGCACTGTGCTCAACGCCATATGGAACGACGATGAACTCTCCGGGTTCGATGATCTCTTCACGGTCACGAAATTTCATGAGCAGGCGTCCCCGGTGAACGAAGAACAGCTGATCGTCGTGCTGCCGAAATGACCAGTTAGAGCTTCCCTTGAACAGGGCGACCTGGATTTGCATGTTGTTGACATGCACCTCGACTTTAGGCTCCCAAGGCGCGTGCAGCCCGGCAAACTCAATTGACAAATTCTTCTTGTGAATTGGCGAAAGGTGCTTGTTCAGGGCAGCGACGTCGCGAATGATCGCGGTGAGTTGGCTTGGTAGGTCATTCCCATTGGCCGGGTACTTGCCATCCAAAGCCGCAGTCCCAATCGTAAAACCAGCTGCGCCTGCGCTTTGGACGACTGCGATTCGTTCAGGGGTGTCGATCGAACCTGCAATGTAGACAGGCTTGGTGACCGCAGCGCAGACAGCCTTCATCAACTCGGGCACGTTCTGCGCCGAACGGTATGCCAGCAGGTCCAGGCCATGCACTCCATCGCGCCCTGCAATCGTCTTGGCACTTTCGACAATTTCGTCGATGGCGCCTTCAAGCACGCTCGGATGACCGGCAATCCGACCCGGAAACGGGAAGTACTGGATGCCGGTGTCCCTGAGGATCGGCAGCACATCGTCGACCCGCGTGCCACCAAGAAGAACGTCAACGCCGATTGCGGCAGCTGCCTTTGCCGAAGCAATTTCGCTTTCGCGGTCCAGTGACACGACTTCCAGATAGGAAGTTGCACCGCCCGTCCTGATGGCTGCATTGAGGCCTTTCAGCTGCTCGATCGGCACGCCGATGTCCTTGAACCCGATGTGCCGCACGCCAAAGCTGAGCGCGGTTTGAAGTTGCTGCGACGCGTCCGGAACCGTGCGGTCATTGCGCGTAAGCATGAAGATAAAGCGTAACCCCATCGATGGTGGTTCCTTTCGAATCTAGTTCGTTTTGGTTCGCGCCGCTACCAGCCGCTTGGCGTAGGCAAGCGCCGTTTCCAAGCTGGCCTGGTCTGCAATCCCCCGGCCCGCGATGTCGAAGGCCGTGCCATGATCTGGGCTGGTGCGGACGAACGGCAGGCCAAGCGTGATGTTCACGCCCTTTTCCAGCCCGAGATACTTCACAGGGATCAGCCCTTGATCGTGGTATTGTGCCACCACAACATCGAATCGGCCTTGACGTGCTTGCATGAAGACGGTGTCGCCCGGATAAGGGCCAGTGGCGTCGATGCCCTCGGCTCGGGCCGCGTCGATTGCAGGTTGTATGATCCGGATTTCCTCGTCCCCGAAGAGGCCGCCTTCACCTGCGTGCGGATTGAGACCTGCTACGGCGACACGCGGGATCGCGAAGCCGAGAGCTTTTCCACCGTCGTGGGCGAGCCGAATGGCGGATAGCTGAGCGTCGAAATCGCCCTGTTCGATCGCCTTGCTCAGCGACGTGTGGATCGTGACGAGCACCGTGCGGATGTCATCGTTCGCAAGCATCATCGCCACGCGCTTGGCGCCGCCGTAGTCGGCCAGAATTTCGGTATGGCCGGGGTAGCGGATTCCCGCGCTGGCCATCGCCTCTTTATTGATCGGGGCCGTGACGATGCCGCTCACTTGTCCGGACTTCGCTGCTGCGATCGCTGCAACGATGGCGTCGAAGGCCGCCTGCCCGGAGATCGCGCTGATACGCCCGATTGGTGGGGACCCGGTAATGCGGGTGGTTTCGATAACTTCAATTCGCCGCGGCTCGAATTGAGCTGCATCGGCAGCGTTGATGCGTCGCACCTCGATGTTCAACCCGAGCCGGCGTACAATATCCTGCATGACAACATAGCTGCCGAACACGACGACGCGTTCGCCGCCCTTCGCAAGCACCTTCGCCACGATCTCCGGTCCAATGCCGGAGGCGTCGCCCATCGTGAGAGCAAGCGGGGGAATGTTCTTCATTGGGTTGCTCCACGTATCCGCGCGACGGCGCGCGTCAGGGCGTCGTCACTGCCAAAGCCACCGGCCTTCATCGCGAACAGGAGCGAGCGCCCATCGCCAAGCCTGGCGAGACCAAGTGGGAATCCGGGATCGAGTTCTTGCAGGATCTCGAACTCACGGACGTTGAGAAGATCCAGGATCGCGTCCATCGTGTCGCCGCCGGTGGCGATCAAAGCGCCGAAGCGTGGGCTTTGAAGCTCTTGCGCTGCGTCTTGTGCGATACGGCGCAGCACCGCTGCCGAGTCCGCCTCGCGCGCCCTTGGTCCGCGCAGCAGCATCACGCCCCTGACCTCCTGGAGTTGGTCTGCCTGCTGATGACTGCGCAAATTTGCGCTCCCAATGACGACCAAGACATCGCTACTGATGCCATCGAGCAATGGCGGTGGGGTCTTCGCTTGCACAAAACGCCGCGATAGGGCTGCAGCCATTCCGGGAGAACCAACCCAAAGGACCGACTCTGGATCCTCGATGGAAGCAATCTGCGAATCGAGTTCTTCCTGCGTTTCTGCATCAAGCAGCCTGACATTCTTGATGCAGTTGGGGACCAGGTCGACTAGCGCGGAATGCCGCACGGGATGCACGGGGTCATGGCTATACGCACTTTCCGACACCGGGATGCCGTCAACGAACTGAATGCCCCTCACTGTCGTACGTCCGGCCTGGGGGAACGCCGGCGCGAAGAGCAGCGATTTGCGGCCGCTCGCCGCAAAACATGCTTCAAGCTCCTCCGTTATGTGGCCGCGTAGAGTGGAGTCCACCGTTTTATAGAGCACGGCACGGCTGGCAAGTCGTGCGGTCAATCGAGCGACCGCCTCGAACGCTTGCGACGAAGTAGCAGACCGCGAACCGCTATCGACTGCGATTACCGCTGCCGCTTGGTTCGGAAGCTGGCGTCTGCCGATCGATGCAGTCAAGCCGCGGGCGACGAAAGGTGCTGCGCCATCTGCCGCGCTGGTGAGGTCATCGGCGAGGACCGCTATGCTGGGTTGATGATGGGTGCGCATGCATCAATTAACAAAACGTCGCCAAGTATGAATAGCGATAGTTTCTGACGAAATCGGTGATAGATTGTCACTGATGGATCGCTCGGACATACCTTCGCTCGACGACCTGCGAGCGTTCGAAGCAACAGCGCGGCTGGGTTCGGTCCGGCTTGCAGCAGACTCGCTTGCGCTCACGCACGGCGCCGTGAGTCGCCGTATCACCAAACTCGCCCATGACATCGGGGTCAGGTTGTTTGAAAAGAATGGGCGAGGCCTGCGGCTCACCCCGGCTGGCGAGACACTCAACCTGACTCTCGGGAAGTTCTTCGGTGAGTTGGCCACCACAGTGCAAAGCCTGCGTACCGCCAATGCCGGGAAGAATGCCCTTGTGCTCTCCTGCGAGCCTTCAGTTGCCATGCGTTGGCTTATTCCGCGCCTGGCGGCGCTTCAAGTGGCGCATCCGAACATGGCCCTCCACCTCTCCGTGGGTGGTGGGCTTGTGGAATTTCGCAAGAAACAGGTCGATCTCGCTATTCGACGGCTGGACTTCGCTGTGCCCGAGACATGGAACGTCCGGACCCTTTTCCCCGAAACGGTTGGGCCCGTTATGAGGCCGGAAGTGGTGCCAGCGTTCGAACGTGGCGACTATCTCGCTCTCGGGTCGAAGACTCGACCTGACGCGTGGGCGCAATGGCTGAAGACCCATCCGTCGGCGCGTCGACCCACAGAAATGCGATACTACGACAATCACGCGCTGATCGTCGAGGCAGCGTCCGCAGGCTTGGGTGTAGCCCTCAGTCCGCTCGTACTCGCGGTTGACGATGTGGAACGAGGAAGCCTGGCGGCGCCTGCTGGCTTTGACCCCGACGGCAGTCAATATGGGTTGATATGGTTGGGGTCGAGTGAACTGCAAGGTGTGGAGTTTGAACTCGCAGAGTGGCTCCAAGCGCAGTTCAGCGGCCTGAGCCCCCAGCACCTTTGAAAGAGCGCCCTGCGAGCTTCGCCTAGCTGAATGTGGTCGACCGGCATCGAAAAGCAGCAACCGAGCATTGATAGGCCGGGTAGAGTTTCTCGATGAGCGGCACAGTTTGCCGTGCTTGGTTCCGCACTACCATTTTACAGGCATCCTGATGAGGCATCGCATGGGCGCATCACGGGCTTCGTACAGGTGACGCCGGTTACTACCTACCTTCAACGCCTGGATGGGTGCCAATCCATTTCAAATGCGGAAAATCCCGGCGCGGCGGATCGTGCAAATTCCTGTGACAAGGAATGCCGTGCCCGCCTTGGACAGGTCGGCACGGCGGCTGGCCTCATTGCTCATTCATTTTTGGGGCAATCACTCTCAGACTCTCACCTATCCCACGCTATCATCATCAGGCCAAACAGAGTGAAATGCCAATTCGGACGCTCTTTTCAGAAGTTCGTGCTGCTCGCGGGCCAAGTTTCGATGACTCTGCGGAAACAGAACAGTCAAACTGGCTGAAAGAACGGAGCCAACCTCTTTATGGCGGGCAGGCTCCAGAGGACATCCGATAAGGCACAGTTTGCCCCATCGGTGAGTTCTCCAAGAAAAGGGAACACAGTTCGGTACACGGCCGGATTTTCATAAGGGAGTGGCCTGGATGAGCAGAACCCGTCTCTCGCGGCCTCAGCGTGCGAAGCGTCGAGATGCCCAGGCTACGGCTGTTGCGGTGAGGCGCTTCTGCTCAAAGGGCGATGATGCGGTCCGCAACAGCGTGGACCCGCTCGGTTGAAGGGGATCTGATCCAGATGGTCGCAAGCATCCAGGCTGTTGCCCCCCATGACATAGCGCTTTCGGTGCGCGATCTGACCGTAAGCCTGCCGGCCGGGATGGAGCGGGTCCATGCGGTCGAGAATATCTCGTTCGATCTGAAACGCGGCCAGATCCTCTGCATCATAGGCGAGTCCGGATCAGGCAAGTCGGTCACGGCGAACGCGATCATGGGGCTCCTGCCCAAGGTGATCCGCCTCTCATCGGGTTCAATACAGTTGGAGGGGATGAACATCATCGGCATGTCGCCCGACAAGCTGCGCAACCTGCGTGGTCGGGTCGTGTCGATGATCTTTCAGGATCCGCTCTCGGCGCTCAATCCCCTGATGACCGTGGGCGCGCAGATTGACGAGGTCATGGCCGCGCATGGATACGGCACGCCAAAAACCTGCCGCGACCGCGCCATCGAGCTGCTCACTGAAGTGGGCCTGCCTGACCCCGAACTCATGTATCATCAGTACCCTTTCCGGCTTTCGGGCGGGCAGCGACAGCGCGTCATGATCGCCATGGCCTTGGCGCTCGAGCCGACGGTGCTGATCGCCGATGAGCCAACCACTGCGCTCGACGTGACCACCCAGGCACAGATTCTGGAGTTGATCCGCGACATTCAGCGCCGCAAGGGCATGAGCGTGATGTTCATCACCCACGATTTTGGCGTGGTGGCGGAGATCGCCGACAGCGTCGTGGTGATGGAAAAAGGTCACATCGTCGAGCAGGGCAGCGCCGAGCAGGTGCTGAAGTCGCCCAAGCATCCCTATACGCAGCGCCTGATCGCGGCCGTACCGCATCTGACCGGCGAAGATCGCCCTCGTGCGGAAGCCGCCAGCAAGGAACCGATCCTGAAAGTCGAAGGTCTGGTGAAGACCTATCGTGGCGGCAGCGCGCTATTCGGAGCGCAGCGGATTGTGATGGCGGTGAACGAGGTTTCGTTCGAACTGGCGCAAGGCCGCACCCTGGGCGTCGTAGGCGAGAGCGGTTCAGGAAAATCCTCGCTGGGCCGGCTTCTGATCAAATTGCTGGACAGCGACGGCGGCGAGATTTTGTTCGAGGGATCTGACATCGCCAAGCTTTCCGAAGCGAAGTTCCGCCCACTTCGACCGCGGATCCAGATGATCTTCCAGGATCCCTTCGCGTCTCTGAACCCACGCTCAACGGTCGGCCATATCATCACGGTCGGTCCGGTGGCACACGGAATGCCTTACGCCCAAGCGCGCGAGGAAGCGCGGGCGCTCCTGGCCCATGTCGGTCTCGATGTCGGCGCCTTCGGCCGCTATCCGCACGAGTTCTCGGGTGGGCAACGCCAGCGCATAGGCATCGCGCGCGCGCTGATGTTCAAACCGAAGCTGCTCATTGCCGATGAGGCGGTTTCCGCGCTCGACGTGTCGATCCAGGCGCAGATCCTGCAGCTTCTGGACCAGATCCAGCGCGAGACTGGCGTATCGATGGTCTTCATCACGCACGACCTGCGAGTCGCCAGCCAAATCTGCGATGAAATCGCCGTGATGCAGAAGGGCCGGATCGTCGAGCGCGGACCGCCCTCGCAGATATTCCTGAACCCGCAAGCAGCCTACACGCGCCAACTCGTGGCGGCGATTCCGGGGGAGCGGCCAGGCAATGCCCGTCCCATTGCAGCAAACGCATGAAAAATAACAAGAGAGGAACTACGATGACCAAAAATGCAACGACTACATCCAACTATTCGAGACGCCAGGCACTCCGACTGATGGCGCTAGGTGGGGCTGCAGGCTTGATCGCGCCCAATCTTCTGGGCAAGTCCGCTTTCGCCAAGACCCCTGCCACGGGCCCGGCCGGTCGCGTCGTCGTCGGCCTCTCACAAGAGCCGACGGTGTTCAATCCGCTGATGGCGCATATCGAAGTCGATGACGCGGTCCATTTCTCGGTTTTCGATGCGTTGGTCAGGATGGATGCCGAAGGTGTCCTTCAGCCGAACCTCGCGGCCGAGGTGCCAAGCCAGAAGAACGGCGGCATTTCGGAGGATGGTCTCAACTGGCGCATCCGGTTACGTGACAATGTTCGCTGGCACGACGGCGAGCCCTTCACGGCCGAGGACGTGAAATTCACCCTTGAGCTCATCACCAACCCGAAATTTCGCGCTTGGCGTACAAGCGGCCATTCGCTCGTGCAGGACATTACGGTGGTTTCGCCCACCGAGATCACCTGGCGGATGAAGGAGGCTTTTGCGCCCTATCTGTCGTTCCTGGCCGAAACCTTCATAGTGCCCAAGCACATCCTGGGGAAAGAGGGCGATCCGAATACAGCGGCGTTCAACCAGGCGCCGATCGGCACCGGCGCTTTCAAGTGGAGCCAACGGGTAGCCGGCGACCATATCGAGCTCGTCGCCAACCCCGAGTATGCCGGCGAGGGCCCCTATGTCGAGCAGCTCATCTTCAAATACATCCCCGATATGACGGTGCTCTACACGCAGTTCAAGAGCGGCGACGTCGACCTGGTCGATCAATCCTACATTACCGCCGACCATTATGCTGAAGCCCGCGAATTGCCAGACCGCGTGGTGACACTGGAGACCGGCGCATCCGTGGAGTCGATCTACCTCAATCTGGGGCGCCCGCAGTTCAAGGACCTGGCAGTGCGCCAGGCGCTTTACGCCGCAATGGACAGGAAAGCGATCGTTGACACGATCTATTACGGCGTGGGCACTCTCACCGAGACCTTCATGCCGAAGGAGTCCTACTACTACAATCCGAACCTGCCCGCGCAGGAATTCAATATGGACCGCGCGCGACAAATTCTGGATGAGGCCGGCTGGGCGCCAGGCCCGGATGGAATTCGCGCCAAGGATGGAGTGCGACTGTCCTTTGCCAATTCGACGACGTCAGGCAACAATCTTCGCGAGCAGACGCAGCAGTTCCTGCAGCAGACGTTTGCCGAGATCGGCGTCGAGATGACGATCTCGAACTTGCCGGCTGCGGTCATGTGGGGCGAATTCTGGCTGAAGTCGCAGTTCGACACCGCCATGGTGGGCGTTACCTATCTGATTGCCGCGGACCCCGACGCCACAAACCGCCTCCATACGAAGGCAATCGCTGCTCAAGGCGGGCACGGTTCGAACACCGGGCAGTATTCCAACCCCGAAGTCGATGCCCTGCTTGAAAAGGGTGCTCGCAGCTTCGATCAGGAAGAGCGGCACGGGATCTATAACCGCGTGCAGGAAGTGGTGCGTCATGATCTGCCCTTCCTGCCGCTGTTAGCGATCACCAACGTGCTCGGACGCAAGGCAGGGTTGGACGGTTTCAAGCCCAATGCCAACACGCGCACCGCGTCGTGGCATGCCGCAGACTGGCGCTGGAAGGCCTGATCCATCCTATTGCCGTCGCCGGATTTCACTGCGGCGACGGCAACAGCCTAAAATCGCCAACCCACAACGGAGGACTCAGAATGCGCGGCTTCCTGCTCAATCGCCTCTCGCAGAGCCTGGTGCTGCTTGTGATCGTTTCGATCATCGGCTTCGGCATTCTGAACCTCCTCCCGGGCGGCCCACTGGCGCAATTCGGGCTCGATCCCGGAATGACCCAGCAGGATATCGAGCGGCTGAAGGGATTGCTTGGCCTCGATCGGCCTATATGGATCCAATACCTGGACTGGGCATGGCGGCTGCTGCAGGGCGACTGGGGACACTCCTTCCGCGACGGAGCGCCGGTATTGCAGATCATTGGCAGCCACGTGTTCGCCACGCTGCTGCTGATGGGATCTTCAACCGTGATTGCGATCTCCATTGGCGCCTGGATTGGAATTCGGGGCGCCACACGCCGCTACTCGCTATTCGACTATCTAGCGACTGTCGGTGCCATGATCGCTTTGTCGGTCCCTACCTTCTGGTTCGGACTCGTCGGCATCTACATCTTTTCCCTGAAGCTGGGCTGGCTGCCCGCGGGCAATATGTCCGAGATCGGAGATGCCTCGATCCTGGGATATCTCCACCATTTGATCCTGCCAAGCATCGTGCTGTCGCTGGTCCATGTCGCGATCTGGAGCCGCTACATGCGGACGGCGACCCTCGACGCCATCAGCCAGGACTTCGTCAAGACGGCTCGGGCCAAGGGATTGAGCGAACGGCGGATTCTGATGAGGCATGTCGTCGGCAACGCACTCTTGCCGATGATTACCTTGGCCGGGATGCAACTTCCCAGTGTTCTCACCGGCGCTCTGGTGACCGAAACCGTCTTTACCTGGCCGGGAATGGGACGGTTGTTCCTGGATAGCCTTGGCTATAGCGACTATCCGGTTGTGATGGGGCTTTTGATGTTCTCGGCCATCCTCGTTCTGCTTGGAAACCTAATCGCCGACATTGTCGTCGCTATTGTCGATCCACGTATTCGCCTGGCTTGAGCGCGCAACTTCCCCGACAGGAGACAGCCGATATGACCGCTCTCACCGCAAATGCAGCTCCAAGCCGATGGACAAACAACCGCGCGGCGCTTCGTTTCATGAGACACCGCCTGGCGCTGCTCGGGTTGGCGATGATCATTTTCCTCGTGCTTGCTTGCGTGCTCGGCCCCCATCTACTGCCTTATGACTCACTGTATATCGATCTGCGGGCCCGCTTTGCCCCACCGCTGACGGGCCACCACTTTCTGGGCACTGATCCGCTTGGCCGCGACCTTGCGGCAAGATTGTTGATGGCGGGACGAATCTCGCTGCTGGTGGGTTTCTTCGCCATGGTGTTGTCGACCCTCGTCGGCACGCTTGTCGGCGTGATCGCCGGCTATCGCGGCGGCTGGATCGGGGCGACGCTGATGCGCACGGTCGATGGCTTCCTGTCGTTCCCTTCGATCTTTCTGCTCCTGGCGCTGGCTGCGGCACTGAAGCCCAGCCCTGTGATGATCACCGTCATCATCGCCCTCACCAGTTGGATGGAGGTTGCCCGTATCGTGGAAGCGGAAGTCCGCTCGTTGCGGGAACGCGAGTTCGTCCTGGCCGGGCGCATGCTGGGATTGAGCGGCACCCACATCATGTTCCGCGAGATACTGCCCAACGCCATGGGACCCATTATCGTTGCTTCCACCCTGACGGTCGCGCGCGCCATTCTGATGGAAGCCTACATCAGCTTCCTGGGCTACGGAATTCAGCCGCCATTGCCCAGCTGGGGCAACATGCTCAACGGCGCCCAGCAATATCTGGGCAGCGCACCTTGGCTGGCCATCATTCCCGGAGCTGCAATCACCATCGCGGTGACCAGTTTCAATTTCATTGGTGACGGACTGCGTGACGCGCTGGACGTCCGGGACGACCATATTTGAAGTGCCGCGAGCGGCCGCTTTCTTAATCCCTGGAACATCAAGAGAAGTCAGTCACGTGCAAGAGCCCAAAGTCGCCGAAAAGAACACGCCCTACTGGTGGGAAGCGGCGCCCGTCATGCCGCTGCCGCGGCAGCCGCTGGCAAAGAAGCTCGATGTGGTGATTGTCGGCGCCGGCTATGCCGGGCTTTCGGCTGGGCTTGTGCTGGCGCGCGAGGGGCGCTCGGTCGCCGCTTTCGATGCGATGCATCCGGGCGAGGGTGCTTCCACGCGCAACGGCGGGATTACGAGCGGCAGCATCCGGCCGGACCATGCCACGATCACCCGGCGCTTCGGTGAAGAGAAGGCCATGGCGATCGAGGCCGAGGGCAAGATCGCGCGCGAATTCCTCTACGACTTCATCAAGACCGAAGGGCTCGACTGCGACTTCCGGCTGGTTGGCCAGTTCAAAGGCGCTTTCGGGTATCAACAGTATGAGATAATGGCGCGTGGCGCCGAGACACTGGCGAAGAAACTGGGGATCCAGTCCTACGCCGTTCCGCATGCCGAGCAGCGAAATTATATCGGCACCGATTTCTACCGCGGTGGAACCGTCCGGATGGACATTGGCGCGCTGCATCCCGCAAAATTCCACGCTGAACTCCTGCGGGTGGCGCTCGGATCCGGGTTGACGGTCCATTCGCATACAGCGGTCAAATCGATCGAGAGGAATGGTTCGGGGTTCCGCGTCACGACACCGGCAGGGACGGTGGATGCACGGCAGGTTCTGGTCTGCACCAATGGCTATACCGACGGCGCCGCTCCGTTCCTGCGTCGCCGCTTGGTTCCGGTCCGCAGCCGGATCATCGTGACCGAGGAACTTGCGCCCGATGTCATGGCGCAACTGATGCCGAAGCTGATGACGATCACCGAAAACCGGCAACTCGGTTTTTATTATCGTCCCTCGCCCGACGGGAAACGCATTCTGCTGGGCGGGCGCGACAGTTCTCGCGTCGGCGATCCGGTGGCGCCGAAACTTCTGCTACGCAAGGGCTTGGTGAACCTTTTCCCGGAATTGGAAAACGTCCGCCTTTCGCATTGCTGGTTCGGCAACGTGGCGATGAACCGCGATATGCTGCCCCGCATCTTCGAGAAGGAAGGTGTGGTCTATGCCACCGGCTTCTGCGGTTCGGGCGTGGTCTGGGCGCCATGGATCGGCATGCGTGCGGCCCACAAGCTGATGAGGCATGGCGAGCAGTCCCGCACGGCGTTCGACTTTCGACCGCCTTCGGCCATCCCGCTCTATCGCGGCGATCCGTGGTTCATGCCTGCGATTATCCAGGGCTACCGGTTGCAGGACCGTATCGCCTTCTGGCGCGCCAGCCGCTGACGGCCAAAGGTGACGGCCTTTTTTGACTATTCGTCGCTGCGGCCCGGCTGGAGGCACCGCGGAGCTTGAGGGCGCTGGCGAAGCGCTATGGAATCAACCAGAAGACCGTCGCGAAGTTGCAGAGTCGAATCTGTGTCCTCGATCTGCCGATTGGGCCGAAGGAGGCGCGGTCGACCCTGCTCACGGTCGATGAAGAGGCCGTCATCGTCGCCTTTTGACGCTATACGCTGCTGCCGCAGGATGACTGCTTCTATGCGTTGCAGCCGACGATCCCGCATCAGGGCAAGCAGCACAAGTTCGTCGCCATCTATCGTACCTCGAAGGGCGCCTTCATGGAATTGCATGAGAAGGCCACCACTGTCGTCTCCCGAGAGTTCCTGCTCCGGCTGATCGCGGCCGTTCCCCATAAGATCCACACAGTGCTCACCGACGATGGAATCAGTTCACCACACCTAATGCCGGAGGCTCGGCCGTGCCGCAGATCAATGAGGCTATCGCCAACGGCGAACGCTTCTGGGCGCACGCCTTCGAATATGCCTGCGCCACGAACGACATCGAGCACCGTACGACTAAGGCCAAGCATTGGACCAATGGACAGGTCGAGAGGATGTACCGCACGATTAAGGACGCCACGGTCAAACGCGTCTACTAGGGAAGTCACGATCAGCTCAGGTAACACCTCGGACTTCTTCGCCGACTACAACTTCGCACGCAGGCTCAAGACCCTCAAGCGCGTTCCAACGGGCTCGCGAAGCGGTTACGCCGCCCTGCGCCGAACTGGAACTCGGTCGGGCTTGAGCAGATCGTATCGGTCAAGGGATCAAGAAACCGCACATCTGGCGAAGTCCTAGATGATTTCGGCACATTCTTTCGAGCGCACGATGCGATGAAGGGCTGATCGGAACTTTGCTTCCGCATTCATGGCAGCCGAGGTTGGTTGGAACATGTCGCCCCGAGTCGAGCGCATTCACAGCGATGAGCGTCTCCCGGCCGAAGTCGACGTCGTCATCGTCGGCGGCGGCATCCTCGGCTCTACGGCCGCCTATTTCCTGGCGAAGCGTGGCCTCTCTGTGGCTCTGCTAGAGAAGGGCCACGTCGCCTGTGAACAATCGAGCCGAAACTGGGGTTGGTGCCGTCAGCAGAACCGCGATCGGCGCGAACTGCCGCTCTCGGTGATCTCCATGCGACTGTGGGACGAGCTGACGCGCGATATCAATCGGGACCTTGGATTTCGACGCTGCGGTCTCGTCTATGCGACTCACGACGAGGCTGTGCTCGCCGGCTGGGAAAGGTGGCGCGAGGTCGCCAGGGAGTACGAGGTCGACACCCGCATGCTGAGCCGGGCGGAGGTGGCCGAGCGCGTCCCCGAAGCACGCGACAAATGGGTCGGCGGGACCTATTCAGACCGGGATGGTAAGGCAGAACCTGCGCTCGCCGCGCCGGCTATCGCCGAAGGGGCCAGAGCTCTGGGCGCCACCATCCACCAGGAATGCGCCGCGCGGGCGCTCGACTTGGCCAATGGCAAGATTGCGGGCGTGCACACGGAGAAGGGCTACATCAGAACCGGCGCGGTGCTGTGCGCCGCTGGCGCCTGGTCCTCGCGCTTCCTTAGGCCGCTCGGGATCAGTTTCCCCCAAGCAAGCATCCGGCAGACCGCGCTGCGTTCCACCCCGACAATCAACATAGGCGAGGCGGTCTCCACACCCTACTGCACGATCACGCGCCGACTGGACGGCAGCTATACGCTTGCGATCAGCGGCAAGGCGAACCTCGAAATCACGCCCCAAGCTATCCGGTATAGCCGGGAATTCATGCCGCAATTCTTGCGTCGCCTAAAGAACGTCAGGCTCGGCATCGGCCAATCGTTCCTTTCGGGGCCGGATTCAATGCCGGCGCTGCTGACCAGCGACGATCGGATCTTCGAACAGAATCGGGTGCTGGATCCTCCACCCTTAAAATGGCTGGTAAGCCAAGTGGTGGAGAGTGTCCGGAAGACCTTCCCCCAACTCGGCGACATAGAGATCGATAGTGCCTGGGGCGGCTTCGTCGATTGCACGCCGGACGCAGTGCCTGTGGTGTCGCAGGTGGACGCGGTGAAAGGTCTCGTCCTCGCGGCGGGCTGCTCGGGCCACGGCTTCGGTTTGGGCCCGGGGCTTGGCTATCTGGCCGCAGAGCTGGTCGTAAACGACACGCCTTGCGTCGATCCTACACCGTTCCGCCTGTCGCGTCTGGTCGACGGCTCGAAGCTGGACATCGCCGCTATCTGAAGATCAGTGGGAAGTCAGGCCTGACGCGCACCAACAAGCGCCGCTATGGCCTGCAGGACAAGATCGCCTGGTGGCGGGCCCAACGCTGACGGCTAAAGCTGGCGGCCCATTGACCATGCGGCGCTGCGGCCCGGCTGAATGATCGCGTCTGCAACGAAGACCATCACATGCACTACATCTCCACACGCGGCCATTGGTTGGGACTAGCCTCAAGGGGGCGATCTACGGCACGAACGTCCATGGCAGAATTCTGATGGCGACGATGACGCTGGTTTCTCACTCAGGCTATCGAATCTGGGACTTGGTTGCCATTCGGTCGTTGGCGGTGGACCGGAGTCTTGAGCTCCATGCGGCGCCATGAACCACGGCTCGGCTGTAAAGGTCTTTTCCAGTGCAGCGGAAAAATTCGTCGGCTGGGATCTGCCGGTGTGAAGGCGGTCAGTGGTGGGACGCTTTCGCGCGGATCAGCGCGTTGGCCATGTAGAGATCCTGGAGAGAGATACCGGAACTGTCGAAGACAGTGATTTCATAGTCGAAGCGGCGTCCGGGGGCACGCCTTTCAATGACGTCGCCGATTGGTGTTATCGCATGCACGCCGGCATCGATCTCGTCGAGCACGTGTTGGAACTCGCCGATCTGGACGGACTGGGAAAGCAGATCACAAAAGAGACGTGCTCTGGGAAATAGTTCTCTCGGCAATTCGCACTTGCCCGGAGCATCCGACCCCATGCTGACGATATGGGTTCCGGGTCCCACCCAAGCGGAATCGAACAGGGCTTCGCGTGAGGGTGTCACTGTGACCACGATGTCGGCTGCGCGGACGGCTTCTTCGGGCAAGGCAGCGCGCGCGTCCAGGCCCCTTCTCGCGATCTGATCGAGAAGAGCGTCGCGCCGTGGTGAAGGCCGGGCGACGACCAGCACGGTTTCGATTGGGCGGATGCGTGCCAGCGCCATCACTTCGAAGCCCGCCTGATTGCCGGCGCCGAATATCGCCAGGACCTTGGCTTGCTTGCGCGCAAGGAAATCGGCAGCAACCGCGTCGGCTGCGGCCGTCCTGTAGGCGTTGACCTTCCCAGCCTCGATAACGGCGCGGAGCCGACCTGAATGCTGATCGAGCAGCACGATTGTGGAGTTGTGGCGGGGAAGGCCACGTGCCGGGTTGCCCGACCAGAAGGAGCCAATTTTCACCCCGGTTAGGTCATCCGACGAACCGGATTTGATTGAGAAGGTATTGGTTGCCTCCTGTGTGCGCCCGAGAACAGCGGGAAAGATCCAGCTCCGCCGCGACGCTGCTGCCACGAAAGCCTCCCGCGCCGCCTCGAAAGCAAGCTCATGCGTGACAAGGGCGGCCGATTCCTCCTCGCTGATGTAGATCATCCAAAGTTCCCCATGTGCGTCAGTCGTTTATCGCTGGTTGCAGCTACGGCGTTACCGAGGCTGAAATCGCACCCCACGGCGAACGATGCGGACCTCAGCCGATCGCAGGGCAACCAGGCGGAGCGATTCTAGGTGCCCGATAGTCCTCGCCTGATTTGCGCAATTTGGGATGCCGAGGAACTGCTTAAAACGAACAATCCCGCTGAATTGAAAGCGCAAAACAGCAGCGAAATCTGTCCGCCGGACGCCACTCTAAGGTGCGACTTCAATCCTGGATCGAATGACAGCGTTGCACTTATGGCAATTGAGCATGGCACAGACATCGTCAGCAACCAGATGGAGCTGATGAAATTGGAGCCCCGCCATTTGCCGGGCGCGCTGAAGCTGTCGCAGGAGATGGGCTGGCCCTATCGCCTGGAGGATTGGGAATTTGCCGCAATGGTTGGAAATGGTCTGGTCCTGGAGCGGGGAGGACACGTGATCGGCACGGCCATGTCCTGGAGCTACGGACCGACCTATGCTTCCGCCGGAATGATCATCGTCACCGGCTCCGCGCAAGGCGGCGGCAACGGCTCCCGGCTCTTTGATGGATTGCTTGCGGCTACACAGGGGCGCCACGTGCTGCTCAATTCGACCGAAGAGGGGCTCGCGCTCTATAAACGGCGTGGCTTCACTGCCTGGGGCACTGTACTTCAGCACCAGGGCCCGCTGACTGTTGCCGTGACGCAGACGACCCCTGACATCCGTCAGGCGACGGTCTTAGACCTCGCGGCAATCCAGGCCTTCGACGAACGGGCCACCGGCATGCCCCGGACGGCGATGGTGGCTGCGCTCGCCGATGCGGGCAAGGTCGTCGTTATCGAGCGCGCGGGGCGGGTTGCCGGCTACGCCATCGCCAGGAAGTTCGGGCGCGGCTATGTTGTCGGCCCCTGTGCGGCCGAAAGCGTGGAGGACGCGCGGCTTCTGATCCTGGCCCAGCTTTCGAAGCTTCGCGATCAATTCGTTCGCATCGACGTCTATGCCGAGGATGGATTGGGCGACTGGCTTGAGAGCCTCGGCCTCAAGCGGACCGGCAGTGCCACCGCTATGGTCAAAGGGCAACGACCCGTTTCTGACGGGCTGGCCCACATGTACGCATTGGCAAACCAGTCGTTCATTTAGGAAACAAGGTCATGGACAATAGGGCGGCAAATCTATCAGGGAGCGCGACGGCGAAGAGTATCGACGCCCTTGTGACGCCGACCCTGCTGCTGGACCGCGGACGGCTCGGACGCAACATTCAACGCCTCGCTGAACGCGCCAAGAAGCTCGGCGTGGTGCTGCGTCCGCACATGAAGACGGCCAAGAGCATCGACGTCGCTTGCGACGTGTTTCCACAGGGACCCGGTCCCATCACGGTCTCGACCGTCGCCGAGGCGGCGTATTTCGCGGACCACGGCTTTCGCGACATCACCTATGCCGTCGGCATCTCGCCGGCTTCGGCAAGGCGCGCCATGGAGCTTTGTCGCCGTACCGGCGCCGATGTGAAGCTGCTTCTCGATTGCGTGGACCAGGCCGACGCCCTGGCCCGAGTGCGCGAAGCCACCGGCATGACGCCCTCGGTCCTCATCGAACTGGACTGCGACTACCATCGCGGTGGCTTGAGGCAGGACGACCCAAGATTGCTCGACGTGGCCAACAGGGTTGTCGCTGCCGGTGCCAAGCTCGTCGGCGTTCTCGCTCACGCGGGCGAATCCTACGGCTTGAACACACCCAATGCGCTGGTCAAGGCAGCGGAGAACGAGCGTTCAGCCGCCGTGCGCGCCGCTGAAATCCTGCGCGCTTATGGCCACGCCTGTCCGGTCGTCAGCGTCGGCTCGACGCCGACAGCGCATTTCGCCCAGAACCTGGAGGGTGTCACGGAGCTGCGCGCCGGCGTCTACATGTTCTTCGATCTCGTCCAGCATGGGGTTGGCGTCTGCGACCGCGACGATCTCGCAATTTCCGTTTTAGCCACCGTTATCGGCTCCAAGCCGGAAAATGGATGGGTGCTGGTTGACGCTGGGTGGATGGCGCTATCGCGCGACCGGGGAACCGCAAACCAGCAGATCGACCAGGGTTACGGCGTGGTCTGCGACGAAAAGGGGCGCGTGCTTGAAGATGTGATTGTGGCCCAGGCCAGCCAGGAACACGGTATCCTCTCCATTCGTGCCGGTTCCGGGAAATCCATGCCCGAACTGCCGCTCGGGTCTCGGGTCCGGATCCTGCCCAACCATGCGTGCGCGATGGCTGCCCAGCATGACTTCTACAGCGTCGTCAACGGGGACAGCCCCAAGATTGAAACGCGTTGGGAGCGGATGCGCGGCTGGTAGACGCGCGAACACACGCCTCGGACGAGCCCACTCTAATCAGCACTGGCGGTCAAGAAAATGAAATTTGCCTCTTACTGGTTGGATAAGTCGACGCTGATAGGCAGCACCATGACTGATGTCATGGATGGGCGCCCCGACCTGAACCTCTGGAAGGATTTCGAATGGCCAGCGATACCCGGCTATTTCGGGCGCCCCTGGTTCCTGCCGGTTCTGGGTGCCTATTCCCGTATTAAGGATCTTGTCGCGTGATCCCGCCCCTCGAACATCTGTCGCGCAACGGCCACCTGGACAAGTTCTTCATCGACGGTCGATGGGCCGAGCCACGCGGCACCGCCAAGGGCTTGGTGGTGAACCCCTCCACCGAAGAGGTTGTGGCTCGGTTTCCGCTCGGAAACAGCTTGGACGTGGATGCGGCCGTTGCAACGGCCCGCCGGGCATTCGCCGCCTGGAGCCGGACCACACCGGAATATCGTGCCGGTCTGCTCGACCGCCTGCAGGCGCTGGTCGAGGCGCGCAGTGAACTGCTTGCGCAATGCCTCACCCTCGAAATGGGCGCGGCGATTGGATATGCGCGCACCGCCCAGGTGCCGCTGGCGATCGCGCATATCAAGGTCGCTCGCGATGTGGTGACAGCCTTTCCCTTCGTCAAGCAGCGGGGCCAAACCGCCGTCACCCACGAACCGATCGGTGTCTGCGCCTTGATCACGCCATGGAATTGGCCCCTTTACCAGATCACCGCCAAGGTTTCGCCCGCGCTCGCGGCAGGCTGCACGGTCGTGTTGAAGCCGAGCGAGCTTTCTCCCCTGGACGCTCTGCTGTTCGCCGAGGCGATCGAGGAAGCCGGCTTCCCTGCCGGCGTTTTCAACCTCGTGCAGGGTGATGGTCCGGGCGTAGGTGCTTGTCTCGCCTCCCATCCCGATGTCGACATGATCTCCATTACCGGGTCCACCCGCGCGGGCATTGCGGTGGCCCAGGCGGCAGCGCCGACGGTCAAGCGTGTCGCGCAGGAGCTCGGCGGCAAGTCGCCCAACGTGATCCTGCCGGACGCCGATCTCGACCGCGCCGTTTCCCTGGGCGTAGCCGCCGCCTTCCGCAATCTCGGCCAGTCATGCAGCGCTCCGACACGCATGATCGTGCCACGTCCGCTGCTCACCGAGATTGAGGCAATCGCCAAGAGGGTCGCGGCCCAGATCGTCATTGGCGATCCTCTTTGCGAAGCCACCACTCACGGTGCGATCGCCAATCGTGCCCAATTCGACCGCATCCAAACCATGATCGGCGTCGGCATATCGGAAGGCGCCAAGGTCGTCATCGGCGGACCTGGTCGTGCACACGATCTGAACGTCGGCCTCTATGTGAAGCCGACGATCTTTTCGGCCGTGCGCACTAACATGCGCATTGCACAGGAAGAGGTTTTCGGTCCAGTTCTCTGCATCATCCCCTACGACACAGTTGATGAGGCCGTCAGCATTGCCAATGACACGGTCTATGGTCTGGGAGCCCATGTGCAGGGCAATGATATGGACGCCGTCAGAGACGTCGCATCGCGCATTCGCTCCGGTCAGGTGCATCTCAACTACCCGGCCTGGGATCCGCACGCGCCGTTTGGCGGTTTCAAGCAGTCCGGAAACGGACGCGAATATGGGATCGAGGGCATGCTGGAATATCTGGAGGTCAAATCCATCCTCGGCTATTTCTAGGCGATCTTTGCCCGGCGCAGAGGCGCGCCGTCGGAGCCATTCATGCCAAGAGTACAAGAGACCGACGGTGAATTGGTCGAGATCATCATGAACGAAGCCAAGTTTCGCGGCCAGTTCGTCCTGTTCGACCTCAGAGAGCCTTTATGAGCCTCCATTGGTTCAATCCCCCGGTCTCTATCAGGACTGGCAAGCCTGGCATGACGTATAGCTGCAACAACGTCGAGGGTGCAGCTCGGGAGCTCATGGGGTGGAACGATCGCGGCCCCAAATGGGACCTTGCGGTACGCGCCTGCCTGTCCTGTTTGGCTGGCGACATGACACCTGAGGATGTCCGCCAGGCGTTCATTGCCGCTGCTGAGGAGGGAGGCAAGCTGCTTGCCAGCGGTTGAGACTATAGCTTACTCCATGTCTGGCACGTCGCCACCCACAAACAGCGTCGTCGGCTCCCGTATTCGCGCAGTACCGGGTTGGCTTCACGCGACCTCGCAATGACGCCGGCATGGTTCCCCGCCAAGTCCTTGCGGTCCATATCGCCCGATCTCCAGTCGGCTGGTCCGAAGACAGGCCGGAGGTCGCCAGTCTCATCGCGGCCAAAGGCGGTGACGACGATTAGCTTCGGGGCTTTATGTTGCGGCATCAGGTTATCTGAGATGGGGGTCCTCTTTGGGCTGGAGCAAGAGCCGGTGGACGTTGAGCGGTGGAGGGGGCAGAACCTCGGTCATCTCGAATAGAGGCACCGATAGGCCGCCTTGCTCTGGCGCTGTGTGCTTTGACTTAAGGTCCGCTATTTCCTCGTCGCGTCTGGCAATTCGGCTTTCCAGATTGGCGATACGCTCAGTCAGCAAATACCGTCCAACAGCGAAGCCGCCGCCTCCAAACAGCACGGCAAACGTGGCAAAGGCTGCCGGGTTGGCCGCTACCAGCGCAGAGTTACTCTCAATGAAAGCGATAAGGTCATGCATTGAGGGTTGTCTGTCTCACCCCAGCACAGGCGGCGTAGGATCGAAGCTGATCGCCACGAGCCCCGGATGCCTGTGAGCGAGGGCGAGGATCTGTGTCTCAAGCTCGCAGTTGTAAGCCATGAGCGCCTTTACGGTCTCAAGGGGCGTTTCGTAGCGGGCGATGAGCTTCTCCGCCTCCGCGTGTAGTTCGGCTTTGGTTTCGGCGTCCAGGTGCATCGTGGCCATTGCAGTATTTTCCTAACGGGTTGCTCTGCGGGGTGCCGAGCGCGCGTCAAGGCGGTCCTGAAGGTAACCGTTGAGAACGATCATTTCCTTGAGGGCCTTCATCAACGTCGCCCTTGTGTACGGCAACGAACCTGTCGACGGTGGCTTGAAGGGCAGCCTCTTGCCGGCTGTCGAGTGACACAACGCAATCCACCTGAACGCCTCCTAATGTCGTGGACAGTGAACAAAAATGGAACAAAACTGTCAAGAGTGAAATGACTAGACGAGGAATAAATCCCTTTTTTTGGGCTCTGCCTGACAGGGATGGAAGACGGAAGCGCGGGCCGCACGCCGACACCTGAAGCGTGCGCGTCAGTGCCTTCATGGGCATGATCAAGTGAGCAGAGAAACGGTTGAGAGAATCGATGGGATGATCATAGCCCTGGCCGCGGAGGAGTGCTCTTTGTTTGCTTCCTCTTCCCCTTCGGCCATCGAACGACGCGGAACTCTGAGGCCGCCTCGTCCCTTTAAGGCATAGCTCTACCTGCTGAAGGCAACCAGGATGCCGAGCTCTTCCTGCATGGCGCCATGTGGCCCTCGATGCAGGAACTCGCAGTCCATCGAGGGGCCCCCGCTGGCTCCCGCCGGCGGGCTCTTCAGTCACCCAGCGAAACGAAGCCGCTTCCGGCAAGTCCGGAGACTAAAGGAGGTTCCGATGAGAGAGCACGGCGGCGGACCCGAAGATGACGAGGGCATGCAGTTGCTTGCTCGGCGGCTGGCTTGAGAGGTCGGCATCCCGGAACGAGAACCGCGCGGTCAAGCTCATTGGTACCGACTGGAGTTCTTTGGGCGCGAAGCCCGTTTCCTGAAAAACCAGCGCTGGCCATTGTGATCTCGGCCAGGATCGCTGCCCTTGAAGGTCTTGCACGGCCGGAGGTCTTGCTGCATGTTTTCGGTGTTGGATTCCCGGGAGAAAATCATGCCAATTCAACAAAAGGCGGCGGAGGCCGGTATTTTCGACGCATCTGAGTTGGCACTGCTTGGGCGGGTTTTCGACAACCTTAAGCTAGGCAACCCATCGCCGGATGAGCGCGAGTTCATTGCCTCCCGAATTATCGCGAATTACATGGCAGGTGTGGTCGACGAGGCGGAGTTGGTTTTGCTCTCGAAGCAGCCGCTTGGCCGTTAGCCAACTCGCGGAACTTACCGCCTGCCCAGTTTTTGCGCTTCGGGGCCTTGTCGGTCTTTTTCTTTGACGCGAACAACGCACTCTTTCCGAAGTTGGAGCGCCGGAAGCTTCGCAGCGATACTCCCAGCTTCCGCAGCCCGTCTCGCCCACGGCAATGGCTTGCGGCTGTGGTATCCGAGTCGGCAGGCAGAATGATAACCATTCGCGCCTGACGCCTCGGGAAGAGCGGTCTTCCCGCTACCAGAAACACAGAGCGCATAGCGCCAAGACTGCGGCGAAGGTGTTTGCTGTGAACTCGCCAAGTTGCATGACCATCCTCGTAAGGGACACGCGGTTAGACGAGTACCCGAAGATACCGACGAACAAGGGATCTTATTCCACGGTGCTTCGCAAAGGGCGGCAAAAAGATCGATTGGAATGGAATAATATCGGGCACAGCTCAGTAGATGGCCCAAGAACGAGCGTGAACGGAAATGCGTGGCGCGTAAACCGATCGTCACGATGATACAGGGAGCGGTAGCGAGTGCTGGAGGGTGGCTTGCCTCTCGCAGCTTGCAGGCGGGAGGAGCACGCTCCCATCGGCCCAGCGGTTGCCTGTCCCTGTCCCTGACCGCTGGGCCGATCCTCGGGTTTTCGGCCGGCAGACGATGAGTCCGAGTTGGAAATGGCGCTCGGGCTAACGCAGTATGAGACGGGATGAAAACGACGATCGACGTCATACCGCATCTGGAGGATCTTTGGCGCTACGGCCGGGTGCTCACAGGCAACGATTCCGACGCCGACGATCTGGTGCAGGAGGCCCTCGCCCGTGCGCTGTCGATGGCGGGCGGCTATGACACCTCCAGACCGCTGCTTCCCTGGCTGATACGGATCGTTCGGAACACTTTTTTGACCGGCGCTAGCCAGGCCAATGCCGACCGACGACGCTTGGCGTCCATCGCGGACATGTCCGACACTGCGTGGCCGCCATCGCAAGAACATTGCGCCGAGCTCTCCAAAGTCGGAAGGGCGCTCGCGCGAATGCCGGCCGATCAGGCCGAAATACTCCATCTGGTTGGAGTGCTGGGCTTTACCTACTCCGAAGCGGCCGAACTGCTTGGAGTGCCGCCAGGAACCGTGATGTCCCGGCTTAGCCGAGCTCGCGCTGCCTTGAAGCACAACATGGAAAATTTGGACGATGGAGCTTCCCCTCATTTGAAGGTCGTGGGAGGGCGTTATGTGGCCCGATAATCGTGTTTCGCAAGAGGATATCGGCCGCTTGCTGGATGGCGAGCTGTCGCCGTCGCAGAGATCCGAGCTGGAAGCCAGGCTTGCCCGCGATCCGGAACAGGCGGCAGAGGTTTTTGCCCACGCGCAGCGCATGGAAGCGTTGCGCAAGTCCCAACCCCGGCGGTTGTTTCCGCCCAGCGTGAGCCTGAAGAAAGCCAGGCAGCTGGAGAGGGCGTTTCGCCGCAGGAAGATGTTCACATTGCTCAGACTTCAAGTCGCGGCCGTCGCGCTGGTTGCGATCGGGTGGTCGGCCAACTCGCTGACCGTGCCGCTTCGCCAGGGAGGCAAGACAGCCGATGAGACCTTCATCCTGGCCGCCCGAGATGCCTTGCGGGTGGCACAACTGAATGCAGGTCCGGAGACGGGCACCGAGCCGAAGCAGGACAAGATCGAGCGACTGGTTGGCGCCGTCAACGTCAGCATGCCGACCCTTCCATCGGTATGGGTTGTGAAGGATGTCCAAGTACAGCCTTGGAACGGACAGCAAAGCCTGGTCGTGACGGCCGACACACCAAGCGTCGGTCGGATCACACTTGTCGCGGCTCCGATGAACGGCGAGGACGCCGTTTCGCCGACCACAGCGACCGACGGTCGCGTCCCGACAGTCTATTGGCAATCGGGAGGCACAGCCTACGCCCTGATGGGCTCGGCCGCGCCGGACCGGCTTGAGGTGGAAGCAAAGCAAATCGAAGTGGCAACGCGAAGAAACGTCTCTGCGAAGATCAGGGGCTAAAAGGTTGGCAATGGCAGAGGGAAACATATGCGCTCAGCAATTGGTCTATGGAACTCCGTACCGTTCGTGATCAGTTGGAAAGGTACAGGTTGGACTTGCTTTGATCGGTCGGCGACGGCCAGCGCGCCGATAGCAAAGACAGAGCAATGAACGTCCTGTCATTCGAAAGGCGGTATTTTCCCGCCACGTGCCCTGTCTGCACCGGCACGGCGCTCGAGGCCGACGTCACTCTTCGCAAGATCGAATTCCAATGTGCGTCTTGCGGAGGTTTCGAGATCACTTCCGCCGCGCGCTCTGCAATGAAAGGGCTGTCGCAGGAAAACCGTTCACTGTGGTTGTCGCAAGCTAGGCAACAGGGTTCCACGATTCCGCTGGTTGCTTGCGCAAACGAGACCCTCCTAACCGACCACTTTGATGACACAGGCTGATGTCCAAGGAAGTGCGACCGCGCGGGCACTTCCTGACGGCCCGGCACCAGGCTGGGGTGGTGTCGGGCCGTTTGCATCTTGGCGCAATGAGTTCCATCCCAGGGTCCTATTCTTGATATCGTGACGATCACCATGCGCAGATTGGAAGAGTACGAGGAAATTGGTCTCATAGGGTATCCCGGTGACGGAGAGTACATCGCCGTTCTGCGAGACAGCGAGCGCCAGAACTGGCTGCTCGGCGGTGAACGGTGTGGGCTGAACGGGACCCTCCTGGCGCATCAAGCAGCGGCTCTGCCCAGGTACTACCCGCACGGATCTCGCCTCGTTCTGGTGACGATAAGAGACAATTGGATTGTTGCGCTCCGGGACTACGGCGGCGCGGAAAACAGCCAAAACGCCAACGGATGATCGCGAGAAGGGCCTTGACTGCTGGGAAGAAGGATACGGCCAGGCGGCACACCGATCTTCAGGCCGCGGCCATGCTACGTGCTTCGACGATAGCCTTTGATGTGCGCACTGAAACGGCAATTTCGGAAGTCGCCGCCGAGATGAGCCTCGATCGGTTGGAGGTCATTCGCCTTGCGCTTCGAGAATGGCTGGCGATGCGCAAAAGCCTGCGCTTTCCCTCGGACATCCCGGAGTAGTTCATCATCCCTGGCTGAGGCAAGCCATGCCGCACAGGCACGTCAAGGCCGGCACAGTCTGGACTTCTACGAGCCGATCAACGTCCTCAAGCCCGTGGCCTCGATCTGGATTGTCGATGGACCTGAAATCAGGTTCGGCGTGGGCTGGCTGAAATTCCCCTTTTCAACACGCATAACGATCCTTCGGCCGCGCTGTGGCGAGCTGGTCCTGCATTCGTCTGTGAGATCTTGCGTCTGTGAGATCTTGCCCAAACTGCGATCGGGGATCGGAATGCTGGGATCAATTCGGTTCCTGGTTGCGCCGAACTGGTTTCACCGTTGGTGCCTGCCTGATTGGAAAGCTGCTGTCTCCCCAGATATGCTGGTGGCCACCGGCACCGGCCCTTGAAGCCACGCTTCATACATGGTCGCGCCTCCATTGCGACGGTCGCGCGACATAGCGCTGCCTGGCGAAAGTCCAAGATCGGCAATCAGCTCTTGGTGTTGTCCTGAGCTACGCTGTTCGCCGGGATTGTGTCCATCGCTGCCAATTTGTCCGCACATAGATCTGCGGCGCCTGGCACATCCTTCTTCATGCCGGCCGGTTTGACCCACCCTCCATCGCTGATGAAGCTGTCTCTCTGGTAGGAAGACGTATCCTTCAGCTTGGCCAGGTTGTCGCTCGCGTTGGACGCAGTGATGAATTTTTCCACACAAAGATTGGCCGCCAGTTCAGCCTTGGCCTTGATGGCGGATGTATTCGCCATTTCCGATGCCGTCCCTGCCGTCGTCCAGCCACCGGCGGTGAAGCCGACGATCATCGTCAATACAGCAGCACCCACTAGCGACCAAAACCAAAGTGTCTTGGAAGGTTGGTATTCGTCGAAGCGTTGCGACAGTGTTCGATCGGTTGTCATAGTTTCCTCCTTTTGAGATACGCTCTTCGTTTCAGGGTGATTTCCGCAGCCGTGGGCCGACAGTGGCCGGAATTCGAGCGATCATCGGCAGGACAATGCTCCCCGGCAAGATCGATCCAGTTCAGGAAACAGGGCAGGGGGATGCAGGGTCCGATTGGCAGCACTTTCGGGCGCGAGCACGTGGGCGCCGATCCTCTATCGTCCTCACCCATCTCCCGCACTCTGGCGCCTGAGACGACGTGCTTGAGCACCCGGAAATTTCCCAAAACGGCAAGAGCGGACAAACTTCACCTCGATGCTGCATATACCGAGCCTGCCGCCAAACTATTCCAAGCTAGTCTCGATTATGTGAAGTCGCGGTAGGCTCCGTCGCCAATAGCCGGAGCTGACGACATGGCGCAAACGGCGCCCTCATAGGATTGAGGCCCCGCAAACAGCCCGGTCAACTACGTCGGCAATCAACGGGAGGTGAATGGCTGCTCAGCAACTCCTTGCCTGGAAGCTGACGATCGGATTGCAGTCCCACCGCAGTCATCCAGTGGCAGATCAGTTGGATATCCGGCAACGTCCATAACCATCATCTTTTTTTGCTGGTCTGCGGGCATCTGATCGATCAGTTCGGCGCGCTACGGCTCCTGCTTCTCCATCTCATTCGATTGGCCGCTTCTTCAGCGGGTGTGGCGCGGATTGAGCAACCGGTTCCGCGAGGGGTAACAGAAAGGGCCAAAGGCTCTAATCGCCACTGGATCACAGTGCAGTGGCAGGTCAGGAAATAGCAATCCCCGACCGCAAGAGCAGAACTGCAAATCTCACGCTCCGCCCATATAGATGTCCATGATCTGCCGGTCGTCGCGCACGTCCTGAGGCCTTCCCTCGAAGCGCCTTTCGCCGGCCGCCAAGATGTAAAGTTTGTCTGCAATGGGCATGGCCTCGCGGATATTCTGCTCCACCATCACGATGCCGATGCCACCCGAGGTGAGGGTGGTAACGCGTTCGAGCGTCTCAATGACCATGGCCGGCGATAGTCCAGCGGAAGGCTCGTCGAGCAGAATGAAGCGCGGTTGCGAGACCAGCGCTCGCGCCAGCGCAAGCATTGCCTGCTCGCCGCCTGAAAGCGAACCGGCCGCGGTGCGCCGCCGCCGCGCCAAAGAGGGATATTGCTCGATCAGCGCCTCGATGCGCTGCTCGACTAACCGGCGGTCCGCGATGGCGTAGCCACCCATACGCAAATTTTCCATCACCGTCAGGCGTGGGAACACGCCGCCGCCCTGGGGCATCAGCACGAGCCCTTCGCGCACTATCTCATGAACGGCAAGGTTGGAGAGCGTTGTATCGCCCAGGCTCGCCCTGCCGCTCCACACCGGCAGCGCGCCGGCAATGGCCTTGAGCAAGGTCGACTTGCCACACCCGTTCGGTCCGAAGATGCAGGTGATCTTGCCAGCCTCCGCATTAAGCGAGACACCGTGGACGATCTCCTGCTTGCCATAGCCGGTGACGATGTTTTCTGCCGTGAGCGTGGCGCTCATTGCGGCCGCCCCAGATAGGTCTGCATGACTTCCGAGTCGCGAACAATGTCGTCGAACGAGCCGCTAGCCACGACACGGCCTGCGTCCATCACGATGATGCGGTCGCACACATTGCGCACCATCTCCATGTCGTGCTCGATGATCAGGAAGGTGACGCCGCGCTTGCGCAGCCGCGCGATGGCCTCAACGATAATATTCCGGATATTTGGATGCACGCCCGCCGTCACCTCGTCGAGCAGAATGAGCGAGGCCTGGCGCATGATGACGCGCCCGAACTCCAGCAGTTTCTGCTGGCCGCCCGAAACGTCGGAGGCGCGATTGTCGGCGACATGGTCCAGCTTCAGCAGCGCCAGTGTTTCGGCCGCCCGTTCACGCGCGCCCTGCCAATGGCCCTCGGCCGCTGCTGCCAGTAGGTTTTCTATGACGGTCATATTGTCGAACATGGCCGGAATCTGGAAGGTGCGGACAAGCCCCAGCCGCGCGATAACGTGAGTCTTTCGGCCGCCGATCTCGTGACCGTCGAAGCGGATCTGGCCGCGATCAGGGGTGACCGCGCCCGATACCAGGCTGAACAGTGTCGACTTGCCCGACCCGTTAGGCCCGATCAGGCCGGCGATCTCGTGCCGAGCGACATCCACGGAGACACCGTTGACGGCTTTGATGCCGCCGAAATGGCGGTAGAGTTCGCGCACGACGAGGATAGGGTCGCCGGCAGCCGTTCTGCTGTCGGCCACGCTCACTTGGGCCCTCCCTGGTCACCGCCGATCAGCTTGCCGACCGCCTTGTCCAGCACGGCGCCGGAGTTGGCGGCGCGCGTCGAAAACAGGCCGGCGATGCCGTTCGGCATGAACAGCACCACCAGCACGATGGCCGCGCCCAATATGGCGATATAGAAGGCGGTGTCGCCCCAATACATCCAGATCAGCCGGTTGACGACGAACAGCCCCACGCCGCCCAGTGCCGGCCCCCACAGGCTGCCCAGCCCGCCCAGCAGCACCATGACCACCATCTGGTCGGTGATGTCGCCGCCGAAGACGCTCTTCGGATTGATAAAGGTGACCCAGTAGGCGAAGATCGCGCCGAACACGGAGGCGGTGACGGCGCTGAGCACAAAGGTCTGCAGCTTGACCAGCGAAGTGTTGATGCCCATTGCCTCGGCCGCCAGTTCGTGGTCGCGCAGCGCCTTGACCTTCAGCCCAAAACGTGAGCGCTCGAACAGCGCCCAGGTGATTAGGTAGGTCAGCGCCGCTGCGGCGAACATGGCGAAGTAGAAGAAGCGCTCATCGAGAAACGGCGGCAGTCCAATTCCGCCGATGCCGCCGGTGAAGTCCATCACCGAGGCGAACTGGATAAGCACCTCGGCGAAGGCCCAGGTGGCTATGGCGAAATAAGCGCCACGCAGGCGGAGCGTCGGCGCTCCGATTATGATGGCAAACAGCGCTGTCACAACCATACCGGCGGGGACGGTGGCGAAGAAGGGCCAGGCGAGCTTGTCGCCCATCAGCAGCGCGGTGACGTAGGCGCCGAGCCCGAAAAAGGCCGAATGGCCGAAATTGATGTAGCCGGCATAGCCGCCAAGTATGTTCCAAGAGCAGGCCAGCCCCGCCCACATCAGTGCGCCGGTGGCGATACGCAGCCAATAGTTGTTGACCAGCATCGGCAGCAGCGCCAACACGCCGATCACCGCGATCAGCAGGAGGACGCCGGCCCAGCGTGGGTTCATGTCCGGTCTCACAAGCCGTGCCGCAGGATCCCGCGCGGGGATACGAGCAGGACGAGGAACAGCGTGGCGAATATCGCCAACAGTGAATAGCTCGACCCGACATAGGTCGCAACGAAGGCTTCGATGACGCCGAGCAGCAGCGCGGCGACAAGGGCACCGCCGACGGAGCCTAAGCCGGCAAGCACAGCCACGAAGAATGCGAACAGCGTATAGCGCAGGCCGACCTCCGGATTGACTGAAAAAATTGCACCCATCAACACACCGGCCATGGCAGTGATGCCTGCATAGAGTCCGTAAACATTGGCGCTTAGGCGGCGGATGTCGACGCCCATCAGCGCCGCGTTCTGCCGGTTTTCGGCCGTCGCTCGGATCGCCAATCCATAGCGGGTGCGGTAGAGGAATATGAACAGTCCGCTGGCGATGGCGACCGCGAACACCGCCGCCGCCACGCGGATCAGCGGCACCGTCAACGGGCCGACGGCGAGGCTCTCGCCGCTCAAGGCCGTCGGAACGCTGTGGGTATTGAAGCCCCACGCGGTCAGCATGCCGCCGCGCAGCAGCGTGAACAATCCGAAGGTCAGCGCCAGCGCCATCAATTCCGGCCGCGCCGTGCGGCTGTTGCGGACATTGTAGAGGATCGGCCCGATCAGATAGCCGATGGCGCCGAACAGCACGAAGGCGACCGGGATCGCAAGGAATCCGTCGACGCCCAGTCCAGCGGCCATGTAGTAGCCGAGATAGCCACCCAGTACGACCCAGCCGCCCACGGCGAAATCGATGACGTGCAGCACGCCGAAAGCGAGCTGGAATCCGATCGTAAAGGTGGCGATGACGCCGCCGATCAGAAGGCCGTTCAGCAAGGTCTGTAGGAAAAGATCCAAGGTGCAAACCGTCCCTCAGTAGGCAAGCGAAAGAGCGGGAATGCCATGGCGAGGCGAGCGCGCTCAACGGCATGGTCCGTCATTTTCCGCGCACGCGCAACCGTGGTTCCGCCTGGCAGAGTGATGGCGACGAGGCCGCCCACACCCTGTCCAAAACCGCCTATTTCCAGGCCGGCAGCGGGTAGGTGAGGTCTGCTGCCGCGGCTTCCTTCGGCCCCACCGCCACGGTCTTGCCACCCTGAATCTGGATCAGCACCGGCACCGGCTGGACGTTGTCGTGGTAGTGGTTGCCTTCCTTCTCGAACTTGATCGGCCCATAGAAGGTCTGGATGTCGGTGGCGGCTATCGCGTCCTTCAGAGCCACCCTGTCTTCGGGCGTGAGCGCCGGCTTCTTGCCAAGCCGCTTGACGGCATCGCCGAAAACGAGTCCGCTGGCCGCGCAGGCCGCTTCGGTATAGTCGGGCTCGTGTCCAGACTTCTTTTGCGCCATCTCGGCAAACTGCCTTGCGGTGCCGAAGACGTCGTCCTTGTACGGCACCGATGGCAGCCACACGGAGACGCCGCAGGTGCCGTCGGCGTCAGCGGCAAGCGCCTGGGCAAAGGCCGGGTCGGTGACGCCATAGTGCATTATCAGCGCCTTGGGCCGGAAGTTGAGCGACTTCGAGGTCTTGACGACGTTGATCAGCGGCTCCTCATGGCCGCCGACGGCGACGATGTCGGGGTTGAGCGCTGCGATCTTGGAGATGACCGGGGTCAGGTCGCCCGAGGCCGGTACCAATTCGTAGGCGACGAGTTCCAGTCCGGCTTCCTTGGCCCCGTCGCGAAAACCTTCGCCGGTTTCCTTCGAGAAGGGCTCGTTGACACCAATCACTGCAATCGTCTTGGCCGCTGGGTTGGACAGTTTCGCCAGTACGGCCAGCGACTTGCCTGCGGTGGTGTCGACGGCCGGGATGATGCCGAAGTTGAATTCCGGCTTGGCCTTCCAGACGTTTGGCGATTCCGCGGAGCCGGAAATCATTGGCACCTGGTACTTCTGGCAGATCGGCTGCACGGCGATGGTCGAGCCGCTGGTGTAGGGGCCGAACAGCACATCAACCTCGTTCTGCACGATCAGGCGCTCGGCGGCATCGGCTCCCGTCGCCGGGTTGCTCTGGTCGTCACCGTAGAACATGTCGACCTTGAAACGCTGGCCGGCGACCTCGACGCCGCCCTTGGCGTTTATGGCCTCTGCCCAGAGATCGTAACCGCGCTTGGTCAGGTTGCCACCGAGTATGTTCTCGCCCGACAGCGAGGTGATGACACCGGCCTTGAAGGTCGCCACCTGCGCGCGTGCCGTTCGCACGAACGGTATCCCCAACGTGCCGGCCGCCAAGGCGACGGCGCTGCCGCCGAGGAACCGGCGGCGAGAAACTTTGCTTTTGATGGACATCATTCAACTCCCTTTGTCCGACTGTCAGATTGGAAACCGATGATGTTCTTGTTCATACCACAAGACGCGGTTGTGCGGCCAGGAAGATTGCCTCACGAGGCGGCTTTGGGTCCGAGCGGTCTTCGCTGGATCGAAAAGACGGAGAGCTTTGCGGGAGCTACAGGAGGGTTGAGGATGAGAAGGACGGTTCACACCGAGCAAACGGGGTGGCGCCCAGGCTGAAGGAACGGGCTGGCACGACAGGCCGAGGTTCTCGTAGAGCGTGACGCTCCCGGCGCTGCTGGAAACGGCGGTCGCCGAATGGTCGATGCCAAGACAAGTTTCGCCGTCTGATCGATCGCCCGCTTGAACTTCAGCACCGTGTCCGGCGCGCTGAAAGACAGAAACAACACGCCCAACAGGCAGCGCACAGGGAACGTGGCGAGGATAGCGGGCGTCGGATGCTTTCTTCGGGCTCCGGCTGAAGTGCGCGATCGGCGCGCTCCCGACTCAGTCTTACATTGGAGCGTTGGATTGGTTCGCAAGCCGCGATCACATTCATGTTCCTGCGCGTTACCGCATTGTAATGGCGCCAGCCGGACCTTTTGGTCCGCGGTTGCGTTTCATGGGAGCCGGCTGACCTGGCAGTGGCGATAATTTTAGTTCCAGGCGAGCTTCTTTTCGAATGAGTTCTCCATGTCCGATCACAAGCCTCTGGCGCGGCAGAAAGCCATCGTAACGGGGGCTAATTCAGGCATCGGCGAGAGCGTTGCCGTTGCGCTTGGCCGGGCGGGCGCCGACGTGGTGGTGAACTATGTCGAAAACGAGAACGCCGCGAACGCCGTCGTGGACCAGATCCATCGGGCCGGCAGCAAGGCGATCGCCCACATGGCCGATGTCTCGATGGAAGACCAGGTTCGAGACATGTTCGAGCGCACGATGCGCGAGTTCGGCACCATCGACATCCTTGTCGCCAATGCCGGCCTGCAACGCGACTCGGCGTTTGCTGACATGCCTTTGGCGACCTGGACTAACGTTCTCGGCGTCAATCTGACCGGCCAGTTCCTTTGCGCCCAGGCTGCGACACGCGAGTTCCTGCGGCGCGGCGTGGTGCCGTCCGTCTCGTGCGCGGCCGGCAAGATCATCTGCATGAGTTCGGTGCACCAGGAAATCCCGTGGGCAGGCCATGCGAACTACGCCACCTCCAAGGGCGGCATCAAGCTGCTCATGGAAAGCATGGCGCAGGAGCTGGCCCCCAGACGCATCCGCGTCAACGCCATCGCGCCCGGTGCGATACGCACGCCCATCAATACCTCCGCCTGGGATACGCCCGGAGCGCTCAAGGGCCTGCTGACGCTGATTCCGTATGGGCGGATCGGCCTGCCGGAAGACATCGCGCGGGCAGCCGTCTGGCTGGCGTCCGACGATTCCGACTACGTTGTCGGTACCACGCTTTTCGTCGATGGCGGCATGACGCTCTTTCCTGGCTTTTCGACCAACGGCTGATCGGAATGGACGGCGGTCGGCGATGCGAGCTTCTTCCCTCGATCGCGGTGGTCAATCCCACACTGACAATCATCGCCAACGCGCGTCGTGTGGCGGATAGGAGCGGCTTACATGACGGCGACATTTTCATGTGACCTGAACGGACTGGCGACGGAACTGCCGCATTTCTGGGAACACACGATCGGCAGTGGGCACGCCACGCTCGGCCTGCGCGCAGACTGGCAGGCGCAACTGAAGCGGACGCATGATGAGCTCGGCATGCGCTATGTCCGCTTCCACGGCATATTGTGCGACGAGATGGGCACGCTGATCGGCGAGGGCAACACATTGTTCTATTCGTTCTTCAACGCCGATCTCATCTTCGATTATCTGCGCTCGATCGGTATGAGGCCGTTCGTCGAATTGAGCTTCATGCCCGTCGCCCTGGCGTCCGGCGACAAGACCGCCTTTCACTACCGCGCCAATGTCACGCCGCCGAAGGACTACGCGCAATGGGCGGTGCTAATCCGCAAACTGGTGAGCCACTGGGTGGGCCGCTACGGCCTGGACGAGGTGCGCCAATGGTTCTTCGAGGTCTGGAACGAGCCGAACCTGACCGCCTTCGGCAGCGGCAAGCAAAGCGACTATTTCGAGCTTTATCGCTATACCGCCGAAGCCATCAAAGGCGTCGATAAGCTGTTGCGGGTCGGCGGTCCGGCGACGGCCGATAACGCGTGGATCGAGGATTTCCTGAATTTCTGCCGGACCGGCGACCTGCCCGCCGATTTCGTCAGCACGCACCATTACCCGACGGACGATTTCGGCCAACCAGGCGACGACACCGAAGCGCAGCTCGCCGCCAGCAAACGCAGCGCCCTGCGCGACGAGGCGCGAGGCGCGCGCAAGCAAGCGGGCGACGTGCCCCTCTATTATACCGAATGGTGCACCTCCTCGAACCCGCGCGATCCCTTGCATGACGACCCTTATGCCGCCGCGTTCATCGTCAAGACCGTTCTGGAAGCGAACGGACTGGTTGAGGGATACAGCTACTGGACTTTCTCCGATATTTTCGAGGAGAATTATTTTCCCTCGCTGCCCTTCCAGGGCGGGTTCGGACTGTTGAACATCCACGGCATCGCCAAGCCGGCCTATCGTGCCTTTCAATTGCTGCATGGCGCTGGCACCGAGATGCTGCCGGTCGAGGGCGCTCACGAGACGGTCGACGCCTGGTTCGTCCGCGGCGACGGCGCGTCTACGCTGATACTGACGAATTTCGCCCTGCCGCGCCATCCGATCAAGACCGAGGAGGTGTTGTTCACGCTGAAAGCCGCGTCGACTGCGACCACGGCTTGCGTGCAACGCATCGACGCCGAGCACGCCAACGCCAAGCGCCGCTGGGAAGAAATGGGCAAACCCGAATATCTCGACGCGCCGACCGTGGATAGACTCAAACATCTTTCGGAGCTTCGCAGCGAGCCGGTCGCGAGCAAGAGCGAGGCCGGTAGCTTGGTCCTCAAAATTGCGCTGCCGCCGCTATCGGTCGCCGCCATTCGTCTGGCGAACACGTAAAGCCGAGGCCCGCTTTCGGAGACGTACGCTAGGCCGGCCGCTTCACGACGCTGACCACTTCTCTGGCTTGCATGAATTCAGGACGGCGTCTCGCGCACGCTGACCGTCCTCGGTATGGTTTGGCTTGCCATTCAAATCCATTGCCAGGTTGGCGTGGCAGCAAATATGCACGCCCCGTTCGGGTTCGGGCTGAACGGGGATTTTCGTAACGTGATAGCCTTGTCGTCGGAAACTTGTGGGGATTGGCGCCTTTAGGTCGCCAGAATCGCGATAGCTGTGGCATCGCTCGTGACCGCCTGGGGTCGACATCTGGCGCGCCTTGCCAGGTGGTTTGAATCGGACCGCCCAAACCCTACCAAAGTCTGATTCCGAAGCGCAAAGGTCTGAAGCGTGAAACAACGCAGGCGAGGTCACATTAGTAAGGCGACCGCCGATCACCAGTCCCTTCATCGCCGGTCGATTGAGTACCCGCTTCATGTGGCGGGTACTAATATGGTGGCTTGGCCGGCAGCCTGGTACATGATTTGTGTTCGCAGCGGTTTTGGTGAGTGTTCCTTGTTTTCGGCAAGCCGTTGTAGCCCAAACGACAGGCTCGATGGTGATCATGCTGCCCGTCCATACAATCGGCCCCGCTCTGAATGGCTGACTGCCAAGCGACATGGCTGACGAAGAACGGCTGGTCCTCAAGATCCTACAGGCCGGCACCCAAGAATTCCGCCGGCGTCGGCATTGAAGTGACCCATCAAATGTGCCTAGACTGGACAAACATCGCTGGGGAGGAATGGCGATGATGGCCACGCAAACAGATACCACTCGAATGCTGGTCGAGGCTGCGCGGTTGAGTGTTCGGCGTACCGGACTGGAGATTGACGAACTTCACCGGAGCCTGAGCTTTTCCCGGAAGGCCGTCGAAGCCTCGCGCCAACTCTTGAAGCGCCTTCATGAGCAGCAGAAAGATCGCCAGCCGGGATCGTGCTCCGAATTTATCGGGCAGGCGGCAAAGGCACCGAGCGACATCTCCGCATTTGATTGCGACATTCTGCGCGAAGTGTTCAAAAAACTGGTTTTGGAAACCAAAGTGCCGGAAGACAAATGGCGCGATCTGGCTACAAGCCTGATCGTGGAATTTACCGACCGCAAACAGATCGAACCCGCCTTGATAAACTGGATCATCCGCAAGTAGGCACTGCCGCCGTGGAGGGTTGCCAGCCCCCTCTCTCGTCGCGAAAAGTTGTTCGGCGAATCTCGCTGGCTGAACTTCAGGTCCTGCTTCGTCACTGCGTGCCCCTTAACGCCGGCCTTGCCGATCTCAGGCACCCGCATGAAGGAACTGCTTCTCGACCGCCCTAGTATCGCGCTCGCCTTCTGGTGGAACACGCTTCAGGACGAAGGGCTGTTGCGCGAACGCATTATCGATGAGGGAAGGCGCGACGCCTTTTCGCGCATTGGATTTCTGATATATGAAATTTTCGTGCGCATGCGGGCTTTCGGCGACATTGTTGACGAGAATTTTGAATTCCCGATTACCCAAGTGGATCTGGCGGACGCGACAGGCCTCACACCTGTTCACGCCCGATATACCGAGACCTGCGCCCGCAAGGACAAAGACAGGGATAACCGAGAGGCCATCGTCAAAGCTCCCCACAAGACGAACAATTGGGATCATGGTGCGGTCTATGTGACGGCGACGCAATCGGCGTTGAGTCGGAGCAAGGCGTGGAATAGGCAACGCCAGGGCAAATGAACGCGTCGGCCAAGACATGAAGCAGAGATCGACGATCTGCGGCGCAAGGGGCTCGTCATTGGCATAGCAGCCTAGCGGTTATGCTTTCATCCGCTAGGAAAGCGCGCGGAGCGCAGCGGCATCCTTGACTTCCGGCGAACGTCGGCAAGTTCGTCAAGCAACCGCTATATGATCCCTGCCGAAGCATGGAACGATTTCGAGCTGGCGATGTTGGACCCTCGCACTGTTCCCATTCAGTGCTGTGTTCCCGCTGATTGCCCGCCGCCGAAAGGTGGCGGGCTTTTTTAGCATCGTGGAACATACCTCCACCTTCGCAGTTTATAGCGTTCCGATTGCTGCGTGTGGGGAAATCATGAAGCGAGACTTTGCAGACCTGTGCGCTTGGGCGAGCGCACGGGGCGTTACAATCTACCAGCGTTCAAAGACAGTATGGATCGCGGCTGGCGGCTATCGAGGTCGCGATTTGGAAGTTAAGGGGCGGTCGCCAGCTATTGCCCTCGCACTATGGATTGAGGCTACCCGGTACCGAGGCTCGATGTATGGCTGTTCTTAGCAAACAATTTGCTCGCACCCGGTGCCGAGCCAAGGTGGCCGGCGCCCTTGTTGCGGGGGCGGGTGGGATAAGCCTGCTAGCCGCGCGGTGCGGCCTGGACCCTACAGCATGCCCACTACACGGGCAGGAGGGCACCTACCCCACCATCCGAAGCGGCATGTCATGACGGGAAATGATGCGTTCGAGTTCGCCTTCGTCCTCGATGCCGGCCTGAAACAGCGCCATCAGCTCACATGCTGCGTCGTTGGCCATGGCGGAATCCAAACTGCACCGTCTCTCTGAACAATACTGGATAAGAACCCGCTGCAGCAGTTCGAGATCGGTTGGATAAATGGCGATGTCTGCTGGATGATGCATGCGCATGCTGTGGTCCTCCGCAAGCCGATGCGTTTGTTCAGCAGCTTAAGGGGAGCCGCTGAGCACCCCCATCGCATCCTGCTCCTGCGCCGTCATTTAACTATGATATGCCCGCCCTGGATCTGCCGCCACCAGCCACGTCGCGGCTCTGTTTCCCGATCTTGTTCGTCGGTGGTCAACTAGTGCTCCCGAGGCATCGATCCCGCGCCGCAGGGAACACTTCCGCTTCCACAACGGAGAACCAATATGGCGGCCACTCGAAATTCAAACGACAATCGCATGCCAGAAAAGATGCTGCTCGGTACGGTGGAGATATCGCGCAAGCAAGCGGAGGATGAAGTCAGGGCACGACGCAGGTACAAAATGGCGAGGCGGGCTCGGGAATCAAGGCGAGGCCCGGCCATGCCTCGCATGGTTCTTGACGGACGCCACTAGCAGACCGCGGTTGCAGCCGCCTGGATCGACCTCTCTATCTAAGAGATGTGGCACCCTCGGCACCCCCGACCCGGCAGATCGGCACGACCTTTCACTTGGCAATATTCAATTCCCCAACTGCGATGCCGAACCTGCGAGCACCATAGGTTTCAGGGGATGCGCATGCCGCCGTGGGGCGTGCCAGGGTAGAGGTTGGTAGCCGCGGGGACGAACTGGGCTCGCGTTGCGGAACCGGGGTTCGTGTTCCCGAGACGACATGCTGAGTGCAAGTTCCGGGGATGCTGCCGACTTTCTCGGCCCACCCAGAAGGCGAAGACCGCAGCCTTCGCGTGGTTCCTGCTGTCGGATGCTGCTGCAGATGTGACCGGCAGGCAATACGTGGTCGATGGCGAGTTAACGATGCTGTAAACCGCGATCGCCGTTGGAGCTCTGGTAGCGTGGGCTGATCGACGGGCGGCGAGAACCGTGCCTACGCTGCCCGTTCAGATCCGAGCACTTCCGTTGCCGACTTGCCGAAATCGATCATGTGATGCTCGTTGGCATGAGGGGCACTCAGATGGGCTGTTGATGAGGCAAACCGACCCGATCCGATCAGGTCCGCGCGGGTCGTCGCAGACGAGCGGAAACTGTTCCCTCGTTAAGCATGCAGCTGGCGCTCTCTTCCGAGCTTGCAGAACTACTGCCAGGCGAGCGGTCGGCAACTGCCTGCTTTTGTATCATCATCAACTCAGTTCGAGCAACCTACACCTTCCCTCAGACCCCGCCGCTGTCTCCGCGATTATAGGCTTCGCGAACTGGCACATCGTCCGCCGACCTCAGATTGACGCACGGCCCTTTCGCTGCAAAGATATTAAGCATTTGTTTACCAAGCATCAGCAAGCGCTGACGATCGGAGGGGGTGTGGAATCGTTTCTGGGTACGAACCGCCTTAATTGGGATGATCGGGCCGAACTGCATTCGACTGACACAACGGGCAGCTACCAGATCGAAAACGTGCTGGCAGGGGGATCCAATCTCTATGAGCTTGAGACGAGCGAGCTCGGTAATATTGTCGGCAAGGATATCATCCATCTACAATGTCACATTGGGCTCGACACGATCAGCTTGAAAAATCTCGGCGCGCGCAGCGTGACCGGCCTCGACTTTTCACCGACTGCCATCGCCGCTGCGCGGGATTTCGCTTCCAAGGCAGGCACTGATGTGCGCTTCGTGGAAGCGCCGCTATTCGAGGCAGTCGAAGCGCTTGGCCGGGCCTTTGACGTCGCTTACGTGACTTGGGGTTCGGTAAACTGGCTCGACGACGTGGGCCGGTGGGCGCGAGTGGTTGCCGATCTCCTGCGACCCGGCGGTCGGCTCTATATGGCTGAGGGCCATCCGTTAATGTTCCAGTGTGATCGCAAGGCCGCGGCACTCGAGTTGAAGCACGACTGGCGAACGCCCATAGCTCAGCCGCTCGCCTGGAACGAGGAACTTACCTATACCGGCGACGACCGGCGCTTGAAGCATCCTCGCTACTATGAGTGGATTCATCCCATCAGCGATGTCGTGAACGCCCTGATTTCAGCTGGGCTCACGCTCGATTTTCTGAATGAGCATGACACGGTTTCGTGGCAGCACTTTTCATTTGCGGTGAGGGCCGGCAAGAATATGTACGGCTTGCCAAAGAACTCTCCCAGGATTCCGATGGCCTATTCCATCGGCGCGACGAAGCGGAGCGTCGGTATGATCCCATATCTCGCTGCTCCTAAATCCATGTGACGGTATGATCCCGCTTAAACGACTGTCGCCTGCGGTCAGGATTCTTTCCGAGCACAGGGCTCTTGCTACGACGCGCAGTCGAAGGCACCCGCCTGCCGAGCACCGGCTGGTCGGGCTTTCGACGGCGATCTGGTTTGCTAGGCGAACGCCCTCAGCTTGAGCGTAGCCGTTTCTAAATCTTGCGTATAGGCCAGCCGCGCCGTGTAGCGCGGCTTGTAAGGGGTTGGCAGCAGCCCAGGTTCGTGCCGTTTGTAGCCGTTTCGCCTGTCTTCTCTGATTGCGGTCAGGGCAGGTGACGAAGTCGCTTGTCGACGATTCCCATCAATATCAGTGTTGTCATCGGTGTCGTCGGCAGCGTGAAAACGTCGAGGGGACCGGCGTCGACCCGAGATGACATCACCGTCGGAAGTGCAAAGTTTTCAGAAGTGTGAAGTCTAAAATTAAGCAATCAACGCTAGTATTGTAGCACGAGTCCATCCGAACACCGGAACCACACAGGGAGTTCGACCCCATTGCCCCTTTTCGGCGCTAGGTTCGGCGGGATGAAGGATGCCGTTTTTTCTTCGGTGAATATTCCGGCCGCCATGGCGGTCTTGGTTATTGCCATCAGCGCAGCGTATGCGGACCATCAAAACAAAATCGTTTCGGACCAAGCCGCCCGCGCGGATGTCCTGGTCAAGGTAAATCTAATTCGCGCCAAGCTAGAAGGTAACATCAGCGGAAACCTCCAACTTGTGCATGGACTGGTCGCGACGGTCGTGACGGAACCCTATATGGGACAGCAACGCTTTGCTTCTCTCGCGAGAAACCTGTTCAGCGAAAACTCACAATTGAACAACATTGCCGGCGCGCCCGATCTGGTCGTTTCCTTGTTGTATCCGCTGAAGGGCAACGAGAAGGCGATGGGCCTCGACTACCGCAAGGATGATTGGCAACGCAAGGCCGCGCTAAGGGCGCGAGACGAGCGCAAGTTGATTCTTGCCGGCCCCGTCGACCTGAAGCAAGGAGGCCAGGGCTTCATCGGCCGTTTTCCGGTTTTCGTGTCGAGTGCGGGCAACAGTGAAAGATTTTGGGGCATCATATCCGCGGTCGTCGATGTGCAGCGCCTTTACAAGGCGAGCGGCCTGTTTGACGATGATCTCGGGATTGATATCGCGCTCATAGGGAAAGATGCCCTTGGCCCAAGCGGAGTTCAATTTTTTGGCTCTGCAGACATCCGCAAAAGCAATCCGGTGACGGCCGAAGTTCTGCTTCCGTCCGGTTCGTGGCAGATCGCAGCCGTCCCCAAAAACGGCTGGCCTTCGACCCCCAGCAACGCTTGGCTCTTGCGTACCATCATGGCCGCGGCCGGGGCGCTGATCCTGATCCCATTCCTGGTAGCAGGTCGGCTGCTTAGTGAAAGGCAGCGCAATTATACGGAACTGCGTCGATTGTCCCGACGCCTAGAACTTGCTCTGGAGGCGTCAGCCATTGGCGTTTGGGAACATGATCTCGCGACCAATGACCTGTCGTGGGATGATCGCGTGAACGAAATATATGGCAAGCCCAGCGATGGAGGTCCTCGCGGCTATTCGGATTGGGCGGGCGCAATTCACCCCCTGGATCTGGCCCGCGCCAACGCAGATTTCAACAGTGCTGTGGCCAGCGGCGGAACATATTCGTCGGAGTACCGGATTGTCCGTCCAGGTGGTGAAATTCGTTACGTCCGATCCAAGGCCACCATATACCAAGCCCCAAACGAGACGCCCAAGATGATTGGCGCGGAATGGGATGTAACGGCCGACGTCCTGCTCAACAGCGACCTGGTTCGCGCAAAACAGCTGTCGGAGACGAAAAATGCAGAACTCGAGTCTGCCAAGGCGCGCATAGAGCATATCGCACTTCACGACTCTCTGACGGGTTTGCCCAACCGTCGTTACCTCGACCAGGTACTGAAAGACTTCGTAGCAAAAGCTAGGCGAGACTGCGGTCATGTGGGCCTGCTTCACATCGACCTCGATCGGTTCAAGCACATCAATGATACACTTGGCCACGCCGCGGGTGACGCGATGCTGGTTCACGCATCTACCGTGCTGCGATCCAAGGTAGGGGAGGGCGGCTTCGTCGCTCGTATTGGCGGCGACGAATTCGTGGTCCTGTGCACTGTGCAGCATACTAAGCAACTGGGGCTGCTGGCTGACGACATCATCAGCAAGATGAGCGAACCTGTTTACTACCACGGCCACCGCTGCCGCTTTGGTGCTAGCGTGGGGATTGCAGTCGAGAACGACAATGACATCGAAGGCAAGCATCTGCTGGTGAATGCCGACATCGCGCTTTACCAGGCAAAGACGCGTGGGCGCAACCGATATGATTTCTTCACCGAGGTGATGCAAAGCGAGATCGTCGACACGAAGCGGATTGCCGACGAAGTTCTCGGCGGCCTGGAGCGCAATGAGTTCATAGCCTTCTACCAGCCTCAATTTAATGCAAAAACCCTCGAAATCGTCGGCGTCGAGGCGCTTGCGCGATGGAGACACCCAAAGCGGGGAATTTTAGCGCCGGATGCCTTCCTAAGGATTGCCGACGAGTTAAATGTCGTCTCGATGATCGATCGATCCATACTGAATCAATCACTTTCAGATTTTGCAAAGTGGTCCAATGCAAATCTCCATATACCACGGGTATCGGTCAACGTTTCCGCGCGACGTCTTCATGACGAAGAACTCATAAAGAGCTTAAGAAAATTAGATATCAAAAAGGGAACGGTTTCGTTCGAGCTTGTTGAGTCTATTTTCCTGGATGGCAGCGATGATTTGGTTGCATGGAACGTCAATCAAATAAAGGAACTCGGCATCGATATAGAGATAGATGATTTCGGCACGGGCTATGCCTCTATAGTCAGCCTGCTCAAGCTACAGCCCCGCCGGTTGAAAATAGATCGGCAGCTGATCATTCCAATCGTCAAATCTCCGCAACGAAGGCAGGTTGTGTCGTCGATCATTGAGATCGGCAAGTCCCTGGGTATCGAGATTATAGCAGAAGGTGTCGAGACGATGCAGCACGCACGGATGCTTGGAGATTTGGGCTGCGACATACTGCAAGGCCATGCCTTCGGCCATGCGTTGGATTCCGAGGGACTACAACTCTTTGTTCGGTCTCGGCGCCTGCGCGCAGTCAGCTAAGTGTCAGACGCGGCCCGGGTTAAATCGGCGGGCGATATCCAACAATGCTGCGCCATAGCTTTAACCCTATCGACCAGTTTGCCGGCAATTGGGATCACCAGATCCAGCGCGGGTGGCGGTTTTCCTCAGTGGACCCACGACAGGCTGAACAGGGCCGGGCTGTGGCAATGCGGGCGTCCACCCGCGTCTATAAAAGAGCTTCTGGCATCTCCAGACGGGGACGCTGGGCCCTTGTCAATGCCTTTCCCGATATCCGCCAGCAAATTGCCGAAAACCCGGAACTCTAGCCGCATCCGAGTGTGCGGGTTCGCGCCACCCCGCTTGCGCCGTGATGTAATCGGCGTCGACCAGATTGCAGGGCTCCTCAGTTTGCGTAGGCGGCAGCCTTTCGCCTCTTTTGCAACGAGCAGGTTCTGGCGGTCATTGCTTCTGATCCGACAATAATCCGCGTAGTTCGATAGTTAATCCGCGGGCATCGATGGCACGCCGTCCATGTTCTGGCGTCAGGTCGGGTGATGCGCGGCGATAGAGCTTCGTGTTGGCCGCGCTACTTCTCATCGGGGGATGCCTTCGCTGCCAGCGAGCGCGGCTCCTTCGGCCATTCCCAATCAGTTCCAGGAGTATGTCCTTGCCGTTCTCCAAACGGATTCCAGGCGGCCAGGACGCGCGGTCAAACGGCCTCCTACCTCGCCCTTTATTCACGCCGCTTCATTGAGCTTTGGGCTTAATCAGGTCGCGAAAAACATCAAACCAGAAAAGAAAATCGGCCGTCCGCCCAGCGAAATGTGCTTCCATGGCGCAGTAGACCACTGCCGTTGCCGCGTCTGGGCCATAGAGTTCCCGGGCCGCACTTGCAGCAGCAACTAGGTCGGCGGTATCCGAAAGCATTAGGTCGCGAGTTGCGTCGATCCTTGAAGTCATTTGGTAGTTCTGTGGCGGTGATGCGTCTCGTCAAGAAGGGCGGCCCAAATTCGTCAATACAATCCGCTCGCTTGCTCCGGCCGGCGGTTTTTTTTGCCTGGCGAAACCAAACCAGCGCTGCCACGTTCGGCCGTAGGAGGTTCGATGGAAGATGACGGCAGCGAACGCGAAGACGAGGGCATGCGGCTTCTTGCTCGGCGGCTGGCTAAAGAAGTCGGCATCTCGGAACGCCAGGCGCGTGACCTGATCAAGCTCATCGGCCCCGATTGGAATTCATTGCTGCGGGAGGCGAGGTTTTTGAGAGACCGCAACTAGGGACGTCAGGTGTTCAAGCAATACGCGGTTCGCGGCCAGAAATCGCCGGTATGCCGACGCGAGCAAATCGCCAGGCGTGCTGTTCTCACTGACCCGGCCTTAGCACCTCCTGCAGGTCGGAGCCGAAGGCTGAAAAAGGCGGTTCTTTCGCTGGAGTGAAAAATTGAATATGTGGCAGCCATGGCAAGTTATTTTCCACGAAACAGGATTAGCGGAACCTAAGATCTCTCCGCAGCTTGTTGCGGAATGGACGATCGAACCAAGCCTGAAAAGAGGGTGGCTCCGCCGCCGCCCGGCTGGGAGAACGGCAGGGGCATTTTGACAGCGGTCTCAGCGGTTGTGGTTGGGGCTTGCGCGCTGTTCATCTGGTGGTTGTTCTCTCGATGAGCACGCGTGGAACCAACTTCCTCCACAAATGGATATCAAGCAACATCCCGCAAACAGTCGGGGCGGATGTCAGCTCGGTTGCCCAACTCACCCAGAAACTTGTTTCGGATGCGAAAGCGGCTGGCATCAGCAGCACAGAAATCGAGGGAGATACCGTCAGTTTGTACAACGCAATCCTCGACGCAATAGTACCCCATGAGGCCGGCATGGCGGATTGAGGGGAACGTCCGAATCTCTCCGCCTCATCGCCTGATCAGCCGTCCTTGCCGCTCGCGGTTCAAGCACCTGTGACCGGGCTTCTCATGCCAAAAGAGAGCTGTCGCAGGCCGCGTGGCCACCTCCCGCCGCAGGCCAGGTGAACAAATGGTCCTCTTCGCGGCCATGTTCCCGGGACTTGGCGGGCCGAGACCGGACAGCTTTGGCGCCCGCGCAATTTTTCTGCCTCAAGCGTGTCGCGATTAATCGGCCTCATATCCGGCCGCTTTGAAGAAGTTTCTGCATTCGGCTGGCTCGAACAGGTGGCAGATATCGCCGAGAGCCTCGCAAAGCGTGTCGAAGGTTCTGGCCGCCTTCTTTCGCAGGTGCGCCTTGAGTTTTGAGTAGGCCATCTCGATCGGGTTGAGGTCGGGCGAGTATGGCGGCCAGGAACAGGAGCCAGGCGCCCCTTTGGGCGCTACTGCATGTCTCCACCTCCACGACCCTGTCAGAAGGATTGAATCTCCTCGAGGTCAATCCTGCCATCGCCGTTCTCGTCGACGGCGTCAAATATCCGCCCGATCACATCCTGGATCTCGCTGTGCGAAAGGGCTCCATCGCCGTCGGCGTCCATTATCGCAAACATTATTTGCATACGGGCAAAGTACATCATGCGGGGCCCCATGCGATCAGCCTTTCGAGATATCCTGCCCGCCTCGCGAGGCCCTTGTGCGATGTCCCGGTGCCAACCTTTGCGGTGCGGAGGTCCTCCTTCGGGACCGCCATCTCCCTGCAGCTTTTCCTGCAACATCTCGTCTATCATCTGGCGCATCATTTCACGCGTCTGGTCGTCGATATGTCCGGTGGGGCCGGGGGGCGGCGTGGATCCAGACTGCTGCGTTGGCAGCTTAAGGTCCGGTGTCCCGCTCGTCTGGGCCATCGCCGGCAAGCTCAACAAAACCAAAGCAGCGGCAAACTGCCGCCGGCCCGCATTGCGCTTTCATCGGCTTCTCCTTCCTTGGATGGTTGTGCCAAACTTCGGCGTTCACGGCCAAACTTGCTCCTCAAACTTTGGTTCCGATTCGCACGCTCGGCTAGCAGCCGAGCCGGATGCGTCGGTCCTTTCCGACTGACGGTCCGCGACGTTCAGGTCGGGCAGCGGGAGCACCTTCGCATGCGTCTGGAAAGCGGTCAGGAAGAGGGCGAGCAGTCCTGGAGCAGACATCGCCGAGAGACGGGCAGGACATCGAACGCGCATAGCCGGTGTGCAGCCTCTCCAGCGATCTATGGTAGTCGCGCCACCACGGGCCGATATTGACGGTCGGGAGATTGGCTAACCCACTCTGCGACGTCCATCGTAAGGTGTCCTTCCATGCGGGCGTGTTTGCGTGCACGATGTCGAGACAGCGTTTGGCGGCTTCGCCGAAGAAGCTCACATCGGAAATCCCTGCGACATACTCCGAGTAGCCAATCGCGCTGCCGTGGTGTGCCGATGCCCTTCGGCAGTTCCATGGCCACGGCCCGAAGCCGGACTTCGGTCGAAGTGACGGAGAGATTTGTCGGCACTATGGTATCTAACCAAACCCGGTATGATTGCAGGCCCATGCTATTGGCCTGATACCAGGCCTCCTGGGTTGTCAGGCCCAGGCAAAATGGATCCGGTGGTCTGTATGCGTACAGTCGCAATCGATCAGCCGGCCAGCTTGGAGCGTACCAATTCGCGATAGCAACGAAGATTACGTCCGTTAATTCAAAGCCAGGGCTTCGCCAGCACTGGCTGCCGGCTGTGACGCTCAGCCTTTGTTGTCGAGCTCCTGCAAACCGTTTTGGATGGCTTCGATGAGCATCGCCGTAGAGTAGGGTTTCTGAACCCAGCCGAGTGGTCTTGCCGCTTCGGCTCGAAGCTTTACGTCGCGGTCAGCGTGCGCGGTTGCGAAGATGCACCGTATGCCGAAGTCCCGGTAGAGTTCCAACGCTGCGTCAATTCCGTCCCGCTTGCCAAGCAAGCGGATATCCATCAGGGCAATCGCAGGCTGAGCCGAGCGCGCAATTATGATCGCCTCCTCGGCTGTGCTGGCTATCCCAGCCAACACGAAACCGGCATCGCTAAGACTAGCCTCGACATCGAGGGCTATGAGGTAGTCGTCTTCGACGATCATGATGCATGGTTTGCCGGAAATTCTCGCTTCTGCTCCAATCCCATCATCTCTGGAGAAAACCAACTGAGGTCTGAATGGCTGGTTCGACTCCCCCGTTCGGCCTGTCTCAAACATTGCCGTTTTTAAGGTCAAAGCCGTTCTCCCCGGGAGCCTGAGAAAAAATCACGATGCAACGAGACGGATCTCGCTCAACTTCGAAAATCCCACCAATCTGTCGCGCCAACCCCTCAACCAATCGCAAACCTGACGAGGAAGGACGCACCGCCCTCAGATCGAAACCTGAACCTTCATCCTCTACCGTCAATACCTGCTTTTGACCGTGCTGCTTGATCCCAACCCGAATGATGCTTGCCTTGCCCGCAGATCCATGTTTGACGGCATTGACCAAAAGCTCATTGAGTATGAGCGCAAGCGGCATCGCGATATCGTTGGGCAACTGGATGGGATCGGCGTCGCAAATGAGTTGGACGTTCGCTGGAAACACCTGCTTTGTCGTTTCGCAAATGGCCCCGAGAAAAAGTGGCGCGCTGAAATTGGATGCGTCTGGGGTGTCGTAGAGAACACGTTGAGCCGCAGCCATGGTTGCCACTCGCTTGCTCGCCTCGTCGAGCGTCTTGCGAGCCTCCGAATTTTGACTGGTCCTGGCCGCTACCGAAAGCAAGGACTTCAACATCATCATGTTGTTCTTAACGCGATGGTTGAGTTCGTTAAGCAGGATCCGCTGTTGTGTCTCAGCTTGCTTGCGCTCGCTGACGTCGACCAGCATGTTGATGCCGCCGACAATTGCTCCAGCTGCATCCCGCATCGGCGTCGGATAGGGAATGAATGGAATCCGCGTGCCGTCCGGCCGCTCGGCAATCGCCTCAACTCCCCGGACCGGCCGCCCTTCACGAAGGGAAACAGCCATTGGACACTGGTCGTGAGGAAGTGGCGTTCCATCTGGCCAATAGAGCTTCCAGGTGACGCACCATTCATCACTGCCGATCACCGGCGTGCGGCCGGCGAGTTCGACCGCTGCCTCATTGAAATAGGTGATCTTGCCCTGCTGATCGGTTGTGTAGATTGCTGCAGGGATGGCGGCGAGCAAATCCTGAAGGTGACGTTCACTGTCGCGCACCTTTGCCTCCGCGACTTTCTGCTCGGTTATGTCCCGGGCAATTTTGGAGGCGCCCACGATACGGCCCGCTGCGTCTCGGACAGGCGATATTGTCAGAGAAATGTCGACTAGCGACCCATCCTTGCGGCGCCGGATTGTTTCGAAATGATCGACAATTTCGCCATTGCGTATCCGACCCAGGATGAGCGGCTCCTCCCCCAGCCGATCCGGAGGGATGATGATCGTGATGGACTTGCCGAGCACTTCCGAGGCCGAATAGCCGAACAGCCGCTCAGCCCCGCGATTCCATGTCAAAATGATCCCATTCAAATCCTTGCTGACGATCGCGTCATGGGAAGACTCCACGATTGCTGCCAGCCTTTGAGCAGCAATTTCGCCCTTTATGCGTTCGATACCGAAACCGAGCTGACGAGCGATGGTCCGACCCGTTTCAATCTGCTGTTCCGAGTGCTCTTGAGGCTGGTCGAAGTAGGCCATGAATTTGCCCAGAAGCCGTCCACCTTGTGTGATCGGAATGAAGTAGACCGCACCAATGCCCTCAGTCCGGATCGCTTGTTTCAATTCTTCCGGCAAATCCGCTTGCTGTGCATCGTCGACACAGATCGGCTGCGGATCTTGGCTCTCCGCTGACCAAGGCGAGTGTCCTTCCACCGCTACGCGGTAAGTGTCGGACAGGCCACGCCAAGCCACAAACTTCATGCGCCCGTTTTTATCCAACAGCAATATCGAAGCACGCTGGCATTGGAGCGCACGTTGGATTGCATCGAGCGCCGGCGCATACACATCCTCTTGCGTGCGCGCATGCTGCAGCATTTCGGTGAATCGATGTATCGCACCCTGTTCCTCGGCACGTTTGGCAAGCGCCGCCTCAACCCGCTTGCGCTCGCTGATATCGTGCTGGACACGTACAGCGTATCGAAATGACCCGTCGCAGTCATGAACGCTCGACGAATTCACAACAGCCCAAAAAACTGATCCATTCTTGCGAACAAATCGCTTTTCAAGTGTGTAGCTGTCGATCTCGCCAGCCACTTGCCGTCGATACTGCTCGCGATCTGCTTCAGCATCGGCGGGAAAGGTGCGGTCAAAAATGGATCGTCCAATCAGCTCATCCTGCGTGTATCCCAAAAGGTCACACAGATGGGAATTTACCCGCAGCAGTTGGCCTTCGGCGTTTGCTTCCACAATACCAGCGGCAGCGTTCTCATAGGTGATGGCAAGGCGCCGCTCCTGTTCGCGGATAAGCTCCTGCGCCTTGACCGTTTCAGTCACATCGATGGTGATGCAGCGGGTATTGAGCAAGCGGTCACCCAATGCGCGAACGTTGGAGGTTATCTCTACCCAGCGGGTCGAGCCATCTTTGGCACGCAGCCGGGCGCGGTGGTTTTTAAGTTCCTCCCGCCGGGACAGGCGGTCCAATATGTCTCCAATAGCAACCTGATCTGCGTGGAAATCGCGAATGTTGCGGCCTACATATTCGTCGGCCGTGAATCCCAACATTTGCAATTCTGCGCGATTGGCACGCAGGATGGTGCCATCCTTCCCGACGAAGTGAAGTGCGATGGCGGCATTCTCGAAGAAATCCTCAAACTCATTGGTGAGTATCGGATCGGGAACCTCCGAGAGAGAGGCTACCTCGTCGACTTGAGCAGGAAGAATCCCTTGCTTCATTTGGCACCCCGTCTCCCACAAGCCCCTTCGAACGTTTGTGGGAATGAAAAGTTCCAAACCGACCGCTTTAATCGGCGCCAGACGCATCAGATCCCTTAGCCCAAGGTGCATGAACACCGCGGATCGCGTGCTTGAGGGCCGCCCGGATAGGTTCAATTGCAGCAGAGGAGCCTGAAGAAAATCGCCTGCCGTGCGGCCGAAGCACTATCCGTCAGCACGATTGTGCACGGGCCGAGGTGGATGAGGAGTGCGTCGGCAATTTGCCCGTTGGGGTCCTCCACCTGCCTCTCAAGCCGAGCGTGCCGTGCGCCATTGCTTGGGCCATCATTGCTGCTGGGAGGTGACGAAGCACGCGAGTAAAAGTCTCTATCGCGGCTCTTTGCGAAGATTGAGATAAGTCGCGTCGAACTCGGCGGCTCGCACCAAGCGATCCCAGTTCGTGATGGTCACGACCTTACGCTGCCAGGTGATAAGGCCAGCACGGCGCAATGCCATAAGCGTCCGATTGAGGTGGACAACCGACAGCCCCACCGTATCCGCCAGCATGCTTTGCGTGACAGGAAATTCGAATGACCATTCCCGGGTCAAGCCGACGACCTCCATACGCAGGAACATCTCGCAAATGATGTGCGCCAGGTGGGCCTCTGCGGACCGGCGCCCGAGGCACGCGATCCAAACCCTCTGAATGGCGGCATCCACCGCCAATACCGTTGTCAGCACGCGGAACAGATGCTGGTGGGTCTCAGTGATCCGATGCAGCGTATCATGCCCGATGAACGCCATGCGAGTTGGCGCCAAAGCAACGACGTTGTGGTCCATAACGTGCAACAGGAATGCATGCAGGTCAACGAAGTCGCCTGGAATGTGGAGGGCCGTTATCTGGCGCCTGCCGTCGGCGAAGGTGACATTTCTTCCCGTGATCCCCGAGACGATAACGCAGCTCTCCTTGGGTTCGGAGTGCTCCACGACGATTTCGTCGTCGACTTCGTAATCACGCACGCGCCAGGGGCCGTCCTGAAGTACTGCCCGGTCTTGGACCGTGAGATCGTCCCGTCGCTCCAGCACCTTGAACAACACGGATAAATCGAAACCTGATCTGTTCGGCAGTATCATCTCACCTGGCAAGCGGTTACCTCCTTAATGTCAAGCGGGCTCAAAAGCTCAGGTCAGGTAGTATCGCGTCCCATACCTCACCCCATCACTTGGAAGTAGTCACGTTCCGAGAATCGCCGAGTGTCGGACCAATATGATGGTACGACTGTCTGCGGGGTCGAAGGCGGCAAGCTAGCGATTCATTTTTTTCGCACGGACATCACAGTGGCGTCACCGAGCGCTCGCCCGCGTGCTGCACACCACCCACGCCGGCGAAGACAAGCTGCATCTCCCCTCATGATCTCCACCTAAAGAACGTAAAGCTGCACGACGCCGAAGGTTCCGCCACACATGAAGAAGGCTTCATATCTTGCCGTGGAGCGACACCTTCACGCCGCCGCATCCGACCATGTCACCAAGTTCCGGCTTCGTCCTAAACTGTGGCCACCCAAGATGTCGGATCAGCTTGCGGCAAAACCTTCAAGCACGTTTGTAGAGCTTGGGCCAAGAATGGGAACCCGCGTTGCAGTCGAAAGTTCTTGATGATGGCAAATCGCCCGATCACGAGCGTGCTCACCTCAATTGGCACGTTGACCTCTCGGCCGGCAGCATTCCTGGTGCTGCTGGCTTACGCGGCCCTTTGGCTATTTCTCGACAGGGCGAGTTTGAACTGGCACGGCGCGGCGACCCTGTTCACCTGGGCCATGACACTGTTCATTCAACGCGCAGAACATCGCGACACGCAGGCGATCCATGCCAAGCTGGATGAGATGTTGCGAACGAATAGCTCGGCATCGAACATCACCAGAATCGATGATGAGGAACCAGAGGAAATCGAAAAGCATCGCACTCGTAAACAGCAGGGCGATTGAGATGTGCCATGCGGACTCGCGGCGCTACGGGCGGGTGCGGACCCAGTGAGGTTTGGCGTAAACCGGGGAAGGCTGCTTAAGAGCCTCAAATACGTGGCCGTTGCCGTCATCGCCAGCCTGATCACTCTGCTGAGCATAAACTTGGCACCAGAGCCACGCATTTTGCGAACGCTTGTCCCGCACCGATTCGACGCGTCGGATCCCGAATTTGCAAGGAGCATGAGCAGTTATTCACAAGGACAGCTGTTCGATTCAAACGCGGTACAAACCCTTGTCAACGGAGATGAGATCTTTCCTTCAATGCTGCAGGCAATCCATGCGGCTCGGTCTACAATTGATTTCGAGACCTATATCTATTGGTCGGGGGTCGTCGGTTATGAGTTCGCGACCGCGTTGGCAACCAAAGCCCGGGAGGGTGTCGAGGTCCGTGTGCTCGTTGACTGGGTCGGCAGCCTGCCGTTCGATGAAGACCTGATCGAGATCATGACAAGCGCCGGCGTGCGGTTCCAGCGCTATAGACCTATTCATTGGTATACGTTGGATCGTGTAAACAACCGGACCCATCGCAAGCTGCTCATCGTCGACGGGCTGGTCGCGTTCACCGGCGGCGTCGGTATTGCCGACAACTGGCTCGGAAACGCCCGCAACCCAGATGAGTGGCGCGACACGCACTATCAAGTCAAAGGACCCGCAGTGTCTGCCTTCCAGGCGGCATTCGCGGAAAACTGGTTGGAGGCGGCCGGCGAGACATTGCAAGGTGAGAAGTTCTACCCACCCCCCGAATCTGCGGGGTCGCTTAGCGCTCAGCTGATCCTGTCATCGCAGCCAAATGGCTCGGAGAACATGGAACTGATGATGCTGGCGGCGATCGCTGCCGCCAGGGATCATCTTCGCATCGGAATGGCCTATTTCGTGCCTGACGATATTGCCCTGCAGCAGATCTTGGACGCCAGGAAACGAGGGGTAGCAGTCGACGTGATCGTGCCCAACTGGCTCACAGACGTGCCCCTGGTCCGAAAGGGCTCGCGGTACTTCTGGGGCGACTTGCTCAAAGCTGGGGTCCGGATCTTCGAGTTCCAGCCAACGATGTATCATCCCAAACTCCTGATCGTCGACGACGTCTGGACGAGCTTTGGCTCTGCCAACCTGGACGAGCGCTCTTTGCGACTGAACGACGAAGCCACGCTGAATGTCTACGGCCGAGATTTTGCCAAAACGCAGATCGACCTGTTCAGCCAGGATCTTGCGCGATCAAGGCAGATCAGTTTGGGCGAATGGGAAGCGCGCCCCCTGACCGAAAAAATATCGGACTGGCTTGCCAGCAGACTACACTCGCAACTCTAGAGCCTCTTGGTGGGCGAGTCCTCGCAAACCGGCATCTGCGCCCGTCAAATGGCTAATATGGTGCGCCACGCGCAAGAATGGGAGCAACCCCGCAATAACACCGAGCGGATTGCTCAACACGCGTCCTGCAACTTCATCGGTCGATGCATCCCCACCTCGTCGGTCACGTGGGCCCTTTGCGATCATGACAGTGAGACCCGAAAGTGCTCTCAACGATGGTGTATTAAGGTCCGCGCATGGGCGGCTGGAAGCCTGAGCGATCAGAGGCACCGGCATGTCTTAATGAGGACGAATACGCCCACTTGCGTAAGGCAGCGCCAAAAGCCCCAGGGCGATCCAGAAGCCGGGCTCAGCCATTGCGGCGAGATCTGACAGAAGTCGCTTCATGTTGCCCCACCCGTGCCCTGACGAATCCGCGGCCGATCATAAACTCGAGACAAGAGTCCGCTCTTGTGGGAGGAGAAGCGGGCTCTTAGCTGCGACCTAAGACCCAGCGGCCGGCGCAAGAGCCGCCCGCGGACCCGATCGCCAGAAAAAAAGTCCGCCCGCGCCATTTGGGCGTCACCGTTTTGCGGCATCGCTGTCGGCCGCGGCGCGAGACAGGAACATCTGCGTCGTCTCGGCGAGGTGGCTCTTGAGCCAATCCGCCATCGCTTCCTCTTCGCGCAGATTCTGCTCACAGACACGCGCCACCTCGGCCTCCCCTTCGGCGTGGGCCGCGGCGATGAGCATCATGTAGGAGGCAATCTCCATATGCTCGAAGTATAGCTGGCGAGCGAGCCCTTCATCACCTCGTCGCCGGCAAACACGCCGCTGATCGACTGGGCCATGGCGGTGAGCTTGCCGCCTGCGTCTTTCATCGCGGAGGATCCCTCTCCGATCCGGTCAAGACAGCTTTTGAGGCGTGAGGCCTGCTGTCGCGTCTCGTCGAGGTGCTGACGGATGCGGTCGCCGAGCTCCGGATAGCTCTCGAGGCGTGACAGTTGCCCGGAGAGCATCGTCTCCGCCTGCTCCTCCATAGCGTGAGCGTCCCTCAGCCATTGTATCAACCAATCGCGCGATTGTGTCATGAAGGTCTCCCTTGGGTTGCCTGCCCAAACCGCGAGCGGAGAGGATGGTTCCGCCCGGACTATGGCAGGCTCGGCCAGAGGGCTGTCGACGCGCGGATTAACCGCCGACGCGACGGTCACTTCTTGCTCTGGCCCGAGGCATCGGCCAATGCCGGGTTCACCAGCTTGCTGCGGATATCCCGCGCTATTTGCAGATGCTCCAGTACGGCCGGCAGAATATCGGAGGCGAAATGCTGGACATCCGGATCCTGGCCGGAGCCGATCTCCCATTCAAGGAGTTGCACAGTCTTCTGATGGTCGACGATCTGGCCGCTGATGTAAGCCAGATCGAATTCGACCAATGCCAGCTTCTGCCGGCAATGGCAGCGGCGAAGGGAGGCCGCTGATAAAGGTGCAGTGTGGAATACCGAATGGATCCGACGAGACACATGTCGTGCCAGGTATAGCGGCTGCGACGCAGGGAGCCATGTCGGAGGGGGCAAGTGTGCGAAGGGATCGTCTTTGTCTGCGGCTACTTTGTACCCGCCAGCCCTGCTGACAGCAAACGAGCGTTCATCGACACGGTGAGATACTGGCGACACCTCCTCTACTCCTCTGCCTCCATAATCTTGTCGAGAACAGCTTCAGGTGCCACGTCGCGCTTCAGTTCCTTCAATTCATCGTCCGCTTCCGTGGCAACATTCATGCGCTTGGCAATCTCCTCGACCATCTTGATGAGCTTGGTCGTCTCGTGTTCGTTGAGCAGGCTGACCTGAAGATCGAGGTCTGCTCTCGCATCGTCCTCAGCGGCCATCCGGTTCTGGTTGATGAGCACGAACGTGGACAAAAAGATCGCCTCCACGGATGCAATCATCGCCAGGATAACCAAGGATGGGTCCCAAGGCTGAACAAAGCCGACGGGCTTGATATTGAGGACGATCCAGCCCCCAAAGAAAACAAGATGGATATAGACGAACATCATGCTGCCTGCGAACTGGCTAATTGCTCCCGCGGCGCGTTGCTCCGCAGTGGCAGCGTTCGCATCGCGCTTCCGTCGTTGAACGATTGCTTCGATGTTGCGGGCCAAGGCAGGAGCGAGGCCGTCCGCGGGTGGTGTGGTTGGGGTGGCGGATCCCATGTCATTGCCTGAGGTGTTTGGGCGCATAGCTCTCTCCGTGTCTGCACCTGACCCACTTAACTGGTCGGTTGGCGTTTCGATCCATGCAGCCTCAGGAGCGCTGACGGACCTTCATCACGAATGGCTCACCCAATGAGACATACCTATCAGAGGTGTTCGGTAAGCGAGACGGTCAACGCCGCAAATGGGCCTGGCGACTTGCCGGTCGAAGGCCGCGATAGGATACGCGGATGAGGAGTCGCTAGCGAAACGGGAGGTTCTGATGGTAGTGGAGGCTGATGCAGTTGTGCAATCCGAAACAACATGGAGCGCTTCAGGACACTCTCCGACCAGACAAGGATCGCCTGCCGAGAGCGTCGCCAGATCGATGGATTTCAGCCCGGGGAGCGCTTTAAAGCGGGCGAAGTTCGAACCGTATAACTGCCTCTGCTATTGGTCGCTCCTCGTCGCGTATGATGAAAGCGAGTTCGCACTCATTGCCGTCATGGGGGAGTGTCTCTCTCGCTATTTCGGTCAAAGCCTTTACAGCTTCATCTGTAGCGGTCTCCGTATCGGGAAGTTCGCTCCCCTCGTTGTCTTCAGTAACGTTTCCATTTTCAGTAAGATCAAAAAAGAAGCGTGCCATGTTCGTGTATCCGTTCGGGGCCTTTCTGTCCGAACCTTGGCGATTTCAGAAGGTTCCAAGCTGGATTTTGTTGTGAGGCAGGATTTTTTTATCGCGTACGATCGCAATCGAGTTTCTGGTCCAAATCGTGCGTTGGCCTGACGTTCAATCCGCGGTGGCATGAGCGCCTCATTTCCTTGGAGCATGTGTCGTTGGATCAGGCCCACTCAACCCAGGCACAGTCGCCGGCGGCAATCCAAGTCAGGCGGGCGGAACATAACGATCTGGCTGACGTTTGTGCCGAGGATCGGCGCGACAGGAGGACTGCATGGCGGCCCCACGAGCAGTTTGGAAAGGGTTTCTGAAAGTCGGGTCCGTGTCGTGCGGAGTGAAGCTTGTGGGTGCAACCAGTGAGGCATCGAAAATCCACTTCAAGATTTTGAATCGGAAAGATGGATTGCCCGTCAAGGCTGCCTATGTTGACGAAGAGACGGGCGATGTCGTCGATAGCGAAAACCAAGTC